>NZ_JBEYVB010000010.1:116883-217167 GCF_040643815.1 Micromonospora sp. NPDC047074
GCGGGCAGCGGGCAGCGCCGCGCGGCGACCGGGCCCGGCGCCCCCGAGCCCGTCGGGACCGGTCGCCCTCGCGTGCGGGCGTAGCCTAGGGCAGGGGTACGACAGTTCAGGCCGGGACGTCGATGAAGTGCTCGACCAGCGGCGGGTTGGCGAAGTGCGGGCCGATCAGCGCCCGCCACTGCGCGAAGCGCTCGGTGGCGCGGAAGTTGTCGTTGTGCGCCTCGACCGAGTCCCACTCGACCAGCAGCACGAAGCGGCTCGGGGACTCGACGCCCCGGGTCATCCGCACCGACCGGCAGCCGGGCGTCCCGGCGAGCACCGGATGCCCCTTGGCGTACGCGGCGGCGAACTCGTCCTCGTGTCCCGGCAGTACGTCGATGAGCGCGACCTCAAGCACCATGCCGGGAGCCTTTCACGCCGTCGCCAGGCTCGGACCCGGCGGGGGTCTGTTCCCGCCGGCCGGACGGATCTAGGGTGGGCGCGCGACAGGGGAGGGGCGCAATGATCGACTGGCTCACCGGCACGGCGTTCACGGTGGCGGGCACCGGCACCACCTGGGCCGAGCTGCTCGGCTTCGCCACCGGCGTGCTCAACGTCTGGCTGGTGGCCCGGCAGCGGATCGCCAACTGGCCGGTCGGCATCGCCAACGTGCTGCTGCTGATGCTGCTGTTCTGGACCGCCGGCCTGTACGCCGACGCCGGCCTCCAGGTGGTCTACGTCGGCCTGGGCCTGTACGGGTGGTGGGCGTGGCTCTACGGCGGCGAGCGGCGTACCCGGCTCGCGGTCAGCCGGACCGGGCACCCGGGAGTGGTGGCTGCTGGCGGCGGCGGGCGTGGCGCTGACCGGGGCGCTCTGGATGCTGCTGGACCGGGCCACCGACTCCACCGTGCCGCTGCCGGACGCGCTGACCACCGCGCTGTCCCTGCTGGCCACGTACGGGCAGACCCGCAAGCGGGTGGAGAGCTGGTGGCTGTGGATCGCCGCCGACCTGGTCTACATCCCGCTGTACGCCTACAAGGGCCTGTACCTCACCGCGGCGCTCTACGTGATCTTCCTCGGGCTGTGCGTGCTCGGGCTGCGCGACTGGCGGGCGGATCTGCGGCGCGGTGCCGTCCCGACGCCGGTGCCGTCCGGTCCGGCCCCGGCGGCGGCATGACCGGGGCGGCCGCCGGCGGGTCCCGGGCAGGAGGCGCCGGGCCGGCGGTGCCGGAGTTCCGGCACGGGATGGTGGTGGGCAAGTTCTATCCGCCGCACGCGGGTCACCACGCGCTGATCGAGGCCGCCGCCGCGCGCTGCGCCGCGGTCACCGTGGTGGTGGCGCCGTCGAGGCGGGAGTCGATCCCGCTCGGACTGCGGCTGGACTGGCTGCGCGAGGCGCACGCGGCCACCCCGTGGGTCCGCTTCGTCGGTCGCTACGACGACCATCCGGTGGACTACGCCGATCCGGCGGTCTGGGACCTGCACTGCGCGGTGTTCCGCGAGGCGCTGGGCGGGGCGCCGGTGGACGCTGTCTTCTCCTCCGAGGCGTACGGCGAGGAACTGGCCCGGCGGTTCGACGCCGTCTCGGTCTGCGTGGATCCGGGGCGGCGCGGCGTGCCGGTGTCGGGAACGGCGGTGCGGGCGGACCCGGCGGGCAACTGGGACCGGCTGAGCCCGCCCGTGCGGGCGTGGTTCGTCCGGCGGGTGGTGGTCGTCGGCGCGGAGTCGACCGGCACCACGACGATGGCCGCTGCCCTCGCCGCGCACTACGGCACCCGCTGGGTCCCCGAGTACGGCCGGGAGCTGACCGCGCGGAAGCTGGCCCGGCTGCGCGAGCGGGATCCGGCGGCCACGGTCTTCGACGTGGTCTGGGACCGCGACGACTTCGCCGAGGTGGTCCGGGACCAGCAGGCGGCGGAGGACGCCGCAGCGAGGTCGTGCGGCCCGCTGCTGTTCTGCGACACGGATGCCCGGGCCACCGCGGTCTGGGAGGAGCGGTACCTCGGGTCGACCTCGGCGCGGGTACGCGGGGCGGCCCGGCGGCCGGCGCTGTACCTGCTGACCGACCACGTCGGGGTGCCGTTCGACGACGACGGGCTGCGCGACGGCGAGCACCTTCGGGCGTGGATGACCGGGCGGTTCCGGGCGGAGCTGGCGAGCTGCGGGGTGCCGGTGGTGGAACTCACCGGCCCGCACCGGCGGCGGCTGGCCCGGGCCGTGGCCGCCTGCGACGCGTTGCTCGCGGCTGGCTGGCCGCTCGCCGATCCGCTGGTGGCCGCGGACCGGTAGCGCCGGTGTTCCGGAACGGGGATGCCACCCCGTCACACTAGCCTCCTAGGAAGCCCTACGGGGTTGGGTGGCCGACAGCAGCCGCCACCCGGCACCGGCCGTCATCGATGCGGCGTGGGAAAGGACACTCACCGCCGGGATGCGACGACTGGCGGCGGTGGGCGAGAATGTCGGACGAGGAGGGGAGTATTCCCCCGCGACGGAGTCGTCAGCACGGTCGACCGCCGAACCTGGCAGCGCGACCCGGCTCCGTCGGTCGCCGCCCCTCCCTCGGGGGACGGCGACGGAAGAGACCTCCGACAGTCACCAGAGTCAGCGCCGCCGGCACACCGCGCCCGTGAAGGGCGTACGGTGTGCCCGTCGTTGCGTGTCTGCCGGAGGAATGAACCTTGGACGTGTCCGGACTGGTCTGGGCGGGGACGCTCGTCGTCCTGACCGGGATCCTGCTCGTGGATCTGCTGATCATCGGTCGGCGGCCACACGAGCCCAGCGTGCGTGAGTCGAGCCTCTGGGTCGGCTTCTACGTCGCCCTGGCCCTGCTCTTCGGTGCCGGTGTCTGGCTGGCCTCGGGGGCCAGCGCGGCCGGGCAGTTCTACACCGGATGGTTGACCGAGTACAGCCTCTCGGTCGACAACCTGTTCGTCTTCGTGATCATCATGGCGCGCTTCGGGGTGCCGCGGCAGTACCAGCAGAAGGTGCTGCTGATCGGCATCGTGCTGGCGTTGATCATGCGCGGCGGTTTCATCGCGGCCGGCGCGGCGCTGATCTCCCAGTTCTCGTTCGTGTTCTACATCTTCGGCGCGTTCCTGATCTACACCGCGATCAACCTGGCCCGGCAGGGTGAGCCGGACGAGGACGAGTTCTCCGAGAACCTGCTGATCCGGTGGAGCCGCAAGGCGCTGCCGATCTCCCGGGACTACGACGGCGCCAGGATGACCACCCACACGGAGAAGGGCAAGCGGATCTTCACGCCGATGCTGATCGTCATGATCGCCATCGGCACCACCGACCTGATCTTCGCGCTCGACTCGATCCCGGCGATCTTCGGCATCACCCAGGAGCCGTACCTGGTCTTCACCGCCAACGTCTTCGCGCTGATGGGGCTGCGGCAGCTCTACTTCCTGCTCGGCGGCCTGCTGAACCGGCTCATCTACCTCAGCTACGGCCTGGCCGTGGTGCTCGGCTTCATCGGCGTCAAGCTGGTGCTGGAGGCCCTGGCGGACAACAAGCTGCCGTTCATCAACGGCGGCGAGCACGTCTCCTGGGCCCCGCACATCCCGATCTGGCTCTCGCTGACGATCATTCTCGGCACCCTCGCCGTGGCGACCGTGGCCAGCCTGATCAAGTCCTCGCGCGACCGGCGCGCGGTGCTGACCGGGGTCGGTCACTGAGGCGTACGCGACGCGACGAGGGGCGCTCCCGGCCGGGAGCGCCCCTCGTGTCGGATCCGGGTCAGACCCGGTGCGCGCCGACCAGGGTCGCGGTGCGCTCGTCGGGCAGCCGCTCCTCCAGCACCCGGCGTTGCACGTAACAGGCGTGCAGCATCCGGCGATCGTCGCCGGGGCGCGGGTCGGCGGTGACGATGCCGATGTGGTGGATCCGGCGCCCGGGGCGGGCGAAGAAGTAGAGGTCGCCGGGGCGTTCCGCGCCCAGCGGCACCGGCGTGGTGGCCGTCGCCTGGTCGCTGGCGTCGCGCGGCAGCAGCACGCCGAGCCGCCGCCAGGCCAGATGGACCAGGCCGGAGCAGTCGATGCCGTACGCCGACACCCCGCCCCAGATGTAGACGATGTCGACCAGTCGCTGGGCGACGGCCAGCACCTCCTCGGCCGTCGGGGGTGTCGTGGGCACCGGTACCGCGTCGTCGCCGGGCAGCCAGAGCGGGTCGGTGTGGCCCGGCGCGCGTACCGGGCGCCAGCCGTCGACGACCGGCCCGGCGGGGGACAGCCGGGTGCCCAGGATGACCCCGGGGAGCACCTCGGCGCCGCCCGGGGTGGCGCGCAGGGTGGTGACGGTGGCATCGACGACCAGCGGGTCGGCGTGGGGGGCGTCGACCCGCGGGGCGCCGTCGCCGTCGCCCACCGGGGCGAGCTGGTCGACGGGCAGCCAGCCGGGGTAGCCGCCCGGGTGCAGTCGGGGGGCCGGCTGCTCGACCGCGACCACGTGCGCCCAGCCGTCCGGGCGCAGCTCGGTGACGAGCACCCGCTCACCGAGCAGCAGCTGGCTCAGCACGCAGTCGCCGACCTGCTGATCGGTGTCCATTCCGGAGATCCACGCCCCGATGTCGGTGGGCGAGGCGAGGGCGGGGCCGTCGACGGGGCGTACGGCCTCGGGGCAGCTCCAGAGGGTCGCGACGGCGACCCTGACCACGGCCTCCCGGCCCGGTTGCAGCTCCACGTCCACCCCCAGCTCGCGCCGAAATGTCCCCTCCGACCATATGAAAATTTCCGTCACGCATCAACCATCAGTCTGCATCTTTGCTTCAGTCACCGACGTGATGCCCAGGCCCGGCGCGTCCGGCAGCACGACGGTCGGGCCGTCGTACCGGAGGCCGCCGCGCACCGGTGACCAGGCCAGCCACCAGGCGGCGTCCAGGTCGGCCACGGCCGTGGTGCCGTAGGCGGCGACGAGGCTCGCGGCGGCGCCGATGCCCACCTCGCTCTCCATCATCGACCCGACGACGGTGCCGAGCCCGTGTGCGGCGGCCAGCTCCAGCAGGGTCCGGGCGGGGTGCAGGCCGCCACACTTGGCGAGCTTGACGTTGACCATGTCCGCGGCCCGGCGGCGGATGACCTCGACCAGGTCGCGGGTGCCGAAGACCGCCTCGTCGGCGAGGATCGGCACGTCCACCCGGTCGCTGACCCAGGCCAGCCCGTCCAGGTCCCAGCGGGGGACGGGCTGCTCGACGAGTTCCACGTCCAGCCCGGCGTCCTCGACGCCACGGATCACCCGGACCGCCTCGCGCGGGGTCCAGCCCTGGTTGGCGTCGAGCCGGATGCGTACCCCGTCGCCCACGGCGGCCCGCACGGCGCGGACCCGGTCCAGGTCGCCGGCGGCGTCCGTGCCCACCTTCAGCTTGAGCACGCCGAAGCCCTCCGACCGCCGCTGCCGGGCCGCCGCCGCCAGGTCCACGGCGTCGCCGGCCGCGAGCGTGACGTCCGTCGGCACCCGCAGGGCGGTGCCCCCGAGCAGCCGCACCAGCGGTACGCCGAGCCGCCGGGCCGCCAGGTCGTGCAGCGCGACGTCGACGGCCGCCTTGGCCGCCTCGTTGCCGACGACGACGCGTTGCACCTCGGTGCAGCGGGCCACCAGGTCGTCGGCGTCGCGACCGGTGAGCGCCGGGCCGATCAGCTCGCGGACGCACGCCTCGGAGCCGGCGACCGAGGCCCCGGTCACCTGCCACACCTGGGGCGCCTCGCCGTAGCCGGACCGGCCGTCGGCGTCCACCACCTCCACCACCAGGGTCTCCACGGTGGTGGTGCGGCGCAGCGCGGTGACGAACGGGGTGTGTAAGGGGGCGGAGAGCCGGTGGGTGCGTACCGCGGCGATCGTCATGTGCGGCACCCTATACGGACACGGGCAGGCGAAGGGGAGGCCGGCATGAGCGAGCGTAGCGAGCGAATCATCCAACGCGGGCCTGATGGCGGCGCGGAGCGGAGCGGAGTGCCGGCATGAGCGAGCGTAGTTGGGAGTTGGTGGGGGCGCCGAACGCGCGGGACCTGGGCGGGCTGGTCGGTTTCGACGGCCGGCGGGTGCGTCCGGGGGTGCTGATCCGTACCCCGGCGTTGGGGCGGCTGACCGACGAGGACCTGCCGGTGCTGGCCAAGCTCGGCCCGGCGTGCGTGGTCGACCTGCGGGACCACTCGGAGATGGTGGTCGCTCCGCCGGACCGGTTGTCCGGCGAGCCGCGGGTCGTGCACCTGCCGGTGCACGACGCCGAACACCCCGTCTTCACGTACGTCTCGGCGGTGCTGCTCGGTCACGACCTGGGCGCGTACGCGGCTTTGGCGGAGCAGGGCACGCCGGGGGCGATGGCGGCGATCTACCGGTGGTTCGTCACGGGGGAGTCGGCGCGGGAGAGTTTCGGCGCGGCGGTGCGGCTGGCGGCGGAGGCGGAGAACCTGCCGCTGGTCTACCACTGCTCGGCGGGGAAGGACCGCACCGGCTGGCTGACGGTGCTGCTGCTGAGCGCGCTCGGCGTGGCGGAGGACGCGATCCGGGCGGACTACCTGGCCAACAACCGGCTGACCGAGAGCCTGCGGGCGGTCATCCTGGAGGCGATGCGACGCCGGCAGCCGGGAATGGACGTCGAGGTGGTGCGCCCGGTGCTGGAGGTGCGCCCGGAGTACCTGGACGCCGCGTACGAGGAGGTGCACCGGGTGCACGGGTCGTTCGGGGCGTACCTGCGCGACGGGCTCGGGGTGACCGACGACGTCCTGGTGGCGCTGCGGGCCCACCTGCTGGAGTGACGGCTCTACAGGTCGTGCCGGGCGGCCCAGGCGGCGGTGGAGACGTCCGCGATGAGCCGGCAGGCGTCGTCGTCCTCCTCGCCGGAGGCGCCGCCGTCGGCGAGGTCGGTGGTGGTGCAGACGACGACCGCGTACGGTGGCGCGTCGTCGGGGAAGACCACCCCCGCGCCGTGCCGCACGCCGCGTACCCAGCCGTTCTTGTGCGCGATGCGGGTGCCCTCGGGCAGCCCGGCGGCCAGGTCCTCGCGGTGCTCCTGCGCGAACAGCACGTCGAGCATGGCGGCGCAGCCGGCCGGCGTGGCGAGCGGGCCGGGGGCGTCCGCGCCGGCGGCCAGCGCGCCGAGCAGGGCGGCCAGGTCGGCGGCGGTGACGAGGTTGGTGACGCCCGCGTCGCGGGCCGCGAAGTCCTCGATGCCCCGGCCGGTCACGCTGTGCCGGGCTCCGGCGAGCGCCCACACCCGGGCCACCGCCGGTAGGCCGACGTGGCCGATGACCAGGTTGGTGGCGAGGTTGCTGGAGCGGACGATCATCCGCTCGGCGAGCCACCGCAGCGGCGCGTTGCCGCCGACGCGCTCCCAGACCGCCTCGTCGTTGTCGTAGTGCCGCGCGCAGGCGAACCGGGGGGCGCCGGGCTGCGCCGAGTCGAACTCGTTGCGTACCGGCACCGGGGCGTCCAGGTCGAGGGCGCCGGCCTCGGCGGCGCGGTGCAGTGCGACGAGCACGGCGGCCTTCATGGTGCTGGCCGCGTAGTGGGTCGCGTCGGCCCGCCGGGTCCAGGTGGGGGCGGCGCCGACCCGTCCCACGTACGCCGACACGGTGCCGGGCACCCCGTCCAGGTGGGCGTCGAGCGCGTCCCAGGTCATGTGGCTGACCGTAGCGGATCGTCGACGGGGCGGCGGGGCGGGGCGATCGGCCGTACCGTGCGGGGATGACGGTTGCCGCCTACGACGCGCACGCCGACTGGTACGAGGCGTTCGCCACCGACACGTCCAGCGACTACATGGACCGGGTCCGCGGCCAGCTCCGTGACCTGCTGGGCCCCGGCCCCGGCCGCTGCCTCGACCTGTGCTGCGGCACCGGCCTCCAGGCGGCGGAGCTGCGCCGGCTGGGTTGGCAGCCGGTCGGGGTCGACCTGTCCGGCGGGCAGTTGCGGCATGCCCGTCCGCGCCTGCCGGTGGCCCGCGCAGACGCGGCGGCGCTGCCCGTCGCCGACGCCTCGGTGCCGGCGGTGGCGTGCGTGCTGGCTCACACCGACGTGCCCGACTACGCGGCGGTGGTCGCCGAGGCCGCGCGGGTGCTCGCGCCCGGCGGGCGGTTCGTCCACGTGGGGGTGCACCCGTGTTTCGTCGGGGCGTTCGCCGACCGGTCCGATCCGGCGCGGATCGTGGTCGACGGCGGCTACGCCGACCGGGAGCGCAGCTTCCGGGCCTGGTCGCCGCACGGGGTGCGGGTGCGCGTCGGCGCCTGGCACGTCCCGATGGCCGGCCTGCTCAACGCGGTCACCGATGCCGGCCTGACGCTGGTCCGCACCGCCGAGGCGGGGTCCGGCCGGGTGCCCGACCTGTTCGCCTTCCTCGCCACCCGCCCCGCCTGAGGTCTTCACCGACGCCCGTCGCGGGGCGCCCCGACGGGCGGAGCCCGGACCGCGTGGCGCGGTCCGGGCTCCGGGGAGGCTGCCGTCGTACGTCAGCCGGCGTGCTTGCGGCGGGCGGCGGCCCGGCCGCGTGCCGTCTGGTCGAGCACCACCTTGCGGATGCGCACCGCGGCCGGGGTCACCTCGACGCACTCGTCCTCGCGGCAGAACTCGAGGGCCTGCTCCAGCGACAGCTTGCGCGGCGGGATCAGCTTCTCGGTCTCGTCGGACGTCGACGCCCGCATGTTGGTGAGCTTCTTCTCCTTGGTGATGTTGACGTCCATGTCGTCGGAGCGGGAGTTCTCGCCGACGATCATGCCCTCGTACACCTCGGTGCCCGGCTCGACGAAGAGCTGGCCGCGCTCCTGGAGGTTGATCATCGCGAAGGCGGTGACCGCGCCGGAGCGGTCGGCGACCAGGGAACCGTTGTTGCGGGTGCGCAGCTCGCCGAACCACGGCTCGTACGACTCGAAGACGTGGTGCAGGATGCCGGTGCCCCGGGTGTCGGTGAGGAACTCGGTGCGGAAGCCGATCAGGCCGCGGGCCGGCACCAGCCACTCCATCCGGATCCAGCCGGTGCCGTGGTTGACCAGTTGCTCCATCCGGCCCTTGCGGGTCGCCAGCAGCTGGGTGATCGCGCCGAGGTACTCCTCCGGGGCGTCGATGGTGAGCCGCTCGACCGGCTCGCAGGTCTTCCCGTCGATCTCCCGGGTGACCACCTGCGGCTTGCCCACGGTCAGCTCGTAGGACTCGCGGCGCATCTGCTCCACCAGGATGGCCAGCGCCAGCTCACCACGGCCCTGCACCTCCCACGCGTCGGGGCGCTCGGTGGGCAGCACCCGCAGCGACACGTTGCCGATCAGTTCCTTGTCGAGCCGGTCCTTGACCATCCGGGCGGTGACCTTGGCGCCCTTGACCCGGCCGACGAGCGGCGAGTTGTTGGTGCCGATGGTCATCGAGATGGCGGGCTCGTCGACGGTGATCAGCGGCAGCGGCTGCGGGTTCTCCGCGTCGGCCAGGGTCTCCCCGATCATGATCTCGGGGATGCCGGCGACCGCGATGATGTCGCCCGGTCCGGCCGAGTCGGCCGGCTTGCGCTCCAGGCCCTCGGTCATCAGCAGTTCGGAGATGCGGACCCGCTGGGTGCTGCCGTCGGTGCGGCACCACGCCACGGTCTGGCCCTTGCTGATGGTGCCCTGCCGCACCCGGCACAGCGCCAGCCGGCCGAGGAACGGGGAGGCGTCGAGGTTGGTGACGTGCGCCTGCAGCGGCGCGTCCTGCTCGTACGCGGGCGGCGGGATCGTGTCGAGCAGGGTGCGGAACAGCGGCTCCAGGCTGTGGCTGTCGTCGGGGACCGCGCCGTCGGCGGGCTGCGTCAGCGAGGCGATGCCGTCGCGGGCGCAGGCGTAGACGATCGGGAAGTCGATCTGCTCCTCGTCGGCGTCCAGGTCGAGGAAGAGCTCGTAGGTGTCGTCCACGACCTCCTTGATCCGGGCGTCGGGGCGGTCCACCTTGTTGATCACCAGGATGATCGGCATGCGGGCCTTGAGCGCCTTGCGGAGCACGAACCGGGTCTGCGGCAGCGGGCCCTCGCTGGCGTCGACCAGCAGCACCACCCCGTCGACCATGGTCAGGCCGCGTTCCACCTCGCCGCCGAAGTCGGCGTGGCCGGGCGTGTCGATGATGTTGATGGTCACCGGGTCGGCGCCATCGGCCGGCACGTACCGCACGCCGGTGTTCTTGGCCAGGATGGTGATGCCCTTTTCCCGTTCGAGGTCCATCGAGTCCATGACCCGCTCGGTTACCTCGCCGCGGGCGCCGTAGGCGCCGGCCTGCCGCAACATGGCGTCGACCAGGGTCGTCTTGCCGTGGTCGACGTGGGCGATGATGGCGACGTTGCGGAGGTCGGTGCGAAGCTGCATACCCTCCATACTCCTGTCTGCGGTTGCCGGGGCACGCGTCGGGGGTATCCCCCCGGATAGCCCGGATCTCTGCCGAAACTGATGTCCCGACCGTTTCCACGCCTGGCATGCTGAGCCCGTGAGATTCGGGGCCCGATGCATGACCTGCTGACTTCGCTGCAGGGCCTGCCGTCCCTGCTGATCTATGTGATCGCCGCGATTGTCGTCGCGGGGGAGACCGCTGTGATCTTCGGTCTGCTGGTGCCGGGAGAGGCGACCCTGCTGCTGGTCGGCTTCCTAGCGTACGCGGGGACGCTGCGGCTCGTACCGGCGCTGCTGGTGATGATCGTTGCAGCCGTGATCGGCGACACACTCGCGTTCCGGGCGGGCCGGCGGTACGGGCCTCGGCTGCGTGCCGGCCGGCTGGGTGCCCGGGTGGGACACCAGCGGTGGAGCAGGGCGGACGCGATGCTCGCCCGGCTGGGCGGGCGCGGGGTGTTCACCGCCCGCTGGGTGGCCTTCGCCCGCACCCTGGTGCCGCGGCTGGCCGGGGCGGCCGGGATGCCGTACCGGCGGTTCGCGCCGTGGAACCTGGCCGGGGTGGTGACCTGGGTGGGCGGCTCGGTGCTCGTCGGCTACCTGGCCGGTGAGTCGTACGAGACGGTGTCCCGGCTGCTCGGGCGGGCCACCGGCGCGGTGCTGGTGCTGGTGGCCGCGCTGGTGGCGGTGGTGCTGGCGGGGCGGTGGCTGGGCCGCAACCCGGATCCGGCCCGGTCGCTGGCGTCCCGGGCCGCGGGGCTGCGGCCGGTGCGCTGGCTCAGCGGCCGGTACGGGGTGCTGTTCTTCCTGCTCTCCATGCACGTCGGGCCGGCGTGGACGCTGCTGATCAACCTGGTCGCCGGCCTGCTGCTGCTCTTCGTGGCCGGGCTGGCCATCGCCTGGGTGCTCGGTGCGGTGGTCCGGCACAGCGGGCTGGCGGTGCTCGACGGCGCGATCGCCGGCTGGTTCGCCGACCGGCGTACGCCCGGGGCGGTCGACGTCACGCTCGCGGTGGTCTCGGCGCTGCGCGGATCGTCCCTGATCGCGTTGGTGGCGCTCGTGGCCGCGGTGCTGGCCTGGCGGCACCGGCCCTGGCGGGCGGACCTGCTCAGCGTGGTCGGCACGGTCGGGGCGTTCGTGCCGCTCGTGGTGCTCGCCGTGGTGGTCGACCTGGCCGGGCCGCCGGCCGGCGGCCCGGCCGGCGGGGAAGGCGCCCCGTTCCCGACGCAGAACGCCGTCGTGGCGGCCAGCCTCTGCACCCTGGCCTGGCTGCTGTCCCGAGGGGCGCGCTGGCCGGTGGCGGTGGCCGCCTGGACGGCCACGGCGGCGGGGGTGGTGGGCATCGTCGGCGCCCGCCTCTACCTGGGGCTGAGCACCGCCAGCGGCAGCGCCACGGCGGTGCTGCTCGGGGTGGCCTGGACGGCGTTGTTCATGGTCGCCTGGGCCACCCGCGACCGGGCGGTCGGCGGCGACGCGGCGGCACCCGAACCGGTGGCGGTCCGCGCCGACGCCTGACGGCAAGGGGCCGTGCCGACGCCGGCACGGCCCCGTCCCCGTCAGGTGGTCACTCCTTGGCGGGCACCGCTTCCTGGCGCCTCGCCGCGCTGTCGCCGTCCCCGGCGGCCCGGCGCGCGATCCGGCCCGGCCACCAGAAGCGGTCGCCGAGCGTGAACGCCAGCGCCGGCACGAGGACCGTCCGGACGAGCAGGGTGTCCAGCAGGACGCCGATGCAGACGATGATCCCGATCTGGGTGAGCAGGATCAGCGGCAGGACGCCGAGGACGGCGAAGACCGCGGCGAGCAGGATGCCGGCGCTCGTGATGACGCCGCCGGTGACCCGCAGGGCCGAGAGCATGCCGTTGCGGGTGCCGGTCCGCCGGGCGTCCTCGCGGGCCCGGGTGACGAGGAAGATGTTGTAGTCCACGCCGAGCGCCACCAGGAACACGAAGGCGAGCAGGAGCACGCCGCTGTCGAGCGCCGGCATGCCGAGCACGTGCTCGAAGAGCAGCCACGACGCGCCGATGCTGGCGAAGTACGACGCGATCACGGTGAGCACCAGCAGCACCGGGGCGACCAGGCCGCGCAGGAGCAGCACCAGGACCCCGCCGACGAGCAGCAGGATGATCGGCATGATCAGCCGCAGGTCCTTGCCGTTGGCCTCGTTCTCGTCGTAGGTGGCGGCGACGGCGCCGCCGACCACCGCTCCGTCGAACGCGGGTGCGCCCTCGACGGCGGGCGGGGCGGATCCGGGAACCGCCACGACCGCGTCCCGCAGTGCCTCGACGGCCCGGTTCGCGGCCGTGGTGCCCGGCTCGGCCTCCAGCACGACGTCGACCTGGGCGACCTGTGCGCCCGCCTCGCCGGGCCGCGCGGAGGCGACGCCGGGCACGGCCGCGGCGGCGGCCGTGACGGCCTGCGCCGCCGAGGGGGTGGTGAGCACGGCGACCGGCTGGGTCGTGCCGGCGGGGAAGGACCGGGCGAGGGTCTCCGCACCGGCGACCGCCTCCGGCTTGACCCGGAACTGCTCGGTCTCCGACAGGCCGGTGTTTATGCCGAGGCCACCGAGGCTGAGCCCGGCGAGCAGCAGCGTCGCGAGCAACGCGACGGGCACGGGGCGACGCTCCACGGCGGCGCCGAGGCGGCCCCACAGCCGGCCCTCGCGTACCTCGCCGCCGACGCGGGGCACGAACGGCCAGAACAGGCCGCGGCCGAAGATCACCAGTGCCGCCGGGAGGACGAACAGCGCCGAGAGCATGGCGAGCACGACGCCCGTCGCGCAGGCCACGGCGAGGGAGCGGTTGAGTTCCTGCTCGGACAGCAGCAGGGTGAGCACGCCCAGGACGACGGTGGAGCCGCTGGCGATGATCGGTTCGGCGGTCCGTCGCACCGCGGCCCGCATCGCCACGAAGCGGTCCTCCTCGCGGCGCAGTTCCTCGCGGTAGCGGGCGATGAGCAGCAGCGCGTAGTCGGTGGCGGCGCCGAAGACGAGGACGCTGGCGATGCCGGTGACGGCGCCGCCGGGCAGGTTGAGGCCGAACGCGGGGACGACCGTGTCGAGGGCGCGCAGGGTGAGTTGCTCCGTCGCCGCGACGACGGCGAGCGGCACGATCCAGAGGAACGGGCTGCGGTAGGTGACGAGCAGCAGCAGCGCCACGACGGCGGCGGTGACGGCGAGCAACGTGGTGTCGGCGCCGTCGAAGACCTTCGTGAGGTCGGTGGCGAACGCGGGCCCGCCGGTCACCTCCACGGTGAGCGCCTCGGGCACGTCGTCCAGGGAGGTGCGGAGCTGGTCGATCCGGTTCGCTACCTCCTCCTGCCCCCCGGCGGTGGACAGCGGCACGGCGAGGAGCGCGACGGTGCCGTCCGGGGAGACCTGCGGCGGGCTGATCCGGCCACCGACGGCGAACTGGCCGAGGTCGCCGGACCGGCCGGTGAGAGTCGCGCGGTCGGCTTCGGTGAGCGGGCCGCCGTCGGTGCGGCTGACGACGACGATGGCGGGCTGGACATCACGCGAGGGCAGTTGGTCCTGGAGCCGCTCCACCTGGGTCGACTGCCACTCGACGGACAGGCCGGTGGACGACACGGGTGCCGGGTTGTCGGGCTTGGGCAGCCCGAAGACGACCGCGCCGAAGACGATCGCGGCGACCACGGTGAGCCACGCGGCGAGCCGTCCGCGCGCCACGCGGGTGAACACTGACATCGGATGCCCTCTCGACGGGTTTCCCTCGACGCACTCAGCCTCACGACCGATGCAAAATGCCGAAGGCCAAGTATCTTGATAAACGAGATTATCGGCTGGTGAGTTATGCTGCAAACCGAGGGACGGCGGGAGGAAGCGACCGAGTTGACAGGCCACGGCATGTACCGACGGCGCGACACGCCCCGCGCGCGGCTGATCGCCGAGATCTCGGCCGAGCTGCGCCGATACTCGGTCGACGCGCAGCACATCGGGCACGCCTTCGCCGGCCTGCACGGGCTCAACGCCACCGACCTGCAGGCGCTGATCGCGGTGATGGACGCCGAGCTGTTCGGCCAGCCGATCACCCCCGGCCGCCTCGGTGAGCAGCTCAACCTGTCGTCGGGCTCGGTGACCGCCCTGATCGACCGGCTGGAGCGCGCCGGGCACATCCGCCGCGACCGCGACACCGCCGACCGGCGCAAGGTCTTCCTGCACTACGCCGAGCGGGGCGCCCTGCTCGCCAAGGACTTCTTCCGCCCCCTCGGCCGCCGCACCGACGAGGTGATGGCCGGCTTCAGCGACGACGAGCTGGCGGTGGTGCACCGCTTCATGGTCGCGATGACCACCTCGATGGGGGAGCACCGCGACGCGGTCCGCGCCGCCCGCGACGAGCCGGCCCGACGCGCGAACGGCTGACGTCGTGCTGGATCGGCTGGCGGCCCGCCTCGCCACCGTCGCGCTGCGGTTGCCACCCCCACGCACCCGCCGGGTCACCCTCACCCGGGGTGTCCCGGTGCGGGTCCGCGACGGCGTCTGCCTGCGTACCGACCACTACGCCCCGGACCTGCCCGGCGCGCCCACCGTGCTGATCCGCACCCCGTACGGGCGGGGCGGGCCGATGCGGCTGCTCGGCCGGATCGCCGCCGAACGCGGCTTCCACGTGGTGATCCAGTCCTGCCGCGGCACGTTCGGCTCGGGCGGCACGTTCGCCCCGCTGCTGCACGAGCGCGAGGACGGCCTGGACACCCTCGACTGGCTGCGCCGCCAACCCTGGTGGTCCGGCGCGTTCGGCATGTTCGGCGCCAGCTATCAGGGCTTCGTGCAGTGGGCCCTCGCGGCCGACGCGGGGGAGGGGCTGCGGGCGATGGTCGCGGTCGCGACCGCCTCGGGCACCCGCGACTCGACGTACGCCGGGGAGTCCTTCGCCCTGGACACGGTGCTCACCTGGGCCGAGCTGCTCCAGGCGCAGACCGTGCCGTGGCTGGCCCGGCAGTGGGAGCTCAAGCGCGGGCAGCCCCGGCTGGTCGCGGCGCTGGCGCACCTGCCGCTGGTCGAGGCCGACCGGGTCGCCACCGGCGTCACCGTCCCGTTCTTCCAGGAGTGGCTGCGCCACCACACCCCGGACGCCGACTACTGGCGCCCCCGCGTCTTCGGCGACCGGATCGCCGAGGTCCGCGCGCCGCTGGCGATGGTCAGCGGCTGGCACGACATCTTCCTGCCGGCCCAGTTGCGTGACTTCGCGGCGCTCCGCGCGGCCGGCGCCCACCCCCGGCTGACCGTCGGCCCGTGGACCCACGGCAGCCCCGGTCTCTTCGTCGCCGCCCTGCGCGACGGCCTGGACCACCTCGAAGAGCACCTGGCCGGGCGGCGTCCCCCGGGACCGGTCCGCGCCGGGCGGCGGGAGTCGGCCCCGGTACGCGTGCACGTCGGCGGCGCCGGTGGCGGCTGGCGGGACCTGCCGGACTGGCCGCCGCCGGCGGTGCCGACACCCTGGCACCTGCACCCGGCAGGTGGACTGAGCACCGCGGCGCCGGTCCCGTCGGCGCCCGAGCGTTTCCACTACGACCCGGCCGACCCGACGCCCTCGCTCGGCGGCCCGCTGCTCGTCGCCCAGCGGGCCGGGCCCGTGGACAACCGCCCGATCGAGGCCCGGCCCGACGTGCTCACCTTCACCGGCGCCCCGCTCGACGCGCCCGTCGAGGTGATCGGCCCGGTACGCGCCGAGATCCACCTGCGCAGCGAACTGTCCCACCTGGACGTCTTCGTGCGACTGTGCGACGTGGACCGGCGGGGCCGGTCCTGGAACGTCTGCGACGGGCTGGTCCGGGTCACGCCCGACCGGTTCGCCGCCGACGCGGCGGGCGTGGTGCGCGTACCGGTGGAACTCTGGCCCACGGCGCACCGGTTCGCTCCCGGCCACCGCCTGCGGGTGCAGGTCTCCGGGGGTGCCCACCCGCGCTACGCGCGCAACCCCGGCACCGGGGAACCTCTCGGCACCGCCGTCACCCTGCGTGCTGGGTGGCGGGAGGTCCTGCATGACCCGCAGTCTCCGTCCGCAGTGGTCCTGCCGATCGTGCCGCAGCCCATACAGCTGCCTCACAGCCGAAAATAACCCCTCTGAACTGGGCATTTATTCATCGACGGGGTTATCGTTGGGGTAACGCCCGACGCTGTGCACCACTCGGTCGGGCCCGCACGTGAGGCTCTCACACCGCCTACGCGGTGTCACGGTCGTGCCCGGCCCCCGACCATCCGCAAGGGGGAATCCCATGACGCGGGCACCGGCAAATCTGCTGGCCGTGCGCCGGCTGCTGCTCGACCACCTCGACATCGACCCCGACAGGTCCCGTGGTCAGGACCTCGAATCCGCCGAGGTCGGCATCGTCGGCGACCCGGCCCACCGGGGCGGCTACCACTGCGGCTCCGACCGGGTGCTGCCCCGGGACTACTCGGTCGTCGAGTCCTCCCGGGACTCGACCGGCCTGACCCTCGACGCGGCCGCGCTCGACGTCGGTCAGTTCGAGGTCCGCAGCGGCGGCCGTACGCACGACCTGCGCAGCTTCTCCACCTGGTGCGTGGCGCAGTGCGTCGCCGGCACCTCGGACAGTCGCGACATCCGGGAGATCATCTACTCCCCGGACGGCAAGGTGGTCCGGCGGTGGGACCGGCTGCGCAAACGGACCAGCGGCGACAAGTCGCACCTGTGGCACACCCACATCAGCTTCTTCCGCGACTCGATCAAGGCGAAACGCGACCAGACCCCGCTGTTCCGCCGCTACCTGACCGGCATCGGACTCATCGAGGGAGACGACGACATGGACCGTGGAGAGTTCCTCGGGCACTTCAAGGCCGCACTGGCCGATCCGGGCGTCGTGCCGCTGCTGCGGGCGATGCCGTGGCAGTACGTCGGCGGCGGTATCCCCACCGGCATGTCCACGCTCAAGGTGTTGAACGAGACACTCGCGCTCAGCCGGGTGACCGCCGCGCAGACCGGCGTCGACCAGGTCGACGAGGCCGCCATCATCGCCGGGGTGATCGCTGGCCTGGACCCGGCCACCCTGGCCCAGCGCATCGCCGCGGCGCTGCCCGCCGATCAGGCGAAGCAGGTCGCCGACGAACTGGCCCGCCGACTGGCCGCCTGACGGCGACCGACAGTCCGGCAACAGCAGTTCGGGCCGCTACGGCGGCGACGGGACCGGCCCGTCGCGCCGGAGCCGCTCTGAAACGCGCTGCGGCGGCGGCCGTCGACCGGCCGCCGCCACCGGCACGGATCTACAGAGGACGGACGTTGTCCGCCTGCGGACCCTTCTGCCCCTGGGTCACCTCGAACTCGACCTTCTGGCCCTCGTTCAGCTCCCGGTAACCGCTCGTCGCGATGGCCGAGTAGTGGACGAAGACGTCCGGCCCTCCGCCGTCCTGCTCGATGAAGCCGAAGCCCTTTTCCGAGTTGAACCACTTAACCGTGCCGGTTGCCATGCATCTCTCCCTGTTCCAAAGCAGGTGACCTCGGTCCTCGACCGAAAGATCGCCCGATACCACCCCGACAGTAACCGGCCGGACCCCGATCTGCTGCCTGAAGTGCCGCAGGCGGCGAGTTGAAAATCACGGGCACGGTGTGCGAAAGCGGTGCGGTGACCGGTGCGCTGGGGCATGCTTGCGCCGGTGGGGGGTACCGCAGCCGTCGCGCTGACCGAGCTGGAGCGGGAAATCGACGCTCCGGGCGGCGGGCTGGACCGGCTCCGGCTGGTGTCGATCCCGTTCGTCCCGGAGGTCCGGCTGCACCTGGCCGAGGACGCCATAGTCTGGTGGGCCCGGATGGAGGCGCACGCCGGGCACGCCCTGCCCCCGCCCTACTGGGCCTCGGTCTGGGCCGGTGGCCAGGCGCTCGCCCGCCACCTGCTGGACCACCCCGAACTCGCGGCCGGCCGCCGGGTGCTCGACCTCGCCGCCGGGTCCGGCGTGGTGGCGATCGCCGCCGCGCTCGCCGGCGCCGACCGGGTGGTGGCCAACGACATCGACCCGTACGCGGCCGCGGCGGTCACCGTCAACGCCCGCGCCAACCGGGTGACGGTCGCGGCCACCGACCACGACCTGCTCGACTCCGATCCCGACGGGGTGGACCTGCTGGTGGCCGGGGACGTGTTCTACGACAGGGAACTGGCGGCGCGGGTGCTGCCCTTCCTGCGGCGGGCCGCCGCGACGGGTGCCGACGTGCTGGTCGGCGATCCCGGGCGGGGACACCTGCCGCGCGACGTGCTGGCCGCGGTGACGAGCTACCCCGTGCCGACCACCGAGCCCTCCGTCGACTCGTCCGTGCGCCGGGTGCAGGTGCTGCGTCCCCGGTGACCCCGAGGTCTCAGGGTGCACCCCTAGCAAGATCCCAGGGGGTGGTGGGGGAACGGACCCGATGCCCGGGGTGGCCGGGCGGCCCTAGCGTACGGGGCATGGCGGATTGGCTGGCCCAGGTCGGGGAGTTGCCCACCACCCTGCTCATGGGGGTGCTCGGGGTGGTGATGCTCTTCGACGCCGTACCGTTGCTCGGGGTGCTGGTCCCCGGCGACGTGGCGATCCTGGCCGCGATGGGGGTCGGCGGTCCGGGCACCGGGGCCGCCACCTTCGCCGTCGTGGTGACCGGCTGCCTCGCCGGCTGGTCACTGAGCTTCCTCGCCGGTCGGCGGTACGGTGACCGGCTGCGGCGCAGCCGGTTCGGCGACTGGGTCGGCGAGGAGCGCTGGGCGGCGGCGGAGGCGATCCTCCGGCGCGGGGGCGGCCGGATGGTGCTGGTCGCGCCGTTCCTGCCGGTGTTCAACGCGTTGCTGCCGCTGGCGGCGGGCGGGCTGCGGATGTCGTACCCGCGCTTCCTCGGCTGCGCGACGCTCGGCGCGACGGCCTGGGCCAGCCTCTACCTGGTGCTGGCCACGGTGTCGCGGTCGCTGACCGGGCTGCTGCCGGGGGAGTCCAGCCCGATGCTGGTCACCATGGCGGTCGGCCTCGTGCTGGCGGGTGCGGTGCTGATGGGCACCCGACGCCGGCTGCGCGCGGTCACCGGGGCCTGACCCGCGCCGGCCGGGGGGTGGACGCGGTCGACGGGGGAGCGGGGCCGGGCGTGATCCGCGCCCGGCCCCGCTGACGTCACCAGCCGCGGGCGCGCCACTGGGGCAACGCGGGGCGTTCCGCGCCGAGGGTGCTGTCCTTGCCGTGACCCGGGTAGAACCAGGTCTCGTCGGGCAGCCTGTCGAAGAGCTTGTGCTCGACGTCGTCGATGAGTGACGCGAACCGCTCCGCGTCCTTGTCGGTGTTGCCGACCCCGCCCGGGAAGAGGCTGTCGCCCGTGAACAGGTGCGGCGTGCCCGCCGGGTCGCGGTAGAGCAGGGCGATCGAGCCGGGGGTGTGCCCCTTGATGTGGATGACCTCCAGCGCGCAGTCGCCGACCGGCACGCTGTCGCCGTCGGTGAGCGTCTCGGCCCCGATCGGCAGCCCGGCCGCGTCGTCGGCGTGCACCAGCGGGCGGGCGCCCGTCTTGGCGACCACCTCCTCCAGCGCCACCCAGTGGTCCATGTGCTGGTGGGTGGTGACCACGGTGGCCAGCCCGGCGTCGCCCACCAGGTCGAGCAGCCGGGGTGCCTCGTTGGCGGCGTCGATCAGCACCTGCTCGCCGGTGGCCCGGCACCGCAGCAGGTAGGCGTTGTTGTCCATCGGGCCCACCGACACCTTCGTGATGGTGAGCCGGTCGAGCTCGCGTACGGCCGGCGCGCCGCCGGGCGTGACGTCTCCGCTGTAGGTCATGAGGTTGCCTAAATCCATTCCGGTGGTCGCGGCAGAGGACCGTCGGGGGTGACGGTCAGCACGGTGCCGGGGCTGCGGCCGATCAGCCACGCGGCGAGTTCGCAGGCGGCGCCGGTGATCGTCGGCGCGTCGGCCCGGTCGCCGACGACCAGCTCGTGCCGGCTGCCGTCGAAGCGCAGCACCATCGGCGGCACGTCCGTCCGGTCGGCGAGCCCGCCGGCCACCTCGTGCAGCAGCCGCTGGCCGAACGCCTCGGGCCAGTCGGCCGGCCGGTAGCCGGCGTCGAGATCCACGTGGTGCACCTCGATCTCGCGCAGCCGGCCCCAGACCAGCATGGCCGCCGGCCAGGGGCCGCGCCGCGTCTGGACCGTGGCCGCCCATGCCTCGACCGGCATCGCGGCGACCGCCTCGGCGAACCGGTCGGCGGAGCGGCGCAGGTCGTCCAGCTGGGTGGCGGGTGGGCGGGGAGCGCCGGCCTCGATGTCGGCGTCCCGGGCCGTCGCGGAGGCGTACATCGGGATCGGCTCACCGGTGCGGGCCGCGGTGAGCAGGTTGACGAAGCCGTCGGCGTTGCGGGCCAGGTGGGCCAGGACGTGGCCCCGGCTCCAGCCGGGCAGCAGCGACGCGGCGGCCAGGCCCGCGCCGTCGAAGGTGCCGGCGGTCCGCAGCAGGCGGCCTGCGGCCGCGTCCACCTCGCCCGTCAGCAGCAGCGGATCCGTGGTCACCCACCGACCCTATCCGCCGCTCGGGCCCGCGTCGCCGGGGAAATCGCTTTCGGCGGGGCGTGCCGCGTCCTACCGTCGGCGTCGAACGCGGCACCGGGCAGACGGGGGAGGTGGTGGCCATGCCGGTAGCAGCACGCGTCCGCCACTCGCTCCGACACCGATGAGGATGCCATGACCATCGACCTGACCGCCCTCGGCTGGGACGCCGACCGGGCGGCACACGTACCACGACGCGGCGGCCACCGCCCGGGCCGGGTGGCCCGGGTGGACCGGGGGGTCTGCACCGTGCTCTGCGCGGACGGCCCCGTCCGCGCCACCCTGGGCGGGGCCGTCCTGGCCGACGCCGCCCGGGACCTGACCCGCCTGCCCTGCGCGGGGGACTGGGTGCTGCTGGGCACCTGGCCCGACCGCAACGTCACCGTGGAGGCGGTGCTGCCCCGGCGCACCGCCCTCGTCCGGCGCACCGCCGGCAAGGACGCCAGCGGCCAGGTGCTGGCCGCCAACCTCGACGCCGCCGCGGTCGTCGAGCCGGTGCATCCCGAGCCGGACGTCGGCCGGATCGAGCGGCTGCTCTCCCTGGCGCACGAGTCCGGCGCCCGGCCGCTGGTCGTGCTCACCAAGGCCGACCTGGCGGCCGACCCCGGGGCCGTCGCGCGCCAGCTCGCCGGGATCGCCCCGGGGGTGCCGGTGCTGGCGGTCAGCGCCGAACGCGGCACCGGGCTCGACCCGCTGCGCGCCGAGGTGCTGCCCGGCCGCACGCTCGGCCTGCTCGGCCCGTCCGGCGCCGGCAAGTCGAGCCTGGTCAACGCGCTCGCCGGGGCGGCGCTGATGCCGACCCAGGCGATCCGGCGCGTCGACGGCAAGGGCCGGCACACCACCACCTGGCGGGCGCTGCTCCCGGTGCCCGGCGGCGGCGCCGTGCTGGACACCCCCGGGGTGCGGGCGGTCGGCCTGCTGGACGGCGCGGCGGGCCTGGACCGGGCGTTCGCCGACATCGCCGAGCTGGCCACCGGCTGCCGGTACGGCGACTGCGGGCACGACGGGGAACCCGCCTGCGCGGTGCGCGAGGCGCTGGAGAGCGGCGACCTGCCGACCCGGCGCTGGGAGAGCTGGCGCCGGTTGCAGCGGGAGATCGCGTACGAGAGCCGGCGGCGGGAGACCCGGCTGGCCGCGGAGCGGCGGGGCGGCTGGCGTTCCGGCCGTCGGCGGGCCGCCCGCCCCTGACAGCGGGCGGGCACGCCCGGGCGGGGTGAGTGCGGGCGGGGCCGGTCGTCGACCGGCCCCGCCCGTTCCGGGTGCGTGGCGAACCGGGCTGAGCTGGGGAAACATCCCGGCGAGGGAAACTGTCGTACCTCGGGGCTAGAGTTGCCGAGGCGCCCTTCTGCGCGCCCACCACCACTCAGACAGCCTCCAGAGAATCGCTCGACAACCGCTCAGGATCGCCATGGAGCGGACATTTCCTCCTCATCGTCTTCACCCGGGAGTACACGGACAGTGGCCGACCGACTGATCATCCGTGGCGCGCGCGAGCACAACCTGCGTGACGTCAGTCTCGACCTGCCCCGGGACGCCCTCATCGTCTTCACGGGCCTCTCCGGGTCGGGCAAGTCGAGCCTGGCCTTCGACACGATCTTCGCCGAGGGGCAGCGCCGCTACGTCGAGTCGCTGTCGTCGTACGCGCGCCAGTTCCTCGGCCAGATGGACAAGCCGGACGTCGACTTCATCGAGGGCCTGAGCCCGGCGGTCTCCATCGACCAGAAGTCCACCTCGCGCAACCCGCGTTCGACGGTGGGCACCATCACAGAGGTCTACGACTACCTGCGGCTGCTCTTCGCCCGCATCGGTGAGCCGCACTGCCCGGTCTGCGGGGAGCGGATCTCCCGGCAGACCCCGCAGCAGATCGTCGACCGGGTCCTCGCGATGACCGAGGGCACCCGGTTCATGGTGCTCGCGCCGGTGGTGCGCGGACGCAAGGGCGAGTACGTCGACCTCTTCGCCGAACTCCAGGCCAAGGGCTACGCCCGGGCCCGGGTCGACGGCGTGGTGCACCCGCTGACCGAGCCGCCGAAGCTGAAGAAGCAGGAGAAGCACACCATCGAGGTGGTGATCGACCGGCTCACCGTCAAGCCGAGCGCCAAGCAGCGGCTGACCGACTCGGTCGAGGCCGCCCTGGGCCTGTCCAACGGCCTGGTGCTGCTCGACTTCGTCGACCTGCCCGAGGGCGACCCGGAGCGTGAGCGGCGCTACTCCGAGCACCTGGCCTGCCCCAACGACCACCCGCTCGCCATCGAGGACCTGGAGCCCCGGGTCTTCTCCTTCAACGCGCCCTACGGGGCGTGCCCCGAGTGCACGGGCATCGGCACCAAGAAGGAGGTCGACCCCGAGCTGCTCGTCCCCGACCCGGAGCGCACCCTACGTGAGGGGGCGATCCAGCCCTGGTCGACCGGGCACAACCTGGAATACTTCCTGCGTCTGCTGGAGGCCCTCGGCGAGGCCGAGCACTTCGACGTCGACACCCCCTGGCGGGCCCTGCCGTCGCGGGCGCAGAAGACGATCCTGCACGGCTCCGGCGACCAGGTGCACGTGCGCTACCGCAACAAGTTCGGCCGCGAGCGCTCCTACTACACCGGCTTCGAGGGTGTGGTCCAGTGGATCGAGCGCCGGCACAACGACACCGAGTCGGAGTGGTCGCGGGAGAAGTACGAGGGCTACATGCGCGACGTGCCCTGCGCGGCGTGCGGCGGCGCCCGGCTCAAGCCCGAGGTGCTCGCGGTGACCCTGGCCGGCAAGAGCATCGCCGAGGTCTGCAACCTGTCCGTCGGCGAGGCCGCCGACCTGCTCGCCGGCATCGAGCTGACCGACCGGCAGAAGATGATCGCCGAGCGCGTGTTGAAGGAGATCAACGCCCGGCTGAGGTTCCTGCTCGACGTCGGCCTGGACTACCTCTCCCTGGACCGGCCGGCCGGCACCCTCTCCGGCGGCGAGGCGCAGCGCATCCGGCTGGCCACCCAGATCGGCTCCGGCCTGGTCGGCGTGCTCTACGTGCTCGACGAGCCGTCGATCGGCCTGCACCAGCGGGACAACCACCGGCTCATCGAGACCCTGGTCCGGCTGCGCGGGCTGGGCAACACGCTGATCGTGGTCGAGCACGACGAGGACACGATCCGTACCGCCGACTGGATCGTCGACATCGGCCCCGGAGCGGGCGAGCACGGCGGCAAGATCGTGCACAGCGGGTCCGTGCCGGCGCTGCTGGAGAACCCGGAGTCGGTGACCGGGGCGTACCTGTCGGGCCGCCGGTCGATCCCGACCCCGCAGGGGCGACGTCCGCAGACCCCCGGCCGGGAGCTGGTGGTGCACGGGGCCCGCGAGCACAACCTGCGCAACCTGACCGTCTCGTTCCCGCTCGGCCAGCTCATCGCCGTCACCGGCGTCAGCGGCTCCGGCAAGTCGACGCTGGTCAACGACATCCTCTACACGGTGTTGGCCAACCAGATCAACGGGGCCCGACTGGTCCCCGGCCGGCACACCCGGGTCTCCGGCCTGGAGCACGTCGACAAGGTGGTCGGCGTCGACCAGTCGCCGATCGGCCGCACGCCGCGGTCCAACCCGGCCACCTACACCGGGGTCTGGGACCACGTCCGCAAGCTCTTCGCCGAGACCACCGAGGCCAAGGTCCGGGGGTACGGCCCCGGCCGGTTCTCGTTCAACGTCAAGGGCGGTCGCTGCGAGGCGTGCTCCGGCGACGGCACGATCAAGATCGAGATGAACTTCCTGCCCGACGTGTACGTCCCGTGCGAGGTCTGCAAGGGCGCCCGCTACAACCGGGAGACCCTGGAGGTGCACTACAAGGGCAAGACCGTCTCCGACGTGCTGGAGATGCCGATCGAGGAGGCGGCCGAGTTCTTCTCCGCCATCCCGGCGATCCACCGGCACCTCAAGACGCTTGTCGACGTCGGCCTCGGCTACGTCCGGCTCGGCCAGCCGGCGCCGACGCTGTCGGGCGGCGAGGCGCAGCGGGTCAAGCTCGCCTCGGAGTTGCAGAAGCGCTCCACCGGCCGGACGGTCTACGTCCTCGACGAGCCGACCACCGGCCTGCACTTCGAGGACATCCGCAAGCTGCTGATGGTGCTGGAGGGCCTGGTCGACAAGGGCAACACGGTGATCACCATCGAGCACAACCTCGATGTGATCAAGTCGGCCGACTGGCTGATCGACATGGGCCCGGAGGGCGGTCACCGGGGCGGCACGGTGCTCGCCACCGGCACCCCCGAGGAGGTCGCCGAGGTCGCCGAGAGCCACACCGGGCAGTTCCTGCGGCAGGTGCTCAGGCTCGACGGCGAGGCCAGGGGCGCGGCGGCGGCCACCTCCCGGGCGGCCAAGGCCAACGGGGCGAAGTCCCGCTCGCGCAAGGTCCCGGCCGGAGCCCGCTGACGCCCGTGCCGGTGCCCACGGGCCGGGCCGGGGGCACCCGAGGTCGCCGATCAGGTGAATTGTCGGGCACAGTGATCCGGGTAGACGAGTGCGGCCGCGGATCATCACCAGGCGGCGGCAGCCGACAGAGAGGCGAGGCATGAGTGACGATCAGGAGCTGACCGGCCCGGCGACGGGGACGCGGCGCGTCTTCCTCACGGGCGCGGGCGCCGTCGGTGCCGCGGTGGTCCTGTCCGCCTGCGGCAGCGACGACTCCGGCGACGGGGCGCCCCCGACCAGCGCCGGCCCGGCGGTCCCCAGCACCGGCGACGCGGGCGGCGGCGACCGACAGGGCGCGCAGTCGCTGGCCCGCACCACCGACATCCCGGTCGGCGGCGGCGCCGTGTTCGCCGCGCAGGGCGTGGTGATCACCCAGCCGACCGCGGGCGAGTTCAAGGCGTTCGACCCGATCTGCACCCACCAGGGCTGCCCGGTGTCGAACGTCGACGGCGGCACCATCAACTGCACCTGCCACTTCAGCAAGTTCTCGATCGAGGACGGCTCGGTGAAGGGCGGCCCCGCCACCAAGCCCCTCGCGCCGAAGAACATCAAGGTCACGGGAGACCAGATCTCGCTGGCCTGACCGGTCCCGTGCCGGCCGGCGGCCCACCCGGGCCGCCGGCCGCGCTCAGGTCGCCGGGACGGACGCGTCGGCCGCCGGCCGTGGCGCCGCCGCCGGGGTTTCCCGCAGGGCGGCCGGCGGCAGGATCCGCTCCAGCAGCAGGATGCCGCCGGTGCCGGCGGCGTTGAGCAGCGCCAGGACCAGCCAGGGAGCGGCGGTGCCGATCTCGTAGAGGGTGCCGAAGAAGGCCGGCGCGATCATCGAGGCGATGGCGAAGGAGTACTGGAACGCCGCCAGGTAGCGGCCCCGGGCGGCGGCCGGCGCGACAGCCGCGGCCAGCGCGGCCGACGCCGGTGCGTGCACCAGCTCCGCGACGGTGAACAGCAGCGTCGTCGCGGTCAGCAGCGCGACGACCATGCCGAGGCTCCCCGGGCCGACCGTGGCCATGGCGAGGCCCCAGGCCGTCCACAGGCCCGCCGCCAGCGCGATCACGCGGGTGCGGCGGTGGCGTGGCAGGCGGGCCCCGACGGGCGCGGACAGCAGGGCCACGAGGAACGCGTTGCCGGCCAGGATGGCGGAGGTCAGCCAGGCGGGGCCCTGCGCGTCCGTGAGCATCACCGTGGGCAGGGCCAGGCCGAGCATCATGCTGGTCAGCGCGAAGACGGTGTTCAGGCCGATGAGGGCGAGGAACGGCCGGTCGCGGACCAGCGCGCCGTACCCCGCGCGCCCCGGGCCGGCCGGGCGGGCGGCCGCCGGCGGGGTCCGTACGCATATGGCGATGAGCACCGCGGCGAGGGCGAAACACGCCGCCGCCGCGTAGGCCACCGCGCGGTAGGTGCCGGCCCGCCCGTCCGCCACCACCAGCCCGGTGGCCAGGCCGCCCACCGCCAGCCCGGCCGTACGCGCGCCGTTGCTGATCGCGTACCAGGTGTCCCGGGGCCAGGAGCCCGGGCGACCGTCGGCGTAGTCGGCCACCGCCGTGAAGACGGCGGACCAGAAGAACCGCACGCCGACGGCGACCAGCGCCGCCGCCACGAAGACGCCGACCGGCCCCCGCACCCAGGCGTACGCGAGGTAGCCGGCCGCCTGGAGCACCTGGGAGGCGACGACCACCGGCAGCGCGCCCACCCGGTCCGCCAGTGCCCCCGCCCACAGCGGCACCGGGAGGGTGAGCACGGTCGCGGCGCTGATCAGCA
Organism: Micromonospora sp. NPDC047074; assembly: GCF_040643815.1. Taxonomy (NCBI): domain Bacteria; kingdom Bacillati; phylum Actinomycetota; class Actinomycetes; order Micromonosporales; family Micromonosporaceae; genus Micromonospora; species Micromonospora sp. NPDC047074. The sequence goes on from NZ_JBEYVB010000010.1 coordinate 143,892, forward strand.
CCCCGAGCAGCGCCAGGGGCACGTCGGTCAGCCGCAGGAAATACACCAGGGACAGCGGCAGGAACAGCCCGTTGCCGATCGAGTCGACGGTGAGCGCCGCCACGAGGACCGCGCCTCCCCGGCTGTGTCCGGCGGGGTTCGTGCCCATCTCACCGTGCTCCCCCCGCGTCGGCCGGCCCGTGGGCGGAGGTTAGCCGGAAGCGCCACCCGGCGGCACCGGAATAACCGGCGCCCGGGCCGCCGCCCTCGCCCACGGAACGATGCCCTGACCCTCCGCCGTCGCGGGCGGGGCGGCGGGCGCGGGTCCGGGGGGCTGTCGGGGGCGCGGACTAGGCTTGCGGCCGTGGCTGACCCCTCGACCTACCGCCCCGCACCCGGCACCATTCCGGAGTCACCGGGGGTCTACCGCTTCCGCGACGGCACCGGCCGGGTGATCTACGTCGGCAAGGCGAAGAACCTGCGCAGCCGGCTCAACTCCTACTTCGCCGACCTGTGGGGCCTGCACCAGCGCACCCAGCAGATGGTCACCACCGCCGAGTCGGTGGACTGGGTCACCGTCGGCACCGAGGTCGAGGCGCTCCAGCTCGAATACACCTGGATCAAGCAGTACGACCCGCGCTTCAACGTCCGCTACCGCGACGACAAGTCCTACCCCTACCTCGCGGTCACCCTCGACGAGGAGTTCCCCCGGTTGCAGGTGATGCGGGGCGCCAAGCGCAAGGGGGTGCGTTACTTCGGGCCCTACTCGCACGCCTGGGCGATCCGGGAGACCCTCGACCTGCTGCTGCGGGTCTTCCCGGCGCGCACCTGCTCGGCCGGGGTGTTCAAGCGGGCCGGGCAGGTCGGCCGTCCCTGCCTGCTGGGCTACATCGACAAGTGCTCGGCTCCCTGCGTCGGCAGCGTCACCCCGCAGCGGCACCGGGAGATCGTCGACGGCTTCTGCGACTTCATGGCCGGCCGCACCGACACCATGGTGCGCCGGCTGGAGCGGGAGATGACCGAGGCCAGCGAGCAGTTGGAGTTCGAGCGGGCCGCCCGGCTGCGCGACGACGTGGCCGCGTTGCGCCGTGCGATGGAGAAGCAGACCGTCGTGCTCGGCGACGGCACCGACGCCGACGTGGTCGCGTTCGCCGACGACCCCCTCGAAGCGGCCGTCCAGGTCTTCCACGTCCGCGACGGTCGGGTCCGTGGCCAGCGCGGCTGGGTGGTGGAGAAGACCGAGGAGTTGAGCACGGGCGACCTGGTGCACCACTTCTGCACGCAGGTCTACGGCGGCGAGCAGGGCGAGGCCGACGTGCCCCGCGAGCTGCTCGTGCCGGAGTTGCCCGCCGACGCCGACGCGCTGGCCGACTGGCTCTCCGGCCACCGGGGCAGCCGGGTGACGCTGCGGGTGCCGCAGCGCGGCGACAAGCGGTCCCTGCTGGAGACGGTCGAGCGCAACGCCAAGGACGCCCTCGCCCGGCACAAGCTGCGCCGGGCCGGCGATCTCACCACCCGGGGCAAGGCGCTCGACGAGATCAGCGAGGCGCTCGACATGCGCACCTCGCCGTTGCGCATCGAGTGTTTCGACATCTCCCAGATGCAGGGCACCGATGTGGTGGCCAGCATGGTCGTCTTCGAGGACGGGCTGCCCCGCAAGAGCGAATACCGGCGCTTCGTCATCCGTGGCGCCACCGACGACCTCTCCGCCATGTCGGAGGTGCTGCGCCGCCGCTTCGCCCGTTATCTCGACGCCCGCGCCGAGACCGGCGAGGTGGGCGTCGAGCCGGCCGACGACCCCGCCGCCCCGGCCGGGCAGGCCGGGCCCGACGAGCCCCGGGTCGGCGCCCTGGTCGACCCGACCACCGGGCGACCGCGCAGGTTCGCGTACCCGCCACAGTTGGTGGTGGTCGACGGCGGCGCGCCACAGGTCGCGGCGGCGGCCCAGGTCCTGGCCGAGCTGGGCATCGACGACGTGGCGCTCTGCGGCCTGGCCAAGCGGTTGGAGGAGGTCTGGCTGCCCGACGACGAGTTCCCGGTCATCCTGCCGCGCACCTCCGAGGGGCTCTACCTGCTGCAACGGGTGCGCGACGAGGCGCACCGCTTCGCCATCACCTTCCATCGGCAGCGGCGCTCCAAGCGGATGACCGAGTCGGAGCTGGACAAGGTGCCCGGCCTGGGGGAGGTGCGCCGCAAGGCGCTGCTGCGGCACTTCGGCTCACTCAAGCGGCTCTCCGCGGCCACGGTGGAGGAGATCACCGAGGTGCCCGGCGTGGGCCGGCGCACCGCCGAGGCGATCCTCGCGCGGTTGACCGGCGGAAGCGTCGAGCCGGCGGAACGGGGCGGCGCGGGCTGACGCGCGCCAGGGGATCGCCGGCGGGTCGCGGGTGGTCTACCGGACGGCGTCGAGGTCGACGGGCGCGCCCGGTAGGTCGTCCGGGTTCGGCGGGCCGGTCATGAGCGCGTCGAACACGAGGTGCAGGTAGCGCGCGGGCTGCGTGGCGACAGGTCCCGGCAGCCGGTCGGGGTGGCAGGCGAAGACGTTCAGCAGCAGGACGACGTCGCCGGTGCCGACGTCCTGCCGGACCAGCCCGTCCCGCTGCCCGCGACGGACGAGGTCGTCGAGGAGTTCGAGCCACTCGTGCCGGGCCCGGGCGAACGACGGGCTGGCGTGGAAACTCTCCGTGGGCAGGTCGGCCAGCGCGGCGGCGAGGGCGCCGCGGCCCGGGTCCGCACACCAGTCGACCAGCCCGCGCAGCGCCGTCCGCGCGTCCCGGCCGCTCTCGCCGAGCTGGCGGGTGACGGCCACGAGATCCGTGACGTACTCCTCGGCGACAGCGGCGATGAGTGCCTCACGGGTGGGGAACCGGCGGTAGAGCGTGCCGATGCCGACGCCGGCCCGGCGGGCGATCAGGTCCATCGGGGCGGCGAGCCCCTGTTCGGCCACCATCGCCCGGGCGGCGGCGAGGATCTTGCCGAGGTTGCGGGAGGCGTCCGCCCGCAGCGGCTCGGGTCCCGCGTCGCCGATCTTCATCCTGACCCCTATCCGGAACGCCTTGTTCCGGTTACCGTATCCCGCGTAACCGGAAGGCTGTATTCCGCTTAGGGGGATCTCGTGATCGTGGTGACCGGGGCGTCCGGACAGATCGGTCGGTCGCTGATCGAGCAACTCGACCGGTCGGGCGCGCCCCGCCGGGCGGTCGTGCGGCAGCATCGGCACGGTGCGGAACTGGGCGGCGACTACGTCCTCGGCGACTTCGGCGAGCCCGAATCGATCCGGCGGGCCCTCGTCCCGGGGGCGCGACTGCTGCTGAACGGCGCGCTCGGGCCGGATTTCGTGGCGCAGCAGCGGGCGCTCATCGACCTCGCCGCCGAGGTGGGCATCGCGCACGTCGTGAAGGTGTCGGTGCGGGACGCCGCCCGAGGCGGGCTGCTCGGCCTCGGCATGCACGGCGAGGTCGAGGCACACCTGAAGGACTCGGGGCTCGGCTGGTCGATCCTCCAGCCGGTCGGCTTCATGCAGAACCTCTTCACCGAGGTCGCGTTCGACGGCGACCAGGGCCGGTTCCACGGCTCCTACGGCCCGGGCCGGGTGGGCTACATCGACGCCAGGGACATCGCGGCGGTGGCCGCCGTCCTGTTGACCGGGACCGTCGAGCGGAACGGGACGCTGGTGCTGACCGGACCCGACGCGCCGACGCACGAGGAGATCGCCGAAACGCTGACCCGGACCCTGGACCGGCCCGTGCGGTATGTCGACCTGACCGTGCCCGCGATGGCCGAGCGCCTCCGCGTGGCCGGGTTGCCGGCCGCCGCGGCCGACGATCTCGCCGACCTGATGCGCCTCGTCGGCGACGGTCGTTGGGCGAGCACGACGACGACCGTCCGCGACCTGACCGGCCGCCCGGCTCGTACGCTCGCCGACTTCGTGGCCGAGCACGCCGGCCGCTTCCGCTGACGCCGTGGGCCGACGGAGCCGGGTCGGCGGCGCGGCGTGCCGGTGGCGTCGTGCCGGCAGCCGGCGAGGTCAGGCCGGATCGGCACCCTCGGCCAGCACGGCCAGGATCTGCTCGCCGTACTTCGCGAGCTTGTTCTCGCCGACGCCCCCGACGCCGGACAGCTCGGCCAGCGACGTGGGCGCGTCGGTGGCGATCTGCCGCAGCGTGGCGTCGTGGAAGATCACGTACGCCGGGACGCCCTGCTCCTTGGCGGTGGCCCCTCGCCAGGCGCGCAGCCGCTCGAAGACCCCGGCGGCGGTCGGGGACAACTCGGCGACGACGGTGGCCGCCCCGCGTGGCTTCGCCGACCGGGACGAGGCGACCTTCTCCGGCTCGCGGCGCATCATCACCGTGCGGCGGCGGCCCAGCACCTCCGCGCTGGCCTCCGTCAGGGCCAGCGTGCCGTAGTCGCCCTCGACGGCCAGCAGCCCCTCGGCGAGCAGTTGCCGCACCACACCGCGCCACTCGGCCTCGCGCAGCTCGCCGCCGATGCCGAAGACGGTCAGCGAGTCGTGGCCGTACTGGCTGACCTTGTCGGTCACGCGGCCGAGCAGGATGTCGACGCAGTGCCCGGCGCCGAAACGCTGGTTGCGTTCCCGGTCCAGCCGGAACACCGTGGAGAGCAGCTTCTGCGCCGGGACGGTGCCGTCCCAGGACTCCGGCGGATCGAGGCAGGTGTCGCAGTTGCCGCAGGCGGCGGTGGCCTGCTCGCCGAAGTAGTCGAGCAGTTGGCCGCGCCGGCAGCGGACCGTCTCGCACAGGGCGAGCATCGCGTCGAGATGGGCGCCGAGATTACGCCGGTGGGCGAGGTCGCCCTCGGAGGTCTCGATCATCTTGCGCTGCTGCACCACGTCCTGGAGCCCGTACGCCAGCCAGGCCGTCGACGGGAGGCCGTCGCGCCCGGCGCGGCCGGTCTCCTGGTAGTAGCCCTCGACCGACTTCGGCAGGTCGAGGTGGGCGACGAACCGGACGTCGGGCTTGTCGATGCCCATGCCGAAGGCGATGGTCGCCACCATCACCAGCCCGTCCTCGCGCAGGAACCGCTGCTGGTTGCGGGCGCGGGTGGCCGCGTCCAGGCCGGCGTGGTAGGCCAGCGCGGCGACGCCGTTGGCGGTGAGGAAGTCGGCTGTCTTCTCCACCGAGGCGCGGGAGAGGCAGTAGACGATGCCGGCGTCGCCGGGGTGCTCGTCGCGCAGCAGGCCCAGCAGTTGCTTGCGCGGCTCCCGCTTGGGCACGATGCGGTACTGGATGTTGGGCCGGTCGAAGCTGGCCACGAAGTGCCGGGCGTCGGTCAACTTCAGCCGGGTGGCGATCTCGGCGCGGGTCGCGCTGGTGGCGGTGGCGGTGAGCGCGATCCGGGGCACGTCGGGCCAGCGCTCGTGCAGCATCGACAGGGCGAGGTAGTCGGGGCGGAAGTCGTGGCCCCACTGCGACACGCAGTGCGCCTCGTCGATGGCGAACAGCGCGATCCTGCCCCGGTCGAGCAACTGCTGCACGCCGCGGGTGCCCAGCGCCTCCGGGGCGAGATAGAGCAGGTCAAGCTCGCCGCCGACGAACGCCCGCTCCACCGCGCGGCGGGCGTCGAGATCCAGGGTCGAGTTGAGGAAGCCGGCCCGGACGCCGACCGCGGTGAGCGCGTCGACCTGGTCCTGCATCAGCGCGATCAGCGGGGATACCACCACCGCCACGCCGTCGCGGACCAGCGCCGGGATCTGGTAGCACAGCGACTTGCCGCCACCGGTGGGCATCAGGACCAGCGCGTCGCCGCCGGCCACCACGTGGTCGATCACCTCCTGCTGGAAGCCGCGGAAGGCGTCGTAGCCGAACACCCGGCGCAGCACCTCCAGGGCGTCGGAGGAGCGCAGGTCGGTGGGGGAAGCCATCCGGGGATTCTACGAACCCTGCCCGACAACCCCGCGGGACACGACCCTGCCGCGGCGAACAAGTTTCGTCACCCCGGCCTGGACGCGATCGCCCTGGCCGGAGATCTTGGTGAGTTTCGGCCCTTCGAGGGGCCGAAACTCACCAAGATCTCGCTCACCCTCGTCGTCGCGCCTAGACGGCGGTGGGTCGCTCAGCCGGGCTGGGCGGACTTCTTCGCCAGTGCGCGCGGCGGGGCCTTCATCCCGACCACGATGTCGACGATCTCGATGTAGCGGGCCTTGTTGCCCATCCGGAACGCCGTGGCCGCCGCGTTGATCTCCTCCAGCGTGTCCGCCTCGACCATGGTCACCTGGTCGTAGCGGCCGTTGACCCCGGTGCAGACCACGTGGGTGAGCTGCTTGGCGAAGCGCCCCAGGTCGCGCGCGTGCTCGGCGGAGACCTCGTGGATGCCCTCCCGGCCCAGGGCGAAGTATTCCGGGTTGATCCTCATGAACAGGAAGCCGACATATTTGTTCTTTTCCGCCAGATCGTGCATCCCGCCTCCAGAAACCGGCCGCCACCTGCGGCGATTGCGTGCAGCGTATGAACACTCACTGATCGTCATCAAGGCGTCCGCCTGTCGGGAGCGCGACCCTCGCGCCGCAGGCCCGACCGGCTGCCGCGGCGGTCGCCAGCACCGCGGCGGCGCGGCGTGGGGCGTGTCGGCAGCGCACGGGCGGTGCGGGATAGAGTCGCAGATTGACCACGCGGCCGGGGGTGTCGGCCGCGGCGCCACGGCTTGGGGGTAGTTGGGTGAGCGAGGCGCGTACGGCCGAGGATCGGGACGCGACGGTGACCGGGGAGCAGACACCGGCGGAGTCGGACACCACCCTCGTGGTGGTCACCGGTCTCTCCGGCGGCGGCCGCAGCACGGTGGCCCGGGCGCTGGAGAACGTCGGCTTCTACGTGGTGGACAACCTCCCCCAGGCGCTGATGCTCGACATGGCCGAGCTGGCGTTCAAGGCGGGCGGGGCGGCCCGCCGCACGGCCATGGTGCTCGACGTACGCTCGCGCGCCTTCTCCACGGACCTGGCGGGGGCGATCCGGGAGCTGAAGGAGCGCGGCTTCTCGCCCCGGGTCGTCTTCGTCGACGCCGACGACGAGGTGCTGATCCGGCGGTTCGAGAGCGTCCGGCGGTCGCACCCGTTGCAGGGCGACGGACGGCTCGCCGACGGCATCGCGGTCGAGCGCGGCCTGCTGGAGGAGGCCCGCGACAAGGCCGACGTGATCATCGACACCAGCCACCTGAACGTCAACCAGCTGCGCCGCCGGATCGAGGAGCTGTTCGGCGGCGAGGACGCGCGCCGGCTGCGGATCACCGTGATCTCCTTCGGTTTCAAGTACGGCCTGCCGCCGGACGCCGACTTCGTGCTCGACGCCCGGTTCCTGCCCAATCCGTACTGGGTGCCCGAGCTGCGTGAGCACACCGGCCGGGAGGAGGCGGTCAGCTCGTACGTGCTGGGTCAGGAGGGCGCGGACGCGTTCGTCACGTCGTACGCCGACCTGGTCAACGCCACCACAACCGGGTTCGAGCGGGAGGGCAAGCGCTACCTCACCGTGGCGGTCGGCTGCACCGGCGGCAAGCACCGCAGTGTGGCCATCGCCGAGGAGCTGGCCGCGCGGCTGCGTCACTCGGGTCTGGCCGCCAACGCCCAGCACCGTGACCTGGGGCGCGAGTGACGGCGACGCGGGTGGTCGCCTTCGGGGGTGGGCACGGCCTGTCCGCCTCGCTGCGCGCCCTGCGTCGGTGCGCCCCGGAGCTGGATCTGGACATCACGGCAGTGGTGACCGTCGGTGACGACGGCGGCTCCAGCGGCCGACTGCGGGCCGAGCGGGGCGGCCTGCCCCCGGGCGACCTGCGGCAGGCGCTGGTCGCGCTGGCCGGCGACCATCCCGCCACCCGGCGCAGCGCCGGGCTGTTCCAGCACCGCTTCGTGGAGGTGCCGGGGTCGCCGGCCGGCGGTGTGGAAGGGCACCCTCCTAACGTTTCCGGTAGAGGAAGGGCCCCTTCCACACCGGCATCGCGCGAACGCGGCGGCGCCGGCGCGGCCCGCCCGGACGGGGCGACCGGGCACGACGGGTTGACCGGGCACGCGGTCGGCAACCTGGTGCTCTGCGGGCTGATGGAGCTGCTCGGCGATCCGGTGGCCGCCCTGGAACACGCCGGAGCGATGCTCGGCGCGGTCGGCCGGGTGCTGCCGATGTCCTGCGAGCCGGTCGGGATCGAGGCGCGGGTGCGCGGCGCCGACCCGCGCCGGCCGGACGAGGTGCGGACCATCACCGGCCAGCACCAGGTCGCGGTGACCACCGGCCGGGTGGAGTCGCTGTGTCTCACCCCCGCCGCACCGGCGGCCTGCCCGCAGGCGGTGGCCGCGATCGGCGCGGCCGACTGGCTGATCTTCGGACCGGGCAGTTGGTACACGAGCGTGCTGCCGCACCTGCTGGTGCCGGAGTTGGCCACCGCGATCGTGGCCAGCCCCGCCCGGCGGCTGGTCACCCTGAACCTCGCGGCGGAGAAGGAGACCTCCGGGCTCTCCCAGGCCGACCATCTGGCCGCGTTGCGCTGGTACCTGCCGGAGCTGAGGGTCGACCGGGTGGTGGCCGATTCCAAGGCGGCGGGTGACCCCGAACCGGTTGAACGTGCGGCAGAATCGCTGGGTGCCCGACTGGTTCTCGCTCCCGTCGCGGTCACCGACGGCACTCCCCGTCATGATCCGGCCGCCCTGGGCGCCGCACTGGTGCCTGTCCTGGGCGCCGATCGTTAGACACGTACGTAATCTCCGGCGACACGCCGGAACAGGTCCGTGAGGGGACGCACAATGGCGATGACGGCTGCGGTCAAGGACGAGCTGAGTCGGGTCGACGTGCCCAAGCCCTGCTGCCGGCGGGCGGAGATGGCGGCGCTGCTGCGCTTCGCCGGCGGGCTGCACATCGTCTCCGGCCGGGTCGTGGTGGAGGCCGAACTCGACACCGGGGCGGTGGCCCGCCGGCTGCGGCGGGAGATCGCCGAGGTCTACGGCTATCCCAGCGAGATCCACGTGCTCGCGTCCGGGGGCCTGCGCAAGGGCAGCCACTTCATCGTCCGGGTGGTCAAGGACGGTGAGGCACTGGCGCGGCAGACCGGGCTGCTCGACGTCCGGGGCCGCCCGGTGCGGGGCCTGCCACCGCACGTCGTCGCCGCGAACGTCTGCTGCGCGGTGTCGGCCTGGCGGGGCGCGTTCATGGCGCACGGCTCGCTGACCGAGCCCGGCCGCTCCAGCGCGCTGGAGATCACCTGCCCCGGTCCCGAGTCGGCGCTGGCCCTGGTGGGCGCGGCCCGCCGGATCGGCATCACGGCCAAGAACCGCGAGGTACGCGGGGTGGACCGGGTGGTGGTCAAGGACGGCGACGCGATCGCCGCGCTGCTCACCCGGGTCGGCGCCCACTCCAGCGTGCTGGCCTGGGAGGAGCGCCGGGTCCGCCGCGAGGTGCGGGCCACCGCCAACCGGCTGGCCAACTTCGACGACGCGAACCTGCGCCGTTCGGCAAGGGCCGCGGTCGCCGCCGCCGCCCGGGTGACCCGGGCGCTGGAGATCCTCGCCGACGACGCGCCCCACCACCTCACCTCGGCGGGCCGGCTGCGTCTGGAGCACCGGCAGGCCTCCCTGGAGGAACTGGGCGCGCTGGCCGACCCGCCGCTGACCAAGGACGCGATCGCCGGCCGGATCCGCCGGTTGCTGGCGCTGGCCGACAAGCGGGCCCGGGACCTGGGCATCCCGGATACGGAAGCGGCCGTCACGCCCGACATGCTCGTGGTCTGATAGGACGGTGAGGCGTCGCGCCGCGGACGGGATCTCCACCCGCCGCAGCGCGGCGACGCGCGCTCGGATAGGGTCGCTGCGTACGGCAAGGGGGCCGGCACAGGCACTCCTCGTCGTGCCACCGCCTCGGGCGGTCAGGTCCTTCGAGACCGCGGCGGGGTGGCCGAGATGAATCGTCAACGGCCGGCTCCAACGGTCGGCGCATAAACCTCCGCCGGCCCGGGTTCTACGCCGGCGGACCAGAACGCGAGGAGATGGGACCTGTGACCATCCGGGTTGGCATCAACGGCTTCGGCCGCATCGGCCGCAACTTCTTCCGGGCCGTGCTGGCGTCCGGCGCGGACATCGAGGTCGTGGCGGTCAACGACCTGACCGACAACGCGACGCTCGCCCACCTGCTCAAGTACGACAGCATCCTGGGCCGGCTCCCGCACGAGGTGAAGGCCACCGCCGACGAGATCACCGTGGGCGGCAAGACCATCAAGGCGTACGCCGAGAAGGACCCGGCGAAGCTGCCGTGGGGCGAGGCCGGCGTGGACGTGGTCATCGAGTCGACCGGCTTCTTCACCGACGCCACCAAGGCGAAGGCGCACGTCGACGGCGGGGCCAAGAAGGTCATCATCTCCGCCCCGGCGAAGAACGAGGACGTCACGGTCGTCATGGGCGTCAACCACGACCAGTACGACCCGGCCAAGCACACCATCATCTCGAACGCCTCCTGCACCACCAACTGCCTCGCCCCGATGGCGAAGGTCCTGCACGACACGTTCGGCATCCAGCACGGCCTGATGACGACGATCCACGCGTACACGCAGGACCAGAACCTCCAGGACGCGCCGCACTCCGACCTGCGTCGGGCCCGCGCCGCCGCGCTGAACATCGTGCCGACCTCGACCGGCGCGGCGAAGGCGATCGGCCTGGTGCTGCCGGAGCTGAAGGGCAAGCTCGACGGCTACGCGCTGCGGGTGCCGATCCCGACCGGCTCGACCACCGACCTCACCGTCAACGTCAACCGTGAGACCACGGTGGACGAGGTCAACGCCGCGCTGAAGGCCGCCGCCGAGGGCCCGCTCAAGGGCATCCTGGTCTACAACGACGACCCGATCGTCTCCTCGGACATCGTCACCGACCCGGCGTCCTGCATCTTCGACGCGCCGCTGACCAAGGTCGTCGGCAACCAGGTCAAGGTCGTCGGCTGGTACGACAACGAGTGGGGCTACTCGAACCGCCTCGTCGACCTGGTCAAGCTGGTCGGTAGCTCGCTGTGAGCATCCGCACCCTCGACGACCTGCTCGCCGAGGGGGTGTCGGGTCGGCGCGTGCTGGTGCGCGCCGACCTGAACGTCCCGCTCGACAAGCAGACCGGTGACATCACGGACGACGGTCGGATCCGCGCCGTGCTGCCGACGCTCGGCGCGCTGGTGGAGGCCGGCGCCAAGGTGGTCGTCTGCTCGCACCTGGGCCGTCCGAAGGGCGCCCCGGACCCGCAGTTCAGCCTGAGCCCGGTCGCCGGGCGGCTCGGCGAGCTGCTCGGCGCGCCGGTGCACTTCGCCACCGACACCGTCGGCGAGTCCGCCCGCTCCACCGTGGACGCGCTCGCCGGCGGCGAGGTCGCCCTGCTGGAGAACCTGCGCTTCAACAAGGGTGAGACCAGCAAGGACGACACCGAGCGGGGCGCCTTCGCCGACCAGCTCGCCGCGTTCGGCGACGCGTACGTCGACGACGCGTTCGGCGCGGTGCACCGCAAGCACGCCAGCGTGCACGACGTACCGGCCCGGATGCCGCACGTCGCCGGCCGGCTGGTGCTGCGCGAGGTGGAGGTCCTCTCCCGGCTCACCAGCGACCCCGAGCGCCCGTACGTCGTGGTGCTCGGCGGCTCGAAGGTCTCCGACAAGCTCGCGGTGATCGAGGCGCTGCTGCCGACGGTCGACCGGCTGCTGATCGGCGGCGGGATGTGCTTCACCTTCCTCAAGGCCCAGGGCCACGAGGTCGGCTCCTCCCTGCTGGAGGAGGAGATGGTCGAGACCTGCCGCAGCCTGCTGGAGCGCTCCGAGGGCAAGATCATGCTCCCGGTCGACGTGGTGGCCGCCGACGCGTTCGCCCCGGACGCCGCGCACGACACCGTGCCGGCCGACGGCATCCCCAGCAAGCGGGTCGGGCTCGACATCGGGCCGGAGACGGTCGCCGGGTTCGCCGCCGCGCTCAAGGGGGCGCGGACGATCTTCTGGAACGGCCCGATGGGCGTGTTCGAGATGCCGGCGTTCGCCCACGGCACCCGTGGGGTCGCCGAGACGATCGCGAAGAGCGACGCGTTCACCGTCGTCGGTGGTGGCGACTCGGCGGCGGCGGTCCGCGCCCTAGGGCTGGACGAGTCGTCCTTCGGGCACATCTCCACCGGCGGTGGCGCCTCCCTTGAATACCTGGAGGGCAAGACCCTCCCCGGCATCGCGGCCCTGGAGAACTGATGGCGAGCGCCACCCGCCGGCCCCTGATGGCCGGCAACTGGAAGATGAACTGCAACCACCTCGAGGCCAACCTGCTCGTGCAGAAGCTGGCGGCCAGCCTCAACGAGAAGCAGCTCACCGAGGTCGAGACGGTGGTGCTGCCGCCGTTCACCGACCTGCGTACGGTGCAGACCGCCGTCGACGGCGACAAGCTGCTCATCGGCTACGGCGGGCAGGACCTGTCACCGCACGCGTCGGGGGCGTACACCGGGGAGATCTCCGGCTCGATGCTGGCGAAGCTGGGCTGCACCTACGTGGTGATCGGCCACTCGGAGCGGCGGGCCTACCACCACGAGGACGACGCGCTCGTCAACGCCAAGGTGCAGGCGGCGCTGACCAACGGGCTCACCCCGATCCTGTGCGTGGGGGAGGGGCTCGACATCCGCGAGCAGGGAACCCACGTGGCGCACTGCAGCGAGCAGCTCGACGGTGGCCTGAAGGGGCTGACGGCCGAGCAGGTGACGAAGGTCGTGGTGGCGTACGAGCCGGTCTGGGCGATCGGCACGGGCAAGACGGCCACCCCGGAGGACGCCCAGGAGGTGTGCGCAGCGGTCCGCCAGCGGCTGGCCGAGTCCTTCGGCCAGGACACCGCCGACCAGGTCCGGGTCCTCTACGGCGGGTCGGTCAAGTCCTCCAACGTCGCGGCGATCATGGCGCAGCCGGACGTCGACGGGGCGCTCGTGGGCGGCGCGAGCCTGGACGCCGAGGAGTTCGCGAAGATCTGCCGGTTCCCGGAGCACATCACCCGCTGATCGCTCGCTATCCTTGACTCCGCCCGTCCGTCGGTCGGTGCCACCGTGCCCGATCTGCCCGGGCGAGGATCGTAACGAGAGGACTGACCCCAGCTATGCCGATCTGGTTCGCATACACGTTGATCGTGTTGCTGGTCATCACGAGCATTCTGCTGACCATGCTGATCCTGCTGCACCGCGGTAAGGGTGGTGGGTTGTCGAGCATGTTCGGCGGTGGCGTCAGCTCCAGCCTCGCCGGTTCCTCGGTGGCGGAGAAGAACCTCGACCGCTACACCGTCCTGGTGGGCATCGTCTGGTTCGCCTGCATCGTCGGGCTCGGGCTCTGGCTCCGCCTCCAGATGGCCAGCGGCACGGTCTGATCGCCGTCGAGTCGTACAATCTGCGCGCGGTCCGTCATCGACGGGCCGCGCGCAGTTAGTTTCACCCGCTGCACCGCGTCGCCCGCCGCCGGATCCGCGGCGGTACCCCTCCGACGACAGGAGCGAGCAGCCGTGCCGAGTGGCAACGTCATCCGGGGCACCCGGGTCGGGTCCGCGCCCGACCGTCACGCCGAGCGCTACCAGCCGGCCCCGTGCCGGACGGTCGCCTACTGGTGCCGCAACGACCATCACACCGAGATCCGGATCGCCGCCGAGGTCGAGGCGCCAGAGCTGTGGGACTGCCCGCGTTGCGGGCTGCCCGCCGGCCAGGACGCACAGAACCCGCCAGGCCGAGCCCGCACCGAGCCCTACAAGACCCACCTGGCGTACGTGAAGGAGCGGCGTACGGCCGAGGAGGGGGCGGCCATCCTCGCCGAGGCCCTCGCCAACCTGCGCCGCCGCCGAGGCCGTACCGCCGGCTAGGCGGCGATCCGCCCACAGGGTGTAAGGAAGGGCCCCCTACTAACGCTATGCGTTAGTAGGGGGCCCTTCCTTACACCTCAGCGCAGGCTGCGTAGTCGGGCCGGCACGTCGGCCGCCGCGGCCCGGTCCAGCAGCCAGAGGGTCCGGCCCGTGCCCCGCGCGCCCGCCGCCGGCAACTGCACCGGCCCCGCCCCGGCCAGCGCCATGCCGACCGCCCGGGTCTTGTCCGCGCCGCTGGCCATCAGCCAGACCTCCTCGGCGGTGTTGATCGCCGGGAGGGTCAGGGTGGTCCGCACCGGCGGGGGCTTCGGGCTGCCCCGCACGGCGCTGACCGGCCGGGTGTCATGGTGCACCGGGTGCCCGGGGAACACCGAGGCCACGTGCCCGTCCTCGCCGACGCCCAGCATCAGCACGTCGAAGTGGGGGAGCGCGGCGTGCCCCGGGCGCGCCGCCCCGGCCAGCTCCTCGGCGTACCGGGCCGCCGCCTCCTCCGGGTCGGGCCCGGCCGGGCCGTCGGAGGCCGGCATCGGGTGGACCCGGGCCGGGTCCAGCGGCACCGCGTCTAGCAGCGCCGCCCGGGCCTGGGTCTCGTTGCGCTCGGGGTCGCCGGCGGGCAGGAACCGCTCGTCGCCCCACCAGACGTCCACCCGGGACCAGTCCACCGCGTCCCGGGCCGGCAACGCCGCCACCGCCCGGTGCACCGCCGCGGCCATCCGGCCGCCGGTCAGCACCACCGATGCCTGGCCCCGCTCGGCCTGCGCGTCGAGCAGCTTGACCAGCAGCCGGGCGGCCACCGCCTGGGCCAGCAGGTCGGCGTCGGCGTGGACGGCGACACTCGCCTCACTCATCTCTTGTGCCTTCGTTTCTCCGGCCGCCCACGCGGTCGGTGTTCCGTGGTGCCGCCGGCCGTCGGGCGCTCACTGTTCGGCGGTCGTGCCCGCGTGCGCGGTCACGCCCGCCTCGGCCCGCTGGGCGGTCGCCGGGTCCTTCCAGACGTGCACCCGCTGCGCCGGGTGCTGGTCCAGGCCGGTCAGCCCGGCCGCGGTGCCCAGCGCCTCCGCGTACACCTGGTCGGCGTCGAGCCGGCGCAGTTCCTCGGCCAGTTCGTCGCCGAGCGGCCGGCGGACGAGCGGCAACTGCCGGTCGTCCTGGCCGGTACGCCGGAACGTCGCCACGCTGTCGTCCCGGCTCAGCGTCAGCGAGTCGCCGTTGGCGCAGCGCAGCTGCACCTCCCGCATCCGGGGGGACTCGTCGCTGTGTTCCCACGTCGGCTCGATGCCCAGCCGCGCGGCCAGCCAGCCCTGCATCAGCGCTGCCGTCGGGTCGGTCGGCGGGGCCACCACGGTCGCCTCGGTCACCCGGGCCTGGGTGGTGTCGAACGCCCCGGCCACCAGGGTGCGCCACGGGGTGATCCGGGTCCACGCCAGGTCGGTGTCGCCGGGGGCGTAGTCCCGGGCCCGCTGGCGCAGCGCCTCGATGGGATCGGCGGCCTGCGCGGAGTCGGTGATCCGCCGGTCGGCCACCACGCCGAGGAAGTCCGTGGCGATCTCGGCCGGCGGCTCGCCGTGCCACCACGTCACCACCGGCACGTCCGGCACCAGCAGCGGCATCACCACCGACTCGGCGTGCAGGGCCAGCCGCCCGTACATCCGGGTGACCACTGCCTCGCAGGGGCCGAGCCGGCCGCCGACGACGATCTCCGCGTCCAGCCGGTTGCGTTCGCGCTCCACGTCGGTGCGGACCACCACCACCAGCCGGCAGGGGTGGGCGGCGGCGGCTATCGTGGCCGCCGCCTCCGCCTCGCGGACCCGCTTCTCGTCCACCACCACGATCAGGGTGAGCGCCATGCCGCTGGCCACCCCGCCGGCGCTGCGCCGCTCGGCGGCCAGCGCCTTGACCACCTCGTTGCCGGTGGTGTCCCACAGGCCGATCAATGGAGCCTCCTGGTTTGCTCGCTGCGCCTGCTCACGGCACTTGCCTTGTTCGCGACTGCGGGGCTCGCAAAACCGGCTCACTCCTCGCGCTCACGGCACCTGCCTTGTTCGCGACCGCGAGGCTCGCAAGAACCGGTTCACGCCCGCCGCCAGGCGCGGCCCTCGCGGGCCAGCATCTCGTCGGCGGCCCGGGGACCCCACTCGCCGGCCCGGTACGGCGCCGGCTTCGTGCCCGCCCACGCGTGCTCCAGCGGGTCCACCACCTGCCAGCTCTGCTCGACCTCGGCGGCGTCCGGGAAGAGGGTGCGGTCGCCGATCAGCACGTCCAGCACCAGCCGCTCGTACGCCTCGGGGCTGGCCTCGGTGAACGCCTCGCCGTACTGGAAGTCCATCGCGATGTCGCGGACCTCCATGGTGGTGCCGGGCACCTTCGAGCCGAACTTGAGCACCACACCCTCGTCCGGTTGCACCCGGATCACGAGCTGGTTGTTGCCCAGCGACTCCATGTCGGCCTCGTTGAACGGCAGGTGCGGCGCCCTCTTGAACATGATGGCGACCTCGGTGACGCGGCGCGGCAGCCGCTTGCCGGCCCGGATGTAGAACGGCACCTCCGCCCAGCGGCGGTTCTGGATGCCGAGCCGGACGGCCACGTACGTCTCCGTGGTCGACTCCTCGGGGACGCCCTCCTCCTCCAGGTAGCCGACCGCCCGCTCGCCGCCCACCCAGCCGGGCAGGTACTGGCCGCGCACCGTGCCCTCGGCGACGTCCTTCGGCAGGGTGATCGCCCGGAGCACCTTGAGCTTCTCGGTGCGGATCTCGTCGGCGTCGAAGCTCGTCGGCTCCTCCATCGCCACCAGCGCCAGCAGTTGGAGCAGGTGGTTCTGGAGCACGTCGCGAGCCGCCCCCGCCGAGTCGTAGAACCCGGCCCGGGAGCCGATGCCGACGTCCTCGGCCATGGTGATCTGCACCGAGTCGACGTACTTGGAGTTCCACAGCGGCTCGAACAGGTTGTTGGCGAACCGCAGGGCGAGGATGTTCTGGACCGTCTCCTTGCCCAGGTAGTGGTCGATGCGGAAGACGTCCTTGCGGGTGAAGACGTCGTCGACCAGGTCGTTGAGCGCCTTCGCCGAGGGCAGGTCGTGCCCGAAGGGCTTCTCCACCACCACCCGGCGCCAGCCGCCGGACTTGGCGTTGTCGGCCATCTCAGTGCGGGCGAGCTGCTTGAGGACCACGGGGAACGCCGCCGGGGGGATGGAGAAGTAGAAGGCGGCGTTGCCCGGGATGCCGTGTGACTGGCGCAGCTCGTCGAGCGTGGTGGCGAGCTGGTCGAACGCGGCGTCGTCGTCGAACGAGCCGCCGACGAACTTGATGTTGCCGGCCAGCCGCGCCCACACCTCCTCCCGCCAGGGGGTGCGGGCGTGCTTCTTGGCGGCGTCGTGGGCCAGTGACTCGAAGTCCCCGTCGCCCCAGTCCCGGCGGGCGAAGCCGAGCACGACGAAGCCCGGGGGCAGCAGCCCCCGGTTCGCCAGGTCGTACACGGCCGGTAGGAGCTTCTTGCGGGCCAGGTCGCCGGTGACGCCGAAGATCACCAGAGCGCACGACTCCGGGATCCTCGGCAGCCGGCGGTCCTGCGGGTCGCGTAGCGGGTTCACGCCGCCTCCTCGCTCCGCGTCGTCCGTGGTCCTCATCGTCACGTGCGCAACGCTCCGGCCGCATCCAGCAGCTGGGCCACGCCCACGGACCGGTCGGTCAGGTGCAGGCGGACCAGCGGGCGCTCCCGCTCGGCCAGGGCCTGCCGGTCGCCGGCGGCCTGCGCCGCCTGCAACTCCCCGAAGGTGTACGGCCGGCCCGGCACCGGCAGGTCGTCGGCGACCGCCCCGGTGAGCTGGAGGTAGCTGCTGACCTGCGGGCCGCCCTTGTGGTACTGGCCGGTGGAGTGCAGGAACCGGGGCCCCCACCCGAAGGTGACCGGCCGCCCGGCCGCCTCGGCCAGCAGCGGCCGCAGCCGGGCCGCGTCGGCGTCGGCGAACCGGTCGAGGTACGCCATCACCGCGACGTAGCCGTCGGCGCCCGTACCGTCGATCAGCCAGCGGAGCACGCCGGCCAGGTCACCGGGTGCGCCCTGCGGCGCGTACACCTCGATCGCGCCCTCGGTGAACGACGGCGTCTCCGCCGGCGGACCCGAGGCGAGGATCCGGTTGGTGTTCTCCTTGGACTCGGTGACGTTGGGCTGGTCGAACGGGTCGATGCCGAGCACCACACCGGCGATCGCGGTGGCGTACTCCCAGGCCAGGAAGTGCGCGCCGAGCGGGCCGTTGACGGCCACGTCGGCGTCGACGCCGCCGGCGGGGACGGCGCCGGCGGGCAGCGCGCCGCCGTAGGTCACGGTGAGTACGTCGTCGCCGGCGGCGCCGGGACTCTGCGGCGACTCCACGACGACCGGCAGGATGCCGACCCCGGCCTTGCCGGTGGACTCGGCGATCAGCTGCTCGGCCCAGTCGCCGAGCCCCTCGATGCCGGTGCCGTCGGAGACCAGGGCGACCTTGTCCCGGCCCATGGTGGCCGCCGCCCCGAGGGCCGCCCCGAGCGCCAGGGCCGGGTTGTCGCGGTCCCCGCCCAGGGAGGCCGCCAGCGCCTCCGCCTCGTCGAGCAGCTCGGCCACCTCGACCCCGGCCAGCGCCGACGGGACCAGCCCGAACGCGGTCAACGCCGCATACCGGCCGCCGACGTTCGGGTCGGCGAGTACGGTGAAGGCACCCATCTCGGCGGCGGTGGCCTCCAGCGGCGAGCCCGGGTCGGTGACGACGACGAAGTGCCGGCCGGCCTCCGCCTCGGTCATCCCCGCGTCGAGGAACGCCTGCCAGTACGCCCGGCGATGGCTGTCGGTCTCGACCGTCGAACCGGACTTGCTGGCCACCACGACCACGGTGCGCTCCAGCCGGTCGGCCAGCGCCGCCCGGATCTGCCCCGGGTCGGTGGTGTCGAGCACGGTCAGCTGCTTGCCCAGGGTGCGGGCGATGACCTCGGGGGCCAGCGAGGAGCCGCCCATCCCGGCGAGGACCACGTGGTCCAGATCGGCCAGCTCGGCCTTCAGCTCGGCGAGCTGGGGGAGCAGCTCGCGGCTGCGCAGGTGGGTGTCCACCCAGCCGAGGCGGATCTTCGCCTCGGCCTCGGCGTCCGGGCCCCACAGTGTCGGGTCCTTCGCGGCCAGCTTGGCCGGCACTCCGGCGTTGACCAGCGCCTCGCGGGTCGAGGCGGGGGCCGACCTGTCGACGGCGTCGGCCCCGTGCACGGCGAGCCCGGCGGCCGTTTCGACCGCCCCAGCCAATAGATCACTCACGCCGCCACCTCGCTGCGCTCGGCGGCGACGTGAGGCGCCACCCCCCTGTGCCCGATGGTTCGCTCGCTACGCTCGCTCACGCGTTGCCTCCTGCCTGCTGCGCTGCCTCTGCGTTGCCCTTGGCGGCGTTGCCCGGGCGGTCGGTGCCGTGGCTCGCGGACGCCAGCGACTTGCGGACGCCGTCGAGCAGTTCCTGCCAGCTTGCTTCGAACTTCTCCACGCCCTCGCGCTCAAGGGTCTCGATCACGTCCGTCATGTCGACCCCGGCCGCCTCCAGGTCCGTGAAGACCTTGCGGGCCTCGTCGTACGAGCCGGTGATCGTGTCGCCGCGCGTCTCGCCGTGGTCGGCGTACGCGTGCACGACCGGCTCCGGCATGGTGTTGACGGTGCCGGGGGCGATCAGCTCCTCGACGTAGATGACGTCACGGTAGTCCGGGTTCTTGGTCGACGTGGAGGCCCACAGCGGGCGCTGCGGGTGCGCCCCGGCGTCGGCGAGGGCCTGCCAGCGGTCGGAGGAGAACACCTCGCCGTAGCGCTCGTACGCGAGCTTGGCGTTGGCGATGGCGGCCTTGCCGCGCAGCGCCTTCGCCTCGGCGGAGCCGATCTTCTCCAGCCTCTTGTCGACCTCGCTGTCGACGCGGGAGACGAAGAAGGAGGCGACCGAGCCGATCTTGGACAGGTCGTGCCCGTTCGCCTTCGCCTGCTCCAGACCGGCCAGGAACGCCTCCATCACCTGCGAGTAGCGGTCCAGGCCGAAGATCAGCGTGACGTTGACGCTGATCCCCTCCGCCAGGGTGGCGGTGATCGCCGGCAGGCCGGCCTCGGTGGCCGGGATCTTGATGAAGAGGTTCGGCCGGTCGACCAGCCACCACAGCGCCTTGGCCTCGGCGACGGTCCGGTCGGTCTCGTGCGCCACCCGCGGGTCCACCTCGATGGAGACCCGGCCGTCGATCCCGGCGCTGCGCTCGTACGACGGGTGCATCACGTCGCACGCCCACCGCACGTCGTAGGTGGTGAGCATCCGCACGGCCTCCTCGACCTCCACCCCACGGGTGGCGAGGTCGCGCAGCTGCCAGTCGTACTCGTCGGCGTCGCTCAGCGCCTTCGCGAAGATCGTCGGGTTGGTGGTCACCCCGGCGACGTGCTTCTCCCGGCGGAGCTGGTCCAGCCCGCCGGAACTCAGGCGCACCCGGGAAAGGTCGTCGAGCCAGACCGCCACGCCCGCGGCGGTGAGTTCACTCAGCCTGTCCGTCATGCCGTCCACGCTCCCCTCAGTTGCCGGTGGTGAAACCGGTGATGTCGCCCATCCGGGTCAGTGCCGCGTGCGCGGCGGCCACGATCCGGTCGGGGGTGAATCCGAACTGCTCGAAGAGCACGGAGTGCGGGGCACTCGCACCGTAGTGCTCCAGGCTGACGCTCTCGCCGCAGTCACCGACGATGCCGCGCCACGACATGCCGATGCCCGCCTCCACGCTCACCCGTGCCTTTACCCCGCGCGGCAGCACCGACTCCCGGTACGCCTCGTCCTGCTCGAAGAACCACTCCTGGCAGGGCATCGAGACGACCCGGGTCGGGGTGCCGTCGGCCTCCAGCCGCTCCCGCGCGGTCAGGCAGAGCTGCACCTCGGAGCCGGTGCCGACGAGGATGACCTGCGGCTTGCCGTTGGACGCCTCGGCCAGCACGTAGCCGCCCTTGGCCACGCCCTCGGCGCCGGCCAGGGTCGACCGGTCCAGCGTCGGCAGCGGCTGCCGGCTCAGCGCCAGCGCGGTCGGCCGGTCGGTGTGCTCCAGGGCCTGGCGCCAGGCCCAGGCGGTCTCGTTGGCGTCGGCCGGCCGGACCACGTCCAGGCCGGGAATGGCGCGCAGCGCGGTCAGGTGCTCCACCGGCTGGTGCGTCGGGCCGTCCTCGCCGAGGCCGATCGAGTCGTGCGTCCAGACGTAGACCACCGGCAGCTTCATCAGCGCGGCGAGCCGCACCGCCGGGCGCATGTAGTCGCTGAAGACCAGGAAGGTGCCGCCGTACGGGCGGGTGCCGCCGTGCAGCGCGATGCCGTTGAGGATGGCACCCATGGCGTGCTCGCGGATGCCGAAGTGCAGCGTGCGGCCGTACTCGTGGCCGGGGAAGTCCTTGGTGGCGTGGACGGCGGGGACGAAGGACGGCTCGCCCTTCATGGTGGTGTTGTTGCTCTCCGCCAGGTCGGCCGAGCCGCCCCAGAGCTCCGGAAGCACTCCGGCGAGCGCCTCCAGGACCTTGCCGGAGGCGGCCCGGGTGGCGACACCCTTGGCGTCGGCCGGGAACTCCGGCAGCGCCTCGGTCCAGCCGGTCGGCAGGACCCGCCCGGCCATCCGGTCGTAGAGTGCGCGGCGCTCCGCGTTGGCCCTCGCCCAGCCGTCGAACGCCGTGGTCCACTCCTGCTGGGCCTGGGCGCCCCGCTCCATCACCAGGCGGGCGTGCTTGAGCACCTCCGCGTCGACCTCGAAGGAGCGGGCCGGGTCGAAGCCGAGGAGCTGCTTGGTGGCGGCCACCTCGTCGGCGCCCAGCGCCGAGCCGTGGATCTTGCCGGTGTTCTTCTTGTTGGGCGCGGGCCAGCCGATGATGGTGCGCAGCGCGATGAACGAGGGGCGGCCGGTCTCGGCCTTCGCCGCCAGCAGCGCCTGGTGGAGGGCCTCCACGTCCTCGTGGTAGTCGCCCTGGTCGGCGTCCCCGGTACGCCAGTCGACGGTCTGCACGTGCCAGCCGTACGCCTCGTAGCGGGCCGCGACGTCCTCGCTCTTGGCGATGCGGGTGTCGTCCTCGATCGAGATCTCGTTGTCGTCGTAGATCACCGTGAGGTTGCCGAGCTGCTGGTGCCCGGCGAGGGCGCTGGCCTCGTGGCTGATGCCCTCCTCGATGTCGCCGTCCGAGGCGATGCACCAGATGTCGTGGTCGAAGACCGACCGGCCCGGCTCCGCCTCCGGGTCGAACAGGCCGCGCTCGCGGCGGGCCGCCATCGCCATGCCGACCGCGTTACCGAGGCCCTGGCCGAGCGGCCCGGTGGTGGTCTCCACGCCGGGGGTGTGCCCGTGCTCGGGGTGACCCGGGGTGAGCGAGCCCCACTGCCGCAGCGACTTCAGGTCGTCGAGGCTGAGTGGGTAGCCGGAGAGGAAGAGCTGGATGTAGAGGGTGAGGCTGGAGTGACCCGCGGAGAGCACGAAGCGGTCCCGGCCGGGCCAGTTCGGGTCGGCCGGGTTGTGCCGCATGACCCGGTTGAAGAGCAGGTAGGCCGCGGGCGCGAGGCTCATCGCGGTGCCCGGGTGACCGTTGCCGGATTTCTCCACGGCGTCCATGGCCAGCACGCGGACGGTGTCGACGGCCCGGCGGTCGAGGTCGGACCAGTTGAGTGCGGGGTGCTCGGGTCGGTTGGCAGCCACGATGGTTTGTGCTCCTCGGCAGATGGGCGGAACCCTCACTGG
Organism: Micromonospora sp. NPDC047074; assembly: GCF_040643815.1. Taxonomy (NCBI): domain Bacteria; kingdom Bacillati; phylum Actinomycetota; class Actinomycetes; order Micromonosporales; family Micromonosporaceae; genus Micromonospora; species Micromonospora sp. NPDC047074. The sequence continues at coordinate 166,415 of NZ_JBEYVB010000010.1, forward strand.
TGACCCTATCGAGCGGTCCTAAACGTCCGCCCAGGGATCTCTGCATGCTGGTCCGTGCGTGTCCGGGCGGATCCGGGGTTCGCCCGGGGGTGTGACGGCCCGCACCGTTGTCGGGTCGCCCGGGCAGCCAAAACGACGACGCGTAGTGTGTGGGGCGGTATGTGGACCCGTTGCGGACCCGACCGAGCCGATCTCCCCCCGCCGACGCCGGAAGGTGGCAATCCGTGAGCATGATCACCGAGCGCCCCGTCAGCAACTCTGCCGGGCAGCCGCCGGTGCGGACTGCGGCGGAGGCGTCGACGGTGACCAGCCGGGACATCCGCGCGGTGGTCGCCGCGTACGTGACGCTGACCAAGCCGCGGATCGTGGAACTGCTCCTCGTCACCACCGTTCCGGCGATGATGCTCGCGGACGGCGGCATGCCGTCGCTCTGGCTGGTGGCCGTGGTGCTGGTCGGCGGCTCGCTCGCCGCCGGCGCGGCCAGCGTCATCAACTGCTACATCGACCGGGACATCGACCAGTTGATGCGGCGCACCAAGCGGCGCCCGCTGCCGGCGCACACCGTGTCGCCGCGCAGCGCGTTGATCTTCGGTCTGGTGCTCGCAGCGGTGTCGGTCGTGCTGATGGCGGTGTTCACCAACCTGCTGGCCGCCGGGCTCACGCTCGCCGCGATCGTCTACTACGACGTCGTCTACACCCTGTGGCTCAAGCGCACCACGACGGCGAACACGTTCTGGGGCGGGGCCTGCGGGGCGGCGCCGGTGCTGATCGGCTGGGCGGCCGTGACCGGGACCCTGGCGCCGGCCGCGTGGGCGCTGTTCGCGGTGGTCTTCTTCTGGCAGATGCCGCACTTCTATCCGCTGGCGATGAAGTACAAGGACGACTACGCCCGGGCCGGCATCCCGATGCTGCCGGTGGTGGCCTCCGCCCGGCGGGTGAACGCCGAGATCATCATCTTCGCCTGGCTGACCGTGCTCACCTCGCTGGCGGTCTGGCCGCTGGGGATGAGCGCCATCTACGGCGTACCCGCGCTGGTGGTCGGCGCGATCTTCCTGGTCGAGGCGCACAAGCTCGCCCGGCGGGTCGTGCGGGGGCAGGCCGTCAAGCCGATGCGGCTGTTCCACTGGTCGACGACCTACCTGACGATCCTCTTCGCCGCCGTCGCGCTCGACGCGCTGATCTGAACGCGCCGACACGCGGAGGCGGTGGCGGCCGGGGCGTGACGCTCTCCCGCGCGCCCACCCGGACCCTCAAGATCGTGCTCGATCCAGGATGTAGTGGCCATCTGGCGACTGGATGCCACTCGATCCAGGATTGAGCACGATCTTGAGGGTCCGGGGTACTGGCCGCCGCGCGGGGGCCGCGTGCCGCCGAGTCCTCGTCGCCGGTCTCGCTGCCCGGCGCGTATCGCACCGTAAAACCATCATCATTTATGAGTTGTCCGGGTTTCGTGTCACATCAGGGACACCATCGGCATCGGTCCGGAACCGCCCTGATGCCCCCAGCCACGCCCGTTGATGGCGAAAATTTGTCCAATAATGTCCGGACAAAGAGGGCGAATCGCCTTTGGTTCTCCTTAAACCCTCGGGTAATTGGCATCACAAAAGGTTCATGGTTCTCGCCCGCTCGGGTGCAACTCTGCTTACGCTTCCCGACATGGCAGATGGTTCCGATACGACGCTGACCGCCGAACAGGCCGCCCAGGCCCCCCAGGGGCTGGTGGCGGGCATCAAGGCGTTCGCCGCCGGTCACGGCGGGGCGAAGGCGGTCATCGAGTACGTCGGCAAGCGTGGCGCGCGCATCGTCCTCGTGGGCGAGGACGGGGTCTGGGGCGACCAGTTCGCCGACGACACCGTTCAGGCGCGGCATGCCTGCGCGAAGGCGGGAGTCACCGTCGAGAACGCCTGGGAGCGTGAACTGATGGACCAGATGCGTCCGAGCAACGACCTCTGGCGGTCGATGGCCCGGCGCACGATGGCCCGTTGACATAGAAATTGACCACCCACCACCAGCCGACCCGGGGGAGACCCCGGGTCGCTCTCGTTACCTGTGCCGAACTGCCCGACCTCGACCCCGACGACCGGCTGCTGCTCGCCCCGCTGGCCCGCCGCGGCGTGACCGCCGAGCCGGCCGAGTGGACCGACCCGGCCGTCGACTGGGCCGCGTACGACCTGGTGGTCCTCCGCTCGCCATGGGACTACCCGCTGCGCCGCGACGAGTTCGTCGCCTGGGCCTCGACCGTGCCCACCCTGGCCAACCCGGCCGACGTGGTGCGCTGGAACACCGACAAGCGCTACCTGGCCGAGCTGTCGGCGGCCGGGGTGCCCGCCGTGCCGACGACCTGGGTCGGCCCGGGGGAGAGCTGGCGGCCCGGCGAGCGGGGCGAGTACGTCGTCAAGCCGGCCGTCAGCGTGGGCAGCCGGGACACCGGCCGGTACGACCTGGCCGACCCGGAACACCGCGACCTGGCCGCGGCGCACGTGCGGCGGCTGTCGGACGCGGGCCGGCTGACCATGGTGCAGCCGTACCTCGACGCGGTCGACACGGCCGGCGAGACGGCGCTGCTCTTCCTGGCCGGCCCGGACGGCCCGGCGTTCAGTCACGCCATCCGTAAGGGGCCCATGCTGGCGGGGCCGGACCTCGGCACCGAGGGGCTGTTCAGGCCCGAGGAGATCGCCGCCCGCGCCGCCACCCCGGCGCAGCTGGCGGTGGCGGAGCGGGCCCTCGCGGCGGTGCCCGGTGGGGCGCGCCGGCTGCTCTACGCCCGGGTGGACCTGATCCCCGGCCCGGACGGCGCGCCGATCCTGGTGGAGCTGGAACTGACCGAGCCGTCGCTGTTCCTCGGGCACGCCGACGGCGCCGCCGAGCGGCTGGCCGACGGGATCCTGATCCACCTGGGCCGCGCCGGTCGCTGACCGGCTCCGGGGCTCCCGGGCGCCGGGCCGGCGTTCAGGCGGCGACCGGGACCGCCTGTTCGCCGGGTGCCGGGGCCGGAGCCGGGGCGACGGGCTGGCGCTCGCGGGTCGCCCACTGGACCGAGAGCGTGGCCAGCAGCACCAGGCAGGACCCGAGCATGTGCGCGCCCACCAGCACCGCCGGCAGGTTCGTGAAGTACTGCACGAAGCCGATCAGGCCCTGACCCAGCTCCACGGCGACCAGCACCCCGGCGGCCCGCGCGGCCCGCCGTGCGCCGACCGCCCGGAAGGCGAAGACGAGCGCCACGGAGAGGCCGATCAGCAGGAAGACGCTGTCGGCGTGCACCTGGGAGATGGTCTCCGGGTCGAGCCCGTTGCGGGCGGCGCCGTGGTCGCCCGCGTGCGGTCCGCTGCCGGTCACCCAGGTGCCGATCACCAGCACGGCCGCGCTGACCACCGTGGTGAGCGCGGTCAGGGTCCGCAGCGGGGCCGGCACGACGGCCACCGCCGGGCCCGCCGGGTCGGTGATCCGCCGCCAGAGCGCGTACGCGGCCGCGATCACCAGCATCGAGGCGAGGAAGTGCAGGCCGACCACCCATGGGTTGAGGTCGGTGAGGACGGTGATCCCGCCGATGACCGCCTGCGCCGGGATGCCGAGGAGCACGGCGACCGCGAGCGGGACCAGGTCCCGGCGCCGGGGACGGTGCAGCAGCACGGCCAGCAGGACCGCCAGCGCGATGAAGCCGACCGCGAAGGTGAGCAGGCGGTTGCCGAACTCGATCACTCCGTAGATGCCCATCTCCGGTGTCGTCACGTACGACTCCTCGGTGCACCTGGGCCAGGTGGGGCAGCCGAGGCCGGACCCGGTGAGCCGGACGGCCCCGCCGGTGACGACGATGCCAACGTTCGCGATGATCGAGGCGAACGCGAGGCGGCGCAGCAGGGCGGTGGAGACCGGGAACCGGGCGGATTGCTTCACGGCGCAAATCCTACGCACCGTAGTGGAGCACGATGGGGTGACTCCGCCCCCTCGGTGGTTCGGATCACCGGGGTCCGGTTTGCAGGCCCCAGGCGAATTACGTAACGTTGGCGTTGTGAAAAACGCGGCGGCGCTCTCGGGGCACCAGCCGGCGGCCGGTCCGGCCGCCGGTCAGTCCGCGTCCGTCGCCGACCTCTCCACCCGCGACCGGGTCACCCGGCTGCTGCTGGAGCGGGGCGCGACCACCGCCGCACAGCTCGGCTCGGCGCTCGGGCTCAGCCCGGCCGCGATCCGCCGGCACCTCGACGCGATGCTCGCCGACGGTGACGTGGTCGCCCGCGACCAGACCGTCCGCGGCCACCGGGGCCGGGGTCGGCCGGCGAAGGTGTTCGGGCTGACCGACGCGGCCCGGGGCCGGTGCGGCACCCACCACTACGACAACATGGCCACCGCCGCGCTGCGCTGGATCGCCCGCAACGGTGGATCACCTGCCGTCGAGGCGTTCGCCGCCGACCAGGTCGCGGCCCTGGAGGCCCGCTGCCGGGCCGCCATGGAGGACGCCGGCGACGACCCGCTCGCGCGGGCCGAGGCGCTCGCCGGTGCGCTGACCGCCGAGGGCTACGCTGCGAACGCGTCCACGATCGCCTCCGGCGGCCAGCTCTGCCAGCACCACTGCCCGGTGGCGCACGTGGCCGCCGAGTTCCCCCAGCTGTGCGAGGCCGAGACCGCGGTGATCTCCCGCCTGGTCGGCACCCACGTGCAGCGCCTGGCCACCATCGCGCACGGCGACGGGGTGTGCACCACGCACATCCCGGCCCAGCCGGGGCGTGTCAAGTCCGGTAACACCGTCACCACTGTGAGGACAGATAGATGACCGAGCAGATCGTCCAGCCCCTGACCCAGGAAGAGCAGCTCGCCGCCCTGGGTCGTTACGAGTACGGCTGGGCCGACCCCGACGTCGCCGGGGCGGCCGCCCAGCGCGGCCTCAACGAGGCGGTGGTGCGGGACATCTCGGCGAAGAAGAACGAGCCGGCCTGGATGCTCGACCTGCGGCTGAAGGGCCTGCGGCTGTTCGGCCGCAAGCCGATGCCGGCCTGGGGCGCCGACCTCACCGGGATCGACTTCGACAACATCAAGTACTTCGTCCGGTCCACCGAGAAGCAGGCCACCAGCTGGGAGGACCTGCCCGAGGACATCAAGAACACCTACGACCGGCTGGGCATCCCCGAGGCGGAGAAGCAGCGGCTGGTCGCCGGTGTCGCGGCGCAGTACGAGTCCGAGGTCGTCTACCACAAGATCCGTGAGGACCTCGAGGAGCAGGGTGTCGTCTTCCTCGACACCGACACCGCCCTGCGTGAGCACGAGGACATCTTCAAGGAGTACTTCGGCACGGTGATCCCGGTCGGCGACAACAAGTTCGCCGCGCTGAACACCTCCGTCTGGTCCGGCGGCTCGTTCATCTACGTGCCGAAGGGCGTGCACGTGGAGATCCCGTTGCAGGCCTACTTCCGGATCAACACGGAGAACATGGGCCAGTTCGAGCGGACGCTGATCATCGTCGACGAGGGCGCGTACGTGCACTACGTCGAGGGCTGCACCGCGCCGCTGTACTCCTCCGACTCGCTGCACAGCGCGGTCGTGGAGATCATCGTCAAGAAGAACGCCCGGTGCCGCTACACGACCATCCAGAACTGGTCGAACAACGTCTACAACCTGGTCACCAAGCGGGCCGTGTGCCACGAGGGCGCGACCATGGAGTGGGTCGACGGCAACATCGGGTCCAAGGTCACCATGAAGTACCCGGCGGTCTACATGACCGGTGAGCACGCCAAGGGCGAGGTGCTCTCGGTGGCGATGGCCGGCGAGGGCCAGCACCAGGACGCGGGCGCCAAGATGGTGCACGCCGCGCCGCACACCTCCTCGACCATCGTCTCCAAGTCGATCGCCCGGGGCGGCGGCCGGACCTCGTACCGGGGCCTGGTGCAGGTGCTGGAGGGCTCGCACAGCAGCCGCAGCACGGTCAAGTGCGACGCCCTGCTGGTCGACACCATCTCCCGCTCGGACACCTACCCGTACGTCGACATCCGCGAGGACGACGTGTCGATGGGGCACGAGGCCACCGTTTCCAAGATCAGCGACGACCAGCTCTTCTACCTGATGAGCCGGGGCCTGAGCGAGGACGAGGCGATGGCGATGATCGTGCGCGGCTTCATCGAGCCGATTGCCAAGGAGCTCCCGATGGAGTACGCCCTGGAGCTCAACCGCCTGATCGAGCTCCAGATGGAGGGCGCGGTCGGCTGACGCCGCCCGACCCGCTGCGGGCCGCGCGAACGCCGACCCGTCTGCCCGGGCCGCGCGAACACCGACCCACCCTCCAGTTAATGACATCGTCGTAGAACAGACCAAGGAAGAGATGACTACCCAGGCTTCCGCGCCGCCCAGCACCAAGTCGCAGGCGCTCCGCTCGTACGACGTCGCCGACTTCCCGGCCCTGACGGGCCTGGAGGAGGAGTGGCGCTTCACCCCGCTCAAGCGGCTGCGCGGGCTCACCGGCGGGGCGCAGGCTGCCACCGGCACGGTCCGCCACGAGTACGGCGACCTGCCGGAGGGCGTCACCGCCGAGCGGATCGGCTCCGACGACCCGCGGGTGGGCAGCGTGCTCACCCCGGTCGACCTGGTCAGCGCGCTGGCCTACGGCGGGGCGGCCGGGCAGACGCTGCTGGTCCAGGTCGCCCGCGACGCCGTGGTGGCCGAGCCGGTGACCCTGCGGGTCGTCGGCGACGGCGCCGAGGGCGTGGCCTTCGGGCACACCTTCGTCGACGTGCAGCGGTTCGCCGAGGTGACGGTGGTGCTGGAGCACGTCGGTTCGGCCACGCTGGCCGACAACGTCGAGGTGGCCGTGGCCGACGGGGCGAAGCTGACCCTGGTCACCGTCGCCGACTGGGCCGACGACGCCGTCCAGGCCCAGCACCTGAAGGTCCGGCTGGGGCGCGACGCCAAGGTGGTGCACGTCCAGGTCTCGCTCGGCGGCGACCTGGTCCGGCAGAACACCTCGGTGGAGTACACCGACCGGGGCGGCGAGGCCGAGCTGTACGGCCTCTACTTCGCCGGCTCGGGGCAGCACCTGGAGCACCGCCAGCTGGTGGACCACACGGTGCCGGACTGCCGCAGCTACGTCGGCTACCGGGGCGCCCTGCAGGGCGAGAGCGCGCGTACCGTCTGGGTGGGCGACGTGCTGATCCGGGCCGAGGCGACCGGCACCGACACGTACGAGATCAACCGGAACCTGCTGCTGACCGACGGCGCGCGGGCCGACTCCGTACCCAATCTGGAGATCGAGACCGGCGAGATCGCCGGCGCCGGGCACGCGAGCGCGACCGGCCGCTTCGACGACGAGCAGCTCTTCTACCTGATGGCCCGGGGCATCCCGGAGGCCGAGGCGCGGCGCCTGGTGGTCCGCGGCTTCTTCGCCGAGCTGATCAACAAGATCCCGGTCGAGGCGCTGCGCGAGCGGCTGGCCGACGCCATCGAGGCCCGGCTCACCGAGGCCGGCGCCTGATGATCCGCCTCTGCTCCGCCGAGGACGTGCCGAAGGGCAGCGTGGTCAGCGCGGACGTCGACGGCACCCCGATCGCCCTGGTGCACGGCGAGGACGGCGAGTTCTACGCCATCTACGACGAGTGCTCGCACGCCGCGGTCGCCCTCTCCGAGGGGGAGGTCGAGGGCTGCACGCTGGAATGCTGGCTGCACGGATCCCGTTTCGACCTGAGGACCGGCGAGCCGACCGGGCTGCCCGCCACCGAACCCGTACCCGTCTATCCCGTCGAGGTCCGCGACGGCGACATCTACCTTCCCGTGGGCGACGACGGCCGCCCGATGCCGAGCAATGGAGTGACCCGATAATGAGCACCCTGGAGATCCGCGACCTGAAGGTGTCGGTCAAGCTGCCCGAGGGTGAGCTCAAGCCGATCCTGTCCGGGGTCGACCTGACCGTGAAGTCGGGGGAGACCCACGCGATCATGGGCCCGAACGGCTCGGGCAAGTCCACCCTGGCCTACTCGATCGCCGGCCACCCCAAGTACGAGATCACCGGCGGCTCGGTGACCCTCGACGGCGAGGACGTGCTCGCCCTCTCCGTCGACGAGCGGGCCCGGGCCGGCCTCTTCCTGGCCATGCAGTACCCGGTCGAGGTCCCCGGCGTCTCGGTGGCGAACTTCCTGCGTACCGCCAAGACCGCCATCGACGGCCAGGCGCCCAAGCTGCGCACCTGGGGCGGCGAGCTGCGGGGGGCCATGGAGCGCCTCCAGATGGACCCGGCGTTTGCCCAGCGCAACGTCAACGAGGGCTTCTCCGGCGGTGAGAAGAAGCGGCACGAGATCGTGCAGCTGGAGCTGCTCAAGCCGAAGATGGCGATCCTCGACGAGACCGACTCCGGCCTCGACGTGGACGCGCTGCGCGTGGTCAGCGAGGGCGTGAACCGGGTGCGCGACACCGGCGACACCGGCCTGCTGCTGATCACCCACTACACGCGGATCCTGCGCTACATCAAGCCGGACTTCGTGCACGTCTTCGTCGCCGGTCGGATCGTCGAGCAGGGCGGTCCCGAGCTGGCCGACAAGCTCGAGGACGAGGGCTACGAGCGGTACGTCGCCGGAGCCGGCGCGGCGCGGGCCTGATCCCTCTCGAAGAAATGGTGGGCCGGTCGACATGACTTCCATCGCGATCCCGGCGGGGATGCCGCAGTACGACGACATGCCGCGCTACGACGTGGCGAAGGTGCGCGGCGACTTCCCGATCCTCGACCGGGAGGTCAACGGGCACCCGCTGGTCTACCTCGACAGCGCCAACACGTCGCACAAGCCGCGGCAGGTGCTCGACGCGCTCGCCGAGCACTACGCGGTGCACAACGCCAACGTGTCCCGCTCGGTGCACACCCTGGGCACCGAGGCCACCGAGGCGTACGAGGGCGCCCGGGCCAAGGTCGCCGCCTTCATCAACGCGCCGAGCGTGGACGAGGTGGTGTTCACGAAGAACTCCACCGAGGCGATCAACATCGTGGCGTACGCGTTCTCCAACGCGTCGCTTCGCCCCGACGCCGACGACCGGTTCCGGCTGGGCCCCGGCGACGAGGTGGTGATCTCCGAGATGGAGCACCACTCGAACATCGTCCCCTGGCAGCTGCTCTGCGAGCGCACCGGCGCGACCCTTCGCTGGTTCCCGGTCACCGAGCAGGGGCGCCTTGACGAGTCGGGGCTGGAGGACCTGGTCACCGAACGGACGAAGATCGTCTCGCTGGTGCACACGTCCAACATCCTCGGCACAGTCAACGCCACGGCGCGGATCACCGCGCGGGTCCGCGAGGTGGGGGCGCTGCTGCTGCTCGACTGCTCGCAGTCGGTGCCGCACATGCCGATGGACGTGGTCGACTACGACGCGGACTTCATCGTCTTCACCGGGCACAAGATGTGCGGCCCGACCGGCATCGGGGTGCTCTGGGGCCGGTCGGAGCTGCTGGCGGCGATGCCACCGGTGCTCGGCGGCGGCTCGATGATCGAGACGGTCACCATGGCCCGGTCGACGTTCGCCGCGCCGCCGGCCCGGTTCGAGGCGGGCACCCCGCCGATCGCCGAGGCGGTCGCGCTCGGCGCGGCCGTCGACTATCTCACCGGCATCGGAATGCGGGCCATCCAGTGGCACGAGAAGGAGCTGACGGCGTACGCGCTGGACGCCCTCGCCACGGTGCCCGGCCTGCGGATCTTCGGGCCGACCGTGCCGGTGGGCCGGGGCGGCACCATCTCGTTCGCCCTCGGTGACATCCACCCGCACGACGTCGGGCAGGTGCTCGACTCGCTCGGCGTGCAGGTGCGCGTCGGCCACCACTGCGCCAAGCCGGTGTGCACCCGGTTCGGCGTGCCGGCCATGACGCGGGCCTCGTTCTACCTCTACACCACCACCGAGGAGATCGACGCCCTGGTGACGGGCCTGGAGCAGGTGCGGAAGGTGTTCGAGTGAGCGGCGACGCAGGAGCCCGCGGATCGACGGGAGGTCAGCCTGATGCAGCTTGAATCTCTTTACCAGGAGATCATCCTGGACCACTACAAGCACCCGCACGGCCGGGGCCTGCGCGACGCGGACGCCCCGGACGCCCGGGTCGCCGAGGCGCACCACGTCAACCCGACCTGCGGCGACGAGGTCACCGTCCGGGTGGCGACCGACGGCGACAAGCTGCACGACGTCTCGTACGACGGCATGGGCTGCTCGATCAGCCAGGCGTCGGCGAGCGTGTTGCACGAGTTGCTGGTGGGCCGGGGCGCGGGTGAGGCGTTCCGGGTGCACGAGGCGTTCGTCGAGCTGATGTCCGGCCGTGGCCAGGTCACGCCGGACGAGGACGTGCTCGGTGACGGGGTAGCGTTCGCAGGCGTCGCCCGCTACCCCGCCCGGGTCAAGTGCGCGCTGTTGCCGTGGATGGCGTTCAAGGACGCCGCGGCACGCGCCGGCATGGGCGTGAGCCCTTCGGAGGTTGAGGCATGAGCAGCGAGGACACCGCCACCGCGGCGACCCCGGCGACCGAGGGCGCGGCCACCACGGCCGGGGCGCCGGCCGCGCCGGCCGAGTCGGCGGCCAAGGGGCGGGCCGCCGTCGCCGACATCGAGGAGGCGATGAAGGACGTCGTCGACCCCGAGCTGGGCATCAACGTGGTCGACCTCGGTCTGGTGTACGGCGTGCACGTCGGCGACGACAACGTCGCCACCCTGGACATGACGCTGACGTCGGCGGCCTGCCCGCTGACTGACGTGATCGAGGACCAGGCCCGGCAGGCGCTGACCACCGGCCCGGGCGGTGGCCTGGTCGACGACATCCGGATCAACTGGGTGTGGCTCCCGCCATGGGGGCCGGACAAGATCACGGACGAGGGTCGCGACCAGCTCCGCTCCCTCGGCTTCAACGTCTGATTCAACGTCTGACCGGCCCAGCCCGGTCCCGCCGAGCGCGTCGTCCCCACCCGGGCCGGCGCGCTCGCCCGTTCCACCCCTCCTACCCGCTCTCTCTCCCACCGCCCCGCCTCGCCCGTCCCCTTCCGCCATCGAGTCCGCCCGTCCCCCGGCCCATCCGCCCCGCCCGCCCGGCCGAGCCATCGCCCCGAGGCGCCCGCCCCGAGGCGCCCGCCCCGAGGCGAGGCGCGCTACCCCGAGGCGCCCGCCCAGCGGCGCCGATCTTGCACTTAGTGCCCTCGCAAATGGTGCATTCATCGCATCCCGGAGGCAGAAAGTGCAAGATCGCGGGGGCGGCGCGGGGCGGGGCGGGGCGGGGACGCGCGCGGGGCGGGGCGCGGGGCGGGGCGGGGGGCGCAGCGCGCGGGGCCGGAAATCAGTGGTGTGGGGTGAGGGGGCGCGGGAGGATCTGGGGGTGATCGAGGCGTACCTGACGAAGTCCGTGTCTGTCGCTGCGGCTACCGCCGCGTGGCGACAGCGGACGGCGTCCGGTCTCGGCCCGATCCGCCGCCGACCGTCGTGACCGGCGCGTTCCTGGGCGGTCTGGTCGCCGGCTACGGCGTCGCCGTTCCGGTCGGCGCGATCGCGGTGCTCATCCTCGGGTTGACCGCCCGTACGTCGTTCCGGGTCGGGGCCGCCGCCGCGCTCGGCGTGGCCACGGCTGACGGGCTCTACGCCGCCGCGGCCACCCTCGGGGGCGCTGCCGCCGCCGGGCTGATCGCCCCGGTCGCCGGGCCGCTGCGGTGGGCCGCCGCAGTGGTGCTGCTCGCGATCGCCGGCCATGGCGCCTGGCGCGTCCTGCCCGTGGGGGTGCCGTGGCGAACCAGCCGGGACAGCCGAACCAGCCGGGACAGCCGGGACGGCCGAACCAACCGGGACAGCCCTCGGGCCGGGACCGGGGCGGCCCGTACCCGCCGGGGCCTGGACACCCCCGGCCGGGCCTTCGCCGGCGTGCTGGCGCTGACTCTGCTCAACCCGGCGACGGTGGTCTACTTCGCCGCTCTGATCCTTGGCCGGTCGGGTGGCGCGGAATCGGGCACGGCCGGCGCGTTGCTGTTCGTGGCGGGTGCCTTCGTCGCTTCGGCCAGTTGGCAGTTGCTGATCGCCGGTGGCGGCACGTTGGTCGGGCGGGCGCTGACCGGGCCGCGCGGGCGGCGCCTCACGGCGCTGGTCTCCAGCGCCCTCATCGCGGTGCTCGCGATCGCCATGCTGCTGCCGCGCTGACCGGGGGCTGCCTTCGGCGCCGTACCGCGCCAGGGGCGGCGACCAGGAGCGCGATGCCGCTGGAGGAGACCCGCCGCCGGCTGCAGGTGGTGCCGCGTAGCGCGAGCACCGCCACGCCGGCCGGGCGTCAGCGCGCGTAGCCCGGGGACATCGCCGCCGCCAGCCGCAGGTGGCGGGCGGCACGCGCGGCATCACCCTGTCGTTCGAGGGTCCGCCCGAGCAGCAACTGCACGTACGAGTCGTCCGGGGCCGCCGCCGCGAGCGGCTCCAGGATCCGTAGCGCCCGGTTGAGCTGGGCGGAGTGGAAGTACGCCCGTGCCGCGAGCAGCCGCGTGCCGCGGTCGTCGCCGTGGGCGTCGAGGAGCGGCTGGAGCAGGGTGAGGGCGCCGAGGGGATCGCCGAGATCCAGCAGCGCCTCGGCGTGGCGGAGCCGTTCGACCTCCGCGGGCAGCCGCGGCGGGCTGAGGCGGGCCGCCTCGGACAGGAAGGTGTGGATCACCTCCGGGGGTTGCGCCCCGTGCAGCGTCGCACCGTTGGCGACGAACGTCGGTGAGGTCGTCACGCCCGTGGCCCGGCCGCGCAGCAGCAACTCCCGGACGGCTGTCTCGCCGCCGCCATCGGCCAGCAGCCTGCCGCCGTCGGGAAAGCCCGCGGCCCGGCTGACGTCGTCCAGCACGGTGGGGAGGCTGATGTCCCGCGCGTCGACGAAGTGCGCCCGCATGACGCCCTCCGCGACCGCGCCCTGGAGTCGCGTACCGCCGCTTTGTTGGGCGAGGGCGATGAGCCGGTGGGCGTCGTGGCTGCTGGCCCGCCAGCCGGCCCCCCAGCGCGGGCCGAGGCCCTCGGCCGCCGCGATGCGGGAGACCCGCTCCCGGTTCTCGGCGGGCGTCAGGTCCGGCGCGCACTGCTGGAGCGCGGCGTCGACCATCGGGTCGCGCAGCGCCTCGGCCAGTGGTTCGGCGGGGACGGGGGCGGCGGGGTCGATCCGGTACGGCCGCCAGGCGACCCCGACCGGGGGGCCCGTCCAGGACGCCAGCGCCCGCTCCAGCCGTCGCTTGCCGATGTACGCCCACGCGCAGACGACATCCGCCCAGACCTCGATCAGCATGCCCGACACGTTACACGACACGTGTCGCATAAGCGACGGACGTCGTATGGTGTGCCGGTGAACTCCTCCGATCCCCGCGTGCGGCGGACCCGGGCCCGACTGCGGGCGGCGGTCCTCGCCCTGGCCGCCGAACGGGAGCTGGGCGACATCACGATCGCGGAGGTCGCCCGGCGGGCCGGCGTCAACCGCGCGACCACCTACCTCCACTTCGCCGACCTGGACGCGCTCGTCGCGGACGCGATGGACGAGGCGGTCGCCCAGGTGGCGCGTGCCGCGGCGCTCTGCCCGCTGGACGCCCCGCGCGACGAGGTGCCCCAACCCCTGCGCGACCTCTTCGCCGACGTCGCCGCCAACGCGGTCCTCTACCGTCGGATGCTGTCCCCGCACGGCAGCGCCCGCTTCGCGGCGGGCCTGCGGGACCGGCTCGCCGCGGAACTGCGGCAGAGTTTCGAGGGGCGGCCCCGGCCCGGCGTCGAGGACGTCCCGGTGGACGTCCACGCCGACTACCTCGCCGGGGCCCTCACCGGCGTCATCGCGGGCTGGACGGCGGCGCGGGCCCCGGCGGGCGCGGCGGAGACCGCGCTGGCGACCTGGCGGTTGCTCCGTGGCTGACGTGTGCCACCTTTCGACAGGGACGAGAGCAGGGAGGTCGCCGTGGTCGGCAGGCCGGCGGTAGGCGGAGGTCGGTGGGTCGAGGTGGCCCCGGCGCGGGTGGCCCGGTGGATCGAGGGCTTCGCCGACCGGCACGGCCCGCCCACCACCACCGCCGGGGAGTACGGGCTGCTGCTCGCCGCCCCGGACGACGCGACCGCCGAGCTGCACACCCCGCCCGGCGCGCCGGCCGCGGTGGACGTGCCCGGCTTCGTGGCCGCCGCGACCGCGCCGCGCCGGATCGGCCTGCTGCTCGCCCGCAAGGGCGCGGTGGCGGTGGGCGTCGCGGCGGGGGAGGAGCTCGTGGTCTCCAAGGTGGACACCCGCTACGTGCAGGGGCGTACCGCCGCCGGAGGCTGGTCCCAGCAGCGGTTCGCCCGGCGGCGCGACAACCAGGCGAAGGCGGCGCTGGGCGACGCGGCCGAGCTGGCCGTACGGCTGCTGTTGCCGGAGGCGTCGTCCCTGGGTGCCCTGGTCTGCGGCGGCGACCGGCGGGCGGTGGACACCGTGCTCGCCGACCGGCGGCTGGCCCCGTTGGCGGCGTTGCGCGCCGACCGCCTGCTGGACGTCCCCGAGCCCCGGCACGCCGTGCTGGTCGGCGCGATCGCGGCGGCCCGGGCGGTCCGGATCCTGGTGCGTGATCCGGCGCCGTCCTGACCGGCCGGCGGCGCGTCGCGACACCGTGCCGGTCGCGCCGACGGCGGACGCTCGGGACCAGCCGGTGGACGCACTAGGCTGGGCGCGACTGTCGGGAAGGAGCCAGGATGGCGCAGACGGCCGCGGCCGGCGTCGCCGTGCCCGGCGCCGCGGGGGGCGCCCACGACGACGATCCGGCCGGGGAGAGCCTGGGCCACCGGATCCGGCGGCTGCGCGTCGCCCGGGGCCTGACCCAGCAGCAGGTCGCCGGCTCGCGCTACACCCGGGCTTTCCTGGGCGCCGTCGAGTCGGGCGCGCGGGTGCCCAGCCCCGAGGCGCTGGCGCACTTCGCCCGGCAGCTCGGGTTGCCGGTGGACGACCTGCGCTACGGCCGTCCGGCGAACGCGGCCGCCCAGCTCGCCGCCGAGCAGGCGGTGGCGCGGCGGGACCTCTCCGCGGGCCGGTTGGACGCCGCCGAGCGGGCGCTGACGGGGATCCGCCGCCGGGCGGAGGCCTACCGGCTGTCCGAACTGGCCGGCTGGGCCCGATACCACCTGGCGGAGGCCCAGCTGCACCGTGGGCTGACCGAGGACGCCGCCGCCCGGTACGACGTGCTGGCCGACGACCTGCCCGACGGCTGCCCGCCGCTGCGCGCGGCGGTGCTGGCCCGGCAGGCGTACTGCCTCCTGGTCGCCGGGGACGCGCCCAGGGCGGTGGCGATCCTGGAGGGCGGCCTGCGGGCCCTGCGGGCGGCGCCCCCGGTGGACGCCGACGCCGAGCTTCGGCTGACCAACGCGTTGATGTACACGTTCCTCGAACTGAGCTGGCGGGAGCGGGCCCGGCGGTTGGAGCGGGAGGTGGCCCCCCTGCTCGGCCGGGTGACCCACCGGGAGTGGGTGGCGCAGTTCCACGCCGTGGCGGGGCAGTTGCGCCGCGACGGCGAGTTGGACGAGGCGGACCGGCACCTGCGGGAGGCCGTCCGCCGCTACACCGAGCTGGGGCTGACCCGTGAGATCGCCCTGTGCCACTGGGCCCGTGGCTACGTGTTGCTGCGGGCCGGGCGGCCGGGGGAGGCGGGAGCGGAGTTGCGGCGGGCCCGGGAGATGCTGGGCGCCGTCGGCGCGGTACTCGACCATGCCGGGGCGACCCTGGAGCTGGCCGAGGCCCGCCGGCGGGAGGGCGTCCTGGACGAGGCGGGGGCGCTGGCCGAGGAGGCCGCCGGGGCGGCGGCCGCCAGCGACCACCGGGAGCTCATGGCCGAGGCCGACCGGGTACGCGGCCTGGTGCGGGCCGCCCGGGGCGACGACGTCCAGGCGCGGCGGCTGCTGCTGCGGGCGGTCGACCGGTACGAGCGGGCCGGCCTGATGGGGGACGTGGTGATCACCTGCCGACATCTCGCCGAGTTGCTGCTGGCCGGGGCGGAGCGGGACGAGGCGGCGGCGGTGCTCCGCCGTGGTCTGCGCGCGGCGGAGCGCCTGTCGTGACCGAGCTTCACCCCCCGGTGGCGGACGCGCCGGAGCATGCCACCGAGCCGGCGCCCGACGCGGCGGACGCGCCGGAGCCGGCCACGACCGGGCCGGAGCCCGTCGTGGCGGACGGGCCGGCGCGTGCGCTGGGCGGGCGCCTCCAGCGGCTGCGGGCGGAACGGGGTCTCACCCAGCGCGCCCTGGCCGAGCCCCGCTACACCGCTGCCTACGTCTCCGCCGTGGAGGGCGGTCGCCGGGTGCCCTCCGCCGAGGCCGTGGCCCACTTCGCCGAGCGGCTCGGGGTCACGCCGACGGACCTCACCGCCGGCCGCTCGCCGGTCGACGTGGTGCGCCAGCAGCTCCGGCTGGTCGGGGCGGACCTGGCCGGTGCCACCGAGGAGACGGTTGCCGTCTGTGCGGAGGTGGCGGCGGCCGCCGTCGGCCTGGACGAGCCGGTGCTGGAGGCCCGGGCCCGGCTCGGCCTGGCCGGTGCCGCGCTGCGCCGCGACGACGTCGACACCGCGTCGACCCAGGTGGATCGGGCGGAGGCACTGCTGGCGGGCGCGCCACCGCACGTCCGGGCCGAGGCGGCGGTCGCCCGCGCCGCGGTGGTGCACCACGCGGGTGATCCGCGGTACGCCTGCTACCTGCTCACGGAGGCGCGGGACGCACTGGCGCGCGACGGGTATCCGGACCCGTCGGCCCTGTCGACCCTGCACGCGGAGTTGGCGCTCTGCCACGGCGCGCTCGGCGACGAGGAGGCGGCGGCGGAGGCCGCGACGCAGGCCCTGGCCCTGGCGGTGCTGGCCGCGCCGGCCCGGGTGGCCGGTCTGCACCTGACCGTCGCGGGTTCGCTGCTCGCCTCGGGGCGGACGGCGGAGGCCGCCGTCGCCGTCGAGCAGGCTCGTCAGGCGGCCCGGCAGGCCGCCATGCGCGTGCAGTTGGCGTACTGCCACCGGGCCCGGGGGCAGGGGCGCCGGGCGGCCGGCGACCTGGCCGGGGCGCTCGCCGACCTGGCGACCGCGCACGCGGCGCTGGCGGACGCCGGGCGGCCGACGTCGGCCCGGGAGATCGGCGTCGAGCTGGCCGAGGTCTACCAGGCGTTGGGCCAGCCGGAGCGGGCGGAGGCGCTGCTGGGCGAGGCCACCGGGCTGGGCGGCGACCCGGTGGTGGCGGCCCGCGCCGACCGGGTGCGCGGCCTGCTGCGGGCCGACGCCGGTGACCGGCCCGGCGCCGAGCGGCACCTGCGGGCGGCGGTGGCCGGCTACCGGGCGGCCGGGCGGCGGCGGGAGTTGGCGGCCGTGGTCCTGCTGCTGGCCGACCGGCTGGAGGGTTGGGGTCGGCCGGGGGACGCACTCGACCTGCTCCGCGACGGGCTGCACCAGGTGGAACAGCTCGGTGAGCTGGTGACCGCGCACCGCGCCACGGCCTGAGCACCCGGTCGCCCTTCCGCCGTCGGCACCGGCCGGCCCGAGCGGGCGGGGCGGGCGGCACCGACGGAGGACGGGCGACCGGGTTCGTCCGAGGGTGTTCCCCGGCGGGGCGGGTGTCCGAGTCGCCGTCAGGCCGGTGCCCAGAGCGCGGGCGCGCGCGGCGGTTCCCAGCCGGGCTGGGCGGTGTGTGCCTGGAGGCAGCGGTAGCCGAGGCCGCCGTAGGTCACCTGGGCCCCGACCGGGTACGCGGTGCCGGCCGCCCAGGTCCCGCCGGGGGCGGTGCCGGTCGGGGTGGGCGTGGGCCCGGAGGCCACGTTGAGGACGAAGTCGAAGCTGGCCGCCCGGCCGCCGTCCACCGTGCGTACCGCCATCAGCAGTTCGGGGTCGAAGAGCGTGTCGGTGCTGTTGCGGGGCTCGCCGGGGAAGTAGAGCTGGGTGGTGAGCACCGGCCGGTTCGGCGCCTGCGCCTTGACGTGGAGGTGCCGGGTCCGGCCGGGGTAGAGGCCCGGCACGATCGTGTCGAGCCGGTACGCGCCCGAGGCGTCGGTGAACTGGTGGCCGCGCAGGCGGTAGCCGAGGTTGTCGTAGCCGCCGTTGGCGTCCGCCTGCCAGAAGTCCAGCAGCACGTTGGGCAGCGGCCGGCAGTCGAGCCCGAAGACGTGACCGGTGACGGTGAGGCGGGTGCCGATTGTGCCGGCCTCGACCAGCGAGGTGCGCCGTGGTGAGTTCGGCTTGAAGTAGGGGCCCTCCATCTGTGCCGGCGTCGGGTCGTCGCCGTCGTCGCAGTACGGGGTGAGCGGTGGCGAGACCTCGCCCCCTGCCACCGCCCGTGCGGCGCCGGCGACGAGGAACGGGGCGGGCAGGGCCAGCGCCGCCGCCGTCAGCACGCTCTTGCGGGTCATGCCCCCGTGGGGGCGGGGGTCGCCTGGTTCCCGTGCGTCGTCGGCCGCAGCCTTCATGAGCGTTCCTCCTCATCGGGATCGGTTGCCCGGCCGCCCGGTACACCCGGTGCGGCCGGCGACCCGACGCTATTGACAGGCGTCAGGGTGCGTCGATGTGCGGGAGGGCGGGATCGTGGTGTTTTCCGCCGTGCGCCGGAACCCGCCCGGTGAGTCGCCCGCCTCGCGTCGGAAGAACCGGCAGAAGTAGGCGGGGTCGGCGAAGCCGAGTCGGTCGGCGATCGCGGCCATGGTGAGGTCGGTGCTGGTCAGCAGTCGTTTCGCCTCCAGTACCCGGGCCTGGCGGATCAGCCGGGCCGGGGTGGTTCCGGTGGCGAGCGGCACCGCGTCGTTGAGGTGGCGCACGGACACGCCGATCCGGCGTGCGTACGCGCGCAGTGGCGCGCCGACGAGGTCCGGCTCGGCGAGCAGTTCCTCGAAGCGGCGGGCGATCGCGGCGGCGGACCGGTGCTCGCGGGCCCGGGGCACGGCGGGCGGGCCGGGGACCGTGGGCGGGGACCGCAGCACTTCGGTGAGCAGGAGGTGCAGGTAGGCCCGCAGGGTGCTACCCCGGCCCGGGCCACCCCGGCGGTGTTCGGCGGTCGCCCAGTGCAGCAGGGTGGCGATCCTCCTGGCCTGCGCGGCGTCGCGCGGGCGCCAGGACCGGTGGCCCGAACGGTGCAGCGCGTCGCGGTCGGCCGGGAAGGTCAGCAGGAAGTCGGCGGCGCACAGCAGCACGTGCCCGCGCAGGTCGCGTTGGTCCTGCCAGTGGTGCACCTGGCCGGGCGTGACGACGAACAGGTGCGGCGGCCGGACGGGATGGACGTCGACGTCGATGACGTGCGAGGCACGGCCGTGCGTCACGTACACCAGCTCGTAGAAGGTGTGCCGGTGCGGGAAGCCGGCGCGGGACAGCGGGCCGATCTCGTCGAAGGTGCCGATGGCGAAGGGCACGTCGTCCGGGGCGGGTGCCGCCAGGTCGTGCCGGGGCAACGCCGGCGGCCCCCCGGCGGCGGTCGGTCGCGATCGGACGGACGGGGCCGCTCGGGATCGGAGGGACGGGGCCGGCCGGGCGGCCGGGGCGGGCGGGCGCGACGGGGACACGGGCAGCTCCCAGCGCTGACGAGGGACGGGTCGACGCCTGTATTGACGGCGTCGGATGTCTAACCTACGGTGATGGCAACAGAGTTAACAACAACTGTTTTCCCTGTAGTAGCGGACCGGCTGCGGAGCCCCGCGTGGCGCAACATGCCTGCTCGCAGTCGGTTGCTTCGATCCTCCACATCGTTCTGACTGCGAGGAGACCCCCATGCTCCGACGAACAGCCACTGTGGCGGCAACTACCCTGAGTGCCGTTACGCTGGTGCTGACCGCGGCGCTGACCGCCCAGGCCAGCGCCGATCCCACCCCCACCCCCACCCCCGCCGCCCCCGACGGCGTCGCCCCCGAGATGTTCGCCGCCCTGCAACGGGACCTGCGGCTGACCCCGGCCGAGGCCCGGGCCCGGCTCGACGTCGACGACCGGGCCAGCCGGGTGCAGCAGGTGTTGCGCGGCACCCTCGGCGCCCGCTACGGCGGCACCTGGGTCGCCGAGCGGGGCGGCACCGTCTCGGTCGGCGTCACCAGCGCGGCCGACGCCGAGACGGTGCGCGGCCTCGGCGCGGTTCCCGTCCCGGTGACCTACGGCGAGCGCGCCCTGGCTGCCGCGGTCGACCGGCTGAACGGCGCGACGGCCGCGCCGGCGACCGTCGTCGGCTGGTACGCCGACCTGCCCGCCAATGACGTGGTGGTCCTCGCGCGGGCCGGCGCCACCGCCGCGGCCCGGTCCTTCGCCACCGCCGCCGGGGTGCCGGCCGGTGCGCTGCGGGTCGAGGTCAGCACGGAGAACCCGAGGCCGTACGCCGACGTGATCGGCGGCAACGCCTACTACACCGGCAGCAGCCGGTGCTCGATCGGGTTCTCGGTGAACGGGGGCTTCGTCACCGCCGGACACTGCGGCCGGGCCGGAGCCCGCACGTCGCAACCGGGCGGCACGGTGCGCGGCTCCACCTTCCCCGGCCGGGACTACGCCTGGGTGCAGGTCGACGCCGGGAACACCCCGCGCGGGCTGGTCAACGACTACCGGGGCGGGACGGTGGCCGTGGCGGGCAGTGTCGAGGCCGCCGTGGGTGCGGCGGTCTGCCGGTCCGGCTCCACCACCGGGTGGCGCTGCGGCACCATCCAGCAGAAGAACGCCTCGGTGACCTATCCGGAGGGCACGGTGAGCGGGCTCACGCGGAGCAACGCCTGCGCCGAGCCCGGTGACTCCGGCGGCTCGTGGATCTCCGGCAACCAGGCCCAGGGGGTCACCTCGGGCGGCTCCGGCAACTGCACCACCGGCGGGACGATGTACTTCCAGCCGGTCAACGCGATCCTGGCGGCGTACGGGCTGACCCTCGTCACCACCGGTGGCCCCGGGCCGACCCCCACGCCCACCCCGACCGAGCCGCCGCCGGGCGGAACGACCTGGCAGGTCGGCACCGCGTACGCCGCCGGCGCGACGGTGACCTACGGTGGCCTGTCCTACCGCTGCCTCCAGGGGCACACCGCCCAGCCGGGCTGGGAGCCGCCCAACGTGCCGGCGCTCTGGCAGCGGGTCTGACCACCGCCGCCGGTGTAAGGAAGGGCCCCTTGCTAACGCTATGCGTTAGCAAGGGGCCCTTCCTTACACCGGCACGGGCCCGGTCACCGACCGGGCCCGTGGCCTCGTGCGTCAGGAAGGGGTGCTTCGTGCTCAGCGGCTGCCGCCGAAGGTGTCGCAGCTCTTCGGGTCGCCGGTGGAGTAGCCCCGGGTGAACCACTCCTTGCGCTGGGCCGACGAGCCGTGCGTGAACTCGTCCGGGTTCACCGGCCGGTTGGCCCGCTCGGAGATGGCGTCGTCGCCGATCTTCTCGGCGGCGTCGACGGCCTGCTGGATGTCCTGCTCACTGATGTTGTTGAAGATCTTCTGGCCGCCGGAGTCCGCGGTGCCGGTGGCGTTCTTCGCCCAGGCGCCGGCGAAGCAGTCGGCCTGCAACTCCAGCTTCACCGAGAGCGCGTTGGCGCTGTCCGGGTCGCGCTGCTGCTGGCGGCGCATCTGCGCCTCGGTGCCGAGCAGGTCCTGCACGTGGTGGCCGTACTCGTGGGCGAGCACGTAGGGCTGGGCGAACTCGCCGGCGGCCCCGAGCTGCTGGGCGAGCACCTGGTAGAAGGTGAGGTCGATGTAGACCTGGTCGTCGGCGGGGCAGTAGAACGGCCCGACGCCGGAGTCGGCCTGCCCGCAGGCGGTGTTCACGCCCTGGCTGAAGAACACCGTCTTCGACGGGCGGTACTGCTCGCCGAACGCCTCGGGCAACGCCTTCTGCCAGTACGCCTGGATCGAGTTGACGTAGAGCGCGTTGCGGCAGTCGAGCTGCTGGAGCGCGTCGTCGGCGGAGCACTTCTGCTCCAGCGACGTGTTGTCGCCCTGCGGCTCGTCGCCGCCGTTGGTGGCGGCGTTGAGACCGAAGCCGCCGCCGACGAGCGCGACCAGCACGGCGATGACGATGCCGACGATGCCGCCCCGCCCGCCGCCGATCGGGATGGGGATGCCGCCCAGCCCACCGCCCCCGCCGGACCCTCGCCGGTCGTCCACCTGGCTGGTGTCGATCCGCGCGTTCTCGTTCAGCTCCATGTCTACCCCGATCACCGATTTGATCCGTTTTGGTGGTTGCGGTACCGGACCGGGTCCGGACGGCGATTCGGTACCCGATGATCTTGATCGGTAATCCGGCGAGGTGGCCGGGCGGCGCCCGGTACACTTGGGCCCGTGCTGCTCTGCGAAGGCTGAACCGCCCCGCGCCGACGGGCCTCGTGCTCGCCGGCGCTTTCGCGTGCCCTGAGTCAGCCCTTCCAGACCCCGAGAGCGAGTCCCCCGACATGATCACTGCCACCGGCCTGGAGCTGCGCGCCGGCGCCCGGATCCTGCTGTCCGACACCACGCTGCGGGTGCAGCCGGGTGACCGGATCGGCCTGGTCGGCCGCAACGGCGCCGGCAAGACCACCACGCTGAAGGTGCTCGCCGGCGAGGGCCAGCCGTACGGCGGGCAGATCGAGCGGCGCAGCGCCATCGGCTACCTCCCGCAGGACCCGCGCACCGGCGACCTGGACGTCACCGGCCGCGACCGGGTGCTCTCCGCGCGAGGGCTGGACGTGCTGATGGCCCAGATGAAGGAGATCGAGGCCAAGCTCGCCGACGGCGCCGACGACCGGCTGGTCCGCCGCTACGGCGCGCTGGAGGACCAGTTCGCCTCCCTCGGCGGCTACGCGGCCGAGGCCGAGGCCGCGCGGATCTGCGCCAACCTCGGGCTGCCGGACCGGGCGCTCGCCCAGACCATCGGCACGCTCTCCGGCGGCCAGCGCCGCCGCATCGAGCTGGCCCGGATCCTGTTCCGCGACGCGGGTGAGAACGGCGGCGGCATCCTGCTGCTCGACGAGCCGACGAACCACCTCGACGCCGACTCGATCACCTGGCTGCGCAGCTTCCTCGCCAACCACAAGGGCGGCCTGATCGTGATCTCCCACGACGGCTCGCTGCTGGAGTCGGTGGTCAACAAGGTGTGGTTCCTCGACGCCACCCGCTCCGTGGTCGACGTCTACAACCTGGGCTGGAAGGCGTACCTGGAGGCCCGCGAGACCGACGAGCGGCGCCGCCGCCGGGAGCGGGCCAACGCCGAGAAGAAGGCCGGCGCGCTGATGGCGCAGGCCGACAAGATGCGGGCCAAGGCCACCAAGACCGTCGCCGCGCAGAACATGGCCCGCCGCGCCGAGAAGCTGATCTCCGGCCTGGAGGAGGTACGCGTCGCCGACAAGGTGGCGAAGGTGCGCTTCCCGAGCCCGGCGCCGTGCGGCAAGACGCCGCTCACCGCGTCCGGCCTGTCCAAGTCGTACGGCTCGCTGGAGATCTTCACCGACGTCGACGTGGCGGTCGACCGGGGTTCCCGGGTGGCCATCCTGGGGCTCAACGGCGCCGGCAAGACGACCCTGCTGCGGATGCTCGGCGGCCTGCTGGAGCCGGACACCGGCGAGGTGCACGCCGGCCACGGCCTGCGGCTCGGCTACTACGCGCAGGAGCACGAGACGCTCGACGTCGACCGGACGGTGCTGGAGCACATGCGCAGCGCCGCCATCGAGCAGACCGACACCGACCTGCGCAAGATCCTCGGCGCGTTCCTGTTCTCCGGCGACGACGTGGACAAGCCGGCCGGGGTGCTCTCCGGTGGCGAGAAGACCCGGCTGGCGCTGGCCACCCTGGTCTGCTCGGGGGCGAACGTGCTGCTGCTCGACGAGCCGACCAACAACCTCGACCCGGTCAGCCGGGAGCAGGTGCTGGACGCCATCGCCCGCTACCCGGGCGCGATCGTGCTGGTCACCCACGACCCCGGCGCGGTCATGGCGCTGAAGCCCGACCGGGCCATCCTGCTCCCCGACGGCGACGAGGACGCCTGGAGCGACGACCTCCTGGAACTCGTCGAACTCGCCTAACCCACCCCCCACCCCACCCCCCGGTTGGCCGCGTTGATCATGACGTTGCTGTAGCGACACGCCGGAGTGGAGCACGCAAACGTCATGATCAACGGGGCGGGATCGGACGGGCGGGGGCCGGGTGGGGGTGGGCGGGGTGTGGGGTCAGGGGAGCAGGGTGAGCAGGTGGGGTAGGACGCCCGAGGTGGTCAGGATGATCGCGCCGATGGCGACGAAGACGGCCGGGACGAGCCAGTGGCCGACGCGCCCGACCAGCCGGACCACCCGGGGATGACCGCCCAGCCAGGCCCCGGCGGCGCACCACACCGCGACGAGCACCACGAAGACCAGCAGGAACACCACGATGTCGAGCGGGCCGAGGGAGCGGAACACCGGCACGTACACGGCGATGTTGTCGGCGCCGTTGGCGATCGTCACCCCGGCCACCCCGAGCGTCGAGCCGACCACCGCCGGGGCGTCGTCAGCTTCGCGGTCGAGCAGCGCGCGGACGCCGAGGGCGATCGGCAGCAGGCCGAGCAGGCCGGTCCACGGCTCCGGCACCACCAGCAGCCCGGCCGCGACCACCGCGCTGGCCAGCGCGAGCGCCCCGATGCCCAGGTACTGCCCGGCGACGATCTGCCAGGTGCGGGGCCGGCCGGTGGTGCGGGCGGCGACGAAGAACAGCGTCAGCACGATGATGTCGTCGAGGTTGGTGGCGGCGAACACGGCGGCGGCACCGGCCGCGGTGCCCAGGAGATCGATCACGCCAGCAGGGTATGGCCCGGCCGCCCGCCGCCCCGGACGGGTGTCGATCCCCGGGAGGCGTCGGCGGCGTCACTGTATCGGGAAGATGACAATGCATAGCGTGTCGGTTGGCGAAGAGTTGATATCTGGCGCATGATCGTTCGAGGCGGTCTAATAGGTGGGACCGTATCCGAACCGCACAGTCTGGGACGTGAGGACACAGCATGGCAGCCACTGGCACAGCCACCAGCACTGAGAAGGGTCGCCGGATCGTCGGAGCCGAGCGCCAGACGCTCGCCAAGGACCTGGTAAAGCGGTATACCTCGGGTGAGAGCATCCGTGCGCTGGCGGCCTCGACGGGCCGCTCCTACGGGTTCATCCACCGGGTGCTCACCGAGTCCGGGGTCCAGCTGCGGCAGCGCGGCGGCGCCCGACGCCGCAAGAAGGCGTGACCCGCCCACCAGCGTCGTCCACCAGCGCCGCTCCCCGGGCCGTCCGGTGACCGCCGAGACGACCGGGGTCCGGCTGGAATGCGACGGGCCGGTCGCGACAGTCACGTTGTGCCGGCCCGACGTGCTCAACGCGCAGACCCCGGCGATGTGGCGCGCGATGAGCGACTTCTCGCGGGATCTTCCCGGCGACATCCGCGTCGTGGTCGTCCGCGGCGAGGGGCGGGCGTTCTCTGCCGGTCTCGACCTGTCGGTGGCGGGCGCCTCCGGCCCGGGGTCGTTCGCCGAGCTGGCGACCCTGCCCGAGCAGGAGTGCGCCGACCGGATCGCGGAGTACCAGGGCGGCTTCACCTGGCTGCACCGCCCCGACGTCATCTCCGTGGCCGCCGTGCAGGGCCACGCGATCGGCGCCGGGTTCCAGCTGGCGCTCGCCTGCGACCTGCGGGTGCTCGCCGAGGACGCGAAGCTCTCCATGGCCGAGGTGACGCTCGGCCTGGTTCCCGATCTCGCCGGCACCGGCCGTCTGGTCGACCTGGTCGGCTACAGCCGCGCCCTGGAGATCTGCGCGACCGGCCGGCGGATGGACGCCGCCGAGGCGGACCGGATCGGCCTGGCCACCCGGGTGGTGCCGAACGCCGAGCTGGACGCCGCGGTGCGTGACCTGACCGGCGGGCTGCTGGCCAACAACCGCAACGCGGTGGTGGAGATCAAGGCCCTGCTGGCCGGGTCCGCCGGCCGGTCCGCCGCCGACCAGCAGCGGGCCGAGCGGGAGGCGCAGACCCGGCGGTTGCGGGACCTCGCCGGCCGGGGCGAGTAGCCCGGGGCGAGGCGAGTAGCCCGGGGCGAATAGTAAGGACCGTTCGGGAAGATCCGGGTTACGGCCGAGGTTGTCAGAGTCGTCGGGAGAATTGGCCTGACGGTGCGGCCTGCCCGACGACCCGGAGGTGAGCGTGTCCCACTCGATGTCCGGCGGCGGCATGACCGGTTGGAGCATGCTCCGGTCGATCCGTAACCGCGACGAGATCTCCACCCATCGGCTCACGCGCGGCGTGGCCGGGCGGGTGGTCGCCTTCGCCCGGCCCTACCGTCGGGACATCGTCGTCTTCCTGGTCACCGTCGTGCTGGCGGCGGTCATCGGGGTCGCCACCCCGGTGCTGGCCGGCGACGTGATCGACGCCATCACCCGGGGCGGGTCCGACGCCGGCGGCGCGGTGATCCGGCTGGCGCTCGTCATCGCCGCGCTCGCGGTCGCCGACGCGCTGCTCTCCCTGGCCCAGCGCTGGTATTCGGCCCGCATCGGCGAGGGCATCATCCTCGACCTGCGCACCCGGGTCTACGACCATGTCCAGCGGATGCCGTTGCAGTTCTTCACCCGCACCCAGACCGGCGCGCTGGTCAGCCGGCTCAACAACGACGTGCTCGGGGCGCAGCGGGCGTTCACCTCGACGCTGTCCGGGGTGGTCAGCAACGTCATCCAGCTCGTGCTCACGGCCGCGGTGATGTTCACCCTCTCCTGGCAGATCACCGCGCTCTCGCTGGTGCTGCTGCCGGTCTTCATCATCCCGGCGCGCCGGGTCGGCAAGCGGCTCGCCGAGATCACCCGGGAGTCCTACAACCTCGACGCGAAGATGAACGCGACGATGACCGAGCGGTTCGGAGTCTCGGGCGCGTTGCTGGTGAAGCTCTTCGGCCGGCCCGAGGTGGAGGCGGACCGGTTCGCCGGGCGGGCCGAGCGGGTCCGTGACATCGGCATCCAGTCCGCGATGTACTCGCGGACCTTCTTCGTGGCGATGCTGCTGGTCGCCTCGTTGGCCCAGGCGCTCACCTACGGCCTCGGCGGTTGGCTCGCGGTCACCGGCAACGTCAGCGCCGGCACCGTGGTGACCCTCGCCCTGCTGCTCACCCGCCTCTACGGCCCGCTGACCGCGCTGTCCAACGTCCGGGTCGACGTGATGAGCGCGCTGGTCTCCTTCGACCGGGTCTTCGAGGTGCTCGACCTGAAGCCCTCGATCGAGGAGAAGCCCGACGCCGTCGTGGTGCCCCGGGGCAGCGGCCGGGTGGAGTTCCGTGACGTGCGGTTCCGCTATCCCGCCGCCGCCGAGGTCTCGCTGGCCTCGCTGGAGGAGGTCGCCGCGCTCGACCGCACGATCAACGAGCCGGTGCTCAAGGGCGTCTCGCTCGCCGTCCAGCCGGGGCAGATGGTGGCGCTGGTCGGGCCGTCCGGCGCCGGCAAGTCGACGCTGTCCATGCTGATCTCGCGGATCTACGACGTCACCGACGGGCAGGTGCTGGTCGGCGGGGTCGACGTCCGCGACGCCACCCTCGACTCGCTGCGCGACGAGATCGGCGTGGTCACCCAGGATTCGCACCTGTTCCACGAGACCATCGCCGAGAACCTGCGCTACGCCAAGCCGGACGCCACCGACGACGAGATCTGGGCGGCCCTGGCCGGGGCGCAGGTCGCCGACCTGGTCCGGTCGCTGCCGGACGGCCTGGACACTCTCGTCGGCGAGCGCGGCTACCGCTTCTCCGGCGGCGAGAAGCAGCGCATCGCCATCGCCCGGGTGCTGCTCAAGGCCCCGTCGATCGTGATCCTCGACGAGGCGACGGCGCACCTCGACTCGGAGAGCGAGGCCGCGGTGCAGCGGGCGCTGTCGGTGGCGCTGACCGGGCGTACCGCGCTGGTGATCGCGCACCGGCTCTCGACGGTCCGCGACGCCGACCAGATCCTGGTCCTCGACGACGGGCGGATCGTCGAGCGGGGGCGGCACGAGGAGTTGGTGGCCGTGGGCGGCCTCTACGCCGAGCTCTACCGCACCCAGTTCGCGGTCGCCGACTCGCCCACCCCGTACGCCGACGCGACCGGTCCCGAGCCGGTGGCCGTGCCGCCGCTGCGGCCCTACCTCGCCGACGAGGCGCTGCCGCCCGCCGCGGCGAACTGAGCCGTCAGCCGGCGGCGGTCGCCGCCGCCCGCAGCTCGGCGAACGCGGCCCCCAGCGTCTCGGGCGTGAAGTGCGCGTTCAGGCCGCTGGGGTTGGGCAGCACCCAGATCCGGGCACCGGCCAGCGACTCCGGCTGCGGGCCGTAGGTCGCCTTCGGCCGGGCGAACCCGATCCGGTACGCGGTCACCCCCACCACGGCGACCCACCGGGGGCGGTACCGCTCGACCTTGCCGGTGAGGATCTCCGCCCCCGCGACCAGCTCGGCCGGGGTCAGCTCGTCGGCCCGGGCGCTGGCCCGCGCGACCATGTTGGTGATGCCCAGGCCATGCCCCGGCAGCGCGTCCTGCTCGCTGGGGTGCAGCAACCTGGGCGTGAACCCGCCCCGGTGCAGCGCCGGCCAGAACCGGTTGCCCGGGCGGGCGAAGTGCCGCCCGGTGGCGGCCGACCACAGGCCCGGGTTGATGCCGACGAACAGCACGTCCAGGTCGGGCGCGATGACGTCGGGCAGGGTGCGCTCCGCCGCCGCGGCGAGCTCGGCCCGGGTGGGCGGAGGCTGCCCGCCGGCCGGCTCTTTCGGCCGCCTCCGCCGTCGGCCTGGAGAGCCTGGGCCCGGTCCCGCAGCGGGGGCGGCCATCAGAGGCTCCGCAGCACGCCGCCGTCGACCGGCACGGTGACCCCGGTCAGGTAGCTCGCGGCGGGGGAGAGCACGAACGCGGCCACCCGGCCGAACTCGGCCGGCACGCCGATCCGGCGCAGCGGAATGGCGGCCTCGGCCTCCGCCCGCGCCCGTTCGGGGTCACCCGTGGCGGCGAAGAGTTCCACGTTGCGGTCGGTCATGATCCGCCCCGGTAGCAGGCCGACCATCCGGACGCCCCGGGGCCCGTACTCGTCGGCGACGTCCTTGGCCATGCCCACTAGGCCCGGCCGCAGGCCGTTGGAGATGCCCAGGCCGGGCACCGGCCCGCGCGCGGAGGTCGACAGGACCAGCCCGACCGCGCCGCCGTCGCCCTCGGCAAGGGCAGCGGCGACGGTACGGACCATGCGGACGGTGCCGAGGAAGACCGTCTCGAAGGACCGGCGCCACTGCTCGTCGGTGACCGACGCGGCGCTGCCCGGCGGCGGCCCGCCGACCGAGACAAGTGCCCCGTCGATCCGCCCGAAGTGCTCGCGGGCCGCCGCCAGGAGGCGCTCCGGCGTCTCCGTGTCGGCCAGATCGGCGGTCAGCCCGACGGCCCGCTCCGGCCCGCCGAGGCGCTGCGCGGCGGCGGCCACCGCGTCGGCGTCCCGGGCGGAGATCACGACGCGGGCGCCGTCGGCGACGAGACACTCCGCGGTCGCGTAGCCCAGCCCCCGGGAGGCGCCGGTGAGTACGTACACCCGATCGGTCAGTCCGAGATCCATGCCGCCGATCCTGCCGTACCCGGCCGGATCCGCCAGCGGGGCCCTCGGCTCGCGGGGATGGCTCCGCTCAGTGCCGGGCGGGGCGCAGCAGGCGTACCCGACCGGCGACCTGGATCGCGACGGCGCCGCCGGCGCGCCCCCAGCCCGGCAGCCGGCGGGGGCGCGGGGGTGTGTGCCCGTCGTAGCGGTCGGTGGCCTCCCGCGCGGCCAGTTCCTCCGCGCCCAGCGGCGGCAGCGTGCCCCGGTCGCGCAGGTCCCGGGCCAGGTCCCAGCCGTCGCGCAGCGAGCCGGCGGTCGGCCGGCCCGCCGCCCAGCCGGCGAACGTCGACTGCCAGCGTGGGCCGAGGCCGGCGGCGAGCAGCGGCCAGTGCCGGGCGACCTCTCCGGCCCGCTTGCGCAGCAGCGCGGCCCCGGCGGCGGCCAGCGCCGCCGGGTCGAAACCGGGCGGCACCGGACCACCGGCCACCAGCGCGGCCACCAGCGCCGCCTGCCGTTCGGCCAGCCCGCCGCTCACGTCACCACCGGGAAACCGGACGCGGCGGCGAGGGCGTCCAACTCGGCGCGGAGCACCGGCCCGGGCGGGTAGTGCCCGTCGCGTTCCAGCAGAAGGGCCGGCGGCCGGCGGCGGGCGCACAGCTCGCGCAGCAGGTCGAGCACCGGCGGCGGCACCGGGTCGGTGTGCGTGTCGTGGTAGTAGCCGCCCTGCTCGGTGCCGCCCGCGACGTGCACGTAGGAGACCCGGTCCAGCGGCAGCCGGTCGAGCAGCGCGGCCGGGTCGGTGCCCCGGTTGCGGGCGTTGGCGTACACGTTGGCGATGTCGAGCAGCAGGAACGCGTCCGTGCGCAGCAGGATCTCGGTGAGGAACCCGGCCTCGTCCAGCTCGTCGTCGGGCCAGTCGAACAGGGCCGCGATCGGTTCCAGCGCGATCGGCACCGGCAGCTCGGCCTGCGCGCGGGCGACGTTGGCGCAGATCGCGTCGACCGCCTCCCGGCTGCGGGGCAGCGGCAGCAGGTGACCGGCCTCGACGCCGCCGGCCCGGACGAAGGCGATGTGCTCGCTGACCAGCGGCGCCCCGACGAGTTCCGCCACCGCGGCCAGGTGGGCGACGCGGGCCGGGTCGACCGGCTCGGCGCCGCCGAGGGAGAGCCGCACGCCGTGCGGTACGACCGTCACGCCGCGCTCCCGCAGCGTGGCGAGACCCTCGGGCAGCGGCCCGGTCGCGGTGACGCCCTCCGCGACCACCTCCACGAAGCGCAGCCCGGGCAGGTCGGCGACGAAACCGGCGATCTCCGGCCGCCAGCCGATGCCCACGCCCTGCGGGCCGGTCACCCGCCGCACCCGCCGCCGCCGCAGCCGCCACCCCCGCCGCAGGAGCTGCTGCCGCCGCCGCAGGAGCTGCCGCCACCGCAGCCGGAGGAGCCGCCGGCGCCGCTGGTCGCCTGACGCTGGATCTCGGCCTCCGCGGCGAAGCCCGGGTCCATCGCCCACAGCGACGCGGTACCGAACAGCGCGACCCCCATCGCCGCGCCCGCCGCCCCGTAGGTGGCGTAGGCGGGGCCCGAGGCGGGCGCGAGGTAGGTGTGCTGCCGGCGCAGGCCCCGCAGCGCCTGGGTGGCGGCCCGGGTGCGCCGGGGCACCACGTGCAGGAGGATGCTGGCCACGACCAGCGGGATCTGACAGAGCACGAGCAGGAGTACCGGACGGTCGTTCTGCAGGCCAGCGATGATCCGGATGATGCCGACCAGCGAAAGGGCGGAGAGCAGGAACGCGCCGCGGCGCAGCGCGGCCCGGCGGGCCGGAGACACCGCGAGCCCGGCCTGCTCCAGGCCGGTCCTGAGCTGGTCGAGCGCACGCCGGACCCACTCGTCGCGGCGCAGCTCCCGGGCAGTGGCGTTCCGGCCGGCGGCGAGGTGGATGGCCTGGTCCAGCGGTGTGGTCCCGGCGGGCAGCGGGCCGCCGGTGGTGAGCCGCCGGTCCGGCCGTACGCCGATCGCGCCGCTGCCGCGCAGCCCGCCGAGCGAGGCCCAGACCGCCAGTTGCTCCCCACCGTTGAGGTAGGCGACCTGCTGCGGGCCGAGCTGACCCACGTCCCCGGCGGTCGGGCCGGCCAGGACGAGGATCCGGTGGACGAGCGTGCCGACGACGACCACGACGGTCGCGAGGAGATAGATCCCGAGGAAGGTGGGGCCGGGGATGCCCCAGGTGTCACCAGGTGCGGCGAGGACGGTCATGGGTTGCTCCTGTCGGCGAGGGATCGCGGCCCCATTGTGGGGCAGGGCCGCCACGTCCCGCGACGGTCGGAACACCGGCCCGGCGCAGGTGGGTCAGCGGCGGCGGACGGCCTCCTCGACCAGGTCGAGCACCGGGTCGAGGTCGCCGGCGGGACGACCCATCGCCAGGTGCAGCACCAGGCCGTCGTAGGCGAGTTCGAGGAACTGGGCCAGCACGTCGATGGGCACGTCCTCACGGAGCACTCCCGCCTCCCGCTGGCGGGCCAGCCGGTCGCGGGTCGCCGCGGCGATGGCGGCGGACCGCTCCGCCCAGCGCCTGGCGAACGCGGGGTCGGTACGCAGCCGCCGGGAGACCTCCAACTGGCTGCCGAGCCAGCCGGTGGTGTCGGGGGAGACGGCACGGGACAGCAGGTCACGCATCACCTGGACGAGGCCGTTGCGGGCGACCGTCTCCACCATGGCCGCAGCGTCGTCCTCGGCCACCGCCAGGAAGAGCGAGTCCTTGTCGCGGAAGTGGTGGAAGATCGCACCCCGGGACAGCCCGGTGGCCTCCTCCAGCCTGCGTACGGTGGCGCCCTCGTAGCCGTGCCGGGCGAAACACGCCCGGGCGGCGGCGAGGATCTCCTGCCGGCGCGCGTCGAGCTGATCCTGACTTACTCTGGGCACGGGTCGATCGTGTCAGTTCGGCAGGCGCCCTGCAAACCGTACGTACGGCTTGGGTTGCCCGCGTGGATGATCATCCATCGATTCCTGCCCGGCTAGGATCGGCCCGTGACGCCACCCGCCGCCGCCGTCGCGGTCCCCGCCGCCCCACTGACCGTCGCGGCCGTGCAGGCCGAGCCCGTCCCCGGCGACGTGACCGGCAACGCGGCGAGCGCCGCCCGACTGGTCCGCCGGGCCACGGATCGGGGCGCCAGGGTGACCGTGCTGCCCGAACTCTTCCTGCCCGCGTACCACCTGCCGACCCTCGCCGCCGACCCGGCCGGCACCGACGTCGCGGCCGACGCGGCGGCGGGCGTCGACGACCCACGCCTGGACCCGCTGCGCGAGGCGGCCCGCGACGGCGGCGGCGCGGTGGTCGTCGGCGCGGCCGTACGGCACCCCGACGGCCGGCGGACGATCTCCGCCCTGCTGGTCGACCGCTCCGGCGACGTCCGCGTCGGGTACGACAAGCAGCAACTGTGGAGCGGCGAGCGGGACCTGTTCGTCGCCGGTGACCGGGGCGCCACCCTGCTCGTCGACGACTGGCGGCTCGGGCTCGGCATCTGCTACGACGGCTGCTTCCCGGAGCACGGCCGGGCCGCGGCGGCCGACGGGGCGCACGGCTACCTCTGCCCGAGCGGTTACCTGGCCGGCTCCGAACACCGCCGTGACCTCTACTACGCCGCCCGCGCGCTGGACAACACGATGTACGTGGTGTTCGCCAACCTCGTCGGCGGCGCCGATCCGTGGCGGTTCAACGGTGGCGCGGCGGTCTACGACCCGGAGGGCCGGCCGCTGGCCCGGGGCACGGACAGCGGCGAGGACGTGCTGGTCGTCGTTCTCCGCCCGGAGGCGCTCGCGGCCACCCGGGCGGCCCACCGCATGCTGCTCGACCGCCTGCCCGGACAGGGGGGCGCGCGTACGTCGCTGCCGGCCTGACGGCTTCGGGCGAGAAATCGGCACTGTCGGCGGGCGGTCGCGGTCCCGTAGGGTGCCCAGGTGCCACTGCTCCTGCTGGATCTGGACAACACCCTGCTCGACCGGGCCGGTCCGTTCCGCGCCTGGGGGGAGCGTTTCCTGGCCGGCGTCGGTGCGCCGCCCACAGACATCGACTGGCTGCTCTCCATCGACGCCGACGGGTTGACCGACCGGTGGGACGTGGCCGACGCCGTGCGGGACCGGTACGGGTTGCAGCACCCGTCCATCGACCTCGTCGACGAGTTGCACGAGGGCGTCCTGGCCGCCATCCGGCTCGATCCGCTGGTCGCGTGCGCGCTGCGGATCGTCGGCGAGGCCGGCTGGACGCCCGTGGTGGTCAGCAACGGCGGGGTCCGCCACCAGGAGGCCATGATCCGGCGTACCGGGCTGGACCGCTTCGTCGCCGACTGGGTGATCTCCGAGGACGTCGGGGTCAGCAAACCCAATCCGAGGATCTTCGCGCTGGCCGCCCGCCGGGTGCGGCTGCCGCTGCATGGTGCCTGGGTGGTCGGCGACGGCCCGGAGGCGGACATCGGGGGCGCCGCCGCCATGGGCCTGCCCAGCGTCTGGCTGCACCGGGGGCGCACCTGGGACGACAGCCGGTTCGCGCCCACCCGCACGGCCGACGGCGTGATCGCCGCCGTCGCGGCGGTGCTCGCCGGCGCACCGGAACGCCGGCCGCGGCGGGCGTAATTCGGTTGACCCGGGCGGGGTCGCCCCGCGAGCATGGTCGGCGCATCGTGCACCCGGGCCCGTGCCCGGTCGAGGAGAGGGGGTCGGTCATGGCCGTCTTCGCAGGTCACTTCCACCTGCCTCCATCAGCCTCGAGCAAGGGAACACCACCGCAGTGCGCGATCACGACCTTCCGGCGCGCGAGCGCCGTACCTGCGGCAAGCGCCGCTTCGACGACGACGAGCAACTCTTCCTGAAGCGCGGCCGGCCCGCCGAGCCCGCCCCCGCCGACCCCGACGCCGAGCCCGACCCGGAGACGGGGGAGCGCTGGTCCTCCTGGGACGACGCCGTGCACGGCCCGGACCCCCACCCGGACTGGCTGATCACCGAGCTGGCCGCGAAGGACACCGAGCTGGGCGTACTCAAGACCGGCAAGGAGGCGGACGTCCACCTGGTCCGTCGGGCGGTGCCCGGCACCGACCGGTCCTGCCTGCTGGCGGTCAAGCGATACCGGGACGCCCAGCACCGGCTGTTCCACCGCGACGCCGGCTACCTGGAGGGACGCCGGGTCCGCCGGTCCCGGGAGAACCGGGCGATGGCCGGCCGGACCGCCTTCGGCCGGCAGATGATCGCCGGGCAGTGGGCGGCGGCCGAGTTCGCCGCCCTGACCCGGCTCTGGGAGGTCGGCGCCCGCTACGGCACGATCACCGTCCCCTACCCGGTGCAGCTGCGCGGCACCGAGCTGATGCTGGAGTTCCTCGGCGACCAGGACGAGGGGCAGGCCGCGCCCCGGCTGGCCCAGCTCCGGCCAGCGGCCGGAGAACTGCGCGAACTGTGGGGGCAGCTCGTCGACGCCCTGGTGGTCCTCGCCCGCGCGGGCCTCGCCCACGGCGACCTGTCGCCGTACAACCTGCTGGTGCACGCGGGGCGGCTGGTGCTGATCGACCTGCCGCAGGTGGTCGACGTGGTGGCCAACCCGCAGGGGCCGGAGTTCCTGGCCCGCGACGTGCGGGTGGTCGCCACCTGGTTCGCGGCGCGGGGCCTGCCCACGGTGGACGCCGACCCGGCCGCGTTGACCGAGCTGCTGCTGCGGGAGGCGGGGATCCGCTGACCGGACGTCCCGGGCGGCCCGCGCCGGCCGCCCGGGACCCGGGTCACTGGAGGTAGCGCTCGACCTCCGACACGGGGCGCCCGCCCTGGGCTTCCGGGTCGCCGTGGGCCTGCCGGGCGGCCCGCCGCCGGCGCAGCAGGTCCCAGCACTGGTCGAGCGACTCCTCCAGCGCGCGCAGCCGGGCGCGGGCGTCGTCGTCGGTGCCCGACTCGCCGGCCTGCGCGTCGGCGCGCAACCGGTGCTCCTCGTCGACCAGCTCGGAGATCCGGTTCAGGATGGTCTTGTCGTCCATGCCCTGAGCCTGGCACAGCCCGGGCGGGCGCGCCCGGATTCCCCCGCCGCGCCGGCCTTTGCGGTAGCTTGCCCAGCCATGGTCCTCACCGTCCGGGCCGCCGGCCCCTCCGACACGACACCGGTCGCCGGACTGCTCCGCGCCGCCCGACCCCACCTCGTCGTCACCCCCGAGCTGCTCGCCTGGCAGGCGGCCGGCAAACCGGCGGAGCGCTTCGGGATGCAGGTCGCCGAGGCGGGCGGCGGGATCGCGGGCGTCGCCCGTACGGGACTGCTGCACGAGAGCGCCGAGCCGGGGCTCGGCTTCGTCAACCTCGTCGTGCGCCCCGGGGAGCGGGGGCGGGGCATCGGCTCGGCGCTGCTCGCCGCCGCCGAGGAGCGGCTCGTCGGGCTCGGCGTGCGCCGGGCGTACGCGCGGGTCGACGACGAGCCGGCGACGATCTCCTTCGCCGAGCGGCGCGGCTACCGACCCGGTCGGCGCAGCGTGATCCTGGGCCTGGACCTGGCGACCGCGGTGCTGCCGGACGCGCCCGCCCCGCCCGCCGGGGTGCGGCTGACCACGGCCGCCGACCTGCCCGATCCGCGCCCGCTCCACGAGGCGGATCTGGCCGCCGCCGCCGACGAGCCCGGTGACGTCGGGATGGCCGTGATCAGCTTCCCGGACTGGCGGGCGGCGTACTGGGACCGGCCGGACCTGGACCGGACGCTCAGTACGGTGGCGGTGGCCGACGGTGTGGTGGTGGCGTTCACCGTCGCGCTGACCGACGGCGTGGACCGCTACCTGTCCGGGATGACCGGCACCCGGGGCGGGTGGCGGGGCCGGGGTCTCGCCCGGGTGGTCAAGCGGGCGTCGCTGCTGGCCGCCCGGTCGGCGGGCTTCCGGTGGGCGTCCACGCTGAACGACGCCGGCAACGACGCGATGCGGGCGGTCAACGGGTGGTTCGGGTACCGCCCGGTCGCCGCCGAGTGGCGTTACCTGCGCACCCTCCAGGAGTGACGCCCGCCACGAAGTCCTTCATGGATCAGTATTCCCATGAACAAAATTCTCGTATGGCGGCTAGCGGAGCCTCGACGGGTGATGGCATGCTTCCCGAAATCGTGACGCAAGGCGGCCGTCCCAGCGACGTTCCGTCACAACGCTGCGTGACGGTGAGCGAGAAGGAGCCGCGAGTGCGGGGAAGCCATGGCTGACCGGAGTGCCGAAGACCCACCGGTACGGACGGCGCGGACGGTGCCACTGTGGAGGATGCCCGGCCTGCTGCGTGATCCGCTGGGCAGGCTCGTCGCGCTGGCGGACGCCACCCCGGGCGAGGTCCTCCGCCTCAACGTCGGGACGATCCGTCCCTACCTGGTCACGGAGCCGGCCCACGTGCAGC
The DNA here is from genome assembly GCF_040643815.1 of Micromonospora sp. NPDC047074. Taxonomy (NCBI): domain Bacteria; kingdom Bacillati; phylum Actinomycetota; class Actinomycetes; order Micromonosporales; family Micromonosporaceae; genus Micromonospora; species Micromonospora sp. NPDC047074. The sequence goes on from NZ_JBEYVB010000010.1 coordinate 203,174, forward strand.
ACGTGCTGCGGGACAACGCGGCCAACTACACCCGCGGCGGCCAGAGCATGCTGTGGCGACCGGTGCGGCGCCTCACCGGCGACGGCATCATGTCCGACGGCCCGGAGTGGCAGGCCAGCCGCGGGCGGATGCAGCCGCACTTCACCGCCAAGCGGATCGACTCCCTGGTGGACTCCATGAGCCGCGCGGTCAGCGACGCGGTCGACGAGTTCGAGGAGCCGGCCCGGTCCGGCCGGTGGCTGGACGCCGGCGCCGAGTTGGGGCGGGTGATCTGCCGGGCGATCAGCAGCGTCTTCTTCGCCGACCGGGTCGGCCTCGCCGACCAGCTGCGGATCGTGGCCGCCCAGGACACGATCGTGACGGCGCTGCGGCTACGACTGCTCCTGCCCTTCGTCCCCGACGCCGTACCGGTGCCGGGCGATCGCGCCCTGCGCCGGGCCATCGGCGTCGTCGACGACATCATGCTGCCCCTGGTCCGGGCCGAACGGGCCCGCCCGCGTGACGGCGACGACCTGCTCGCCGCCCTGGTCTCCGCCCGCGACGACGACGGCCGGCCGCTGGACGAGCGACGGGTCCGCGACGACGTGGTGTCCATGTTCGCCACCGCCACGGAGACCACGTACGCGGTGCTGACCTGGCTGTGGCCGATCCTGGACGCCAACCCGCAGGTGGCCGGCCGGCTCTACGCCGAGCTGGACGAGGTGGTGGGCGCCGACCGGGTGATCAGCCGCGACCAACTGCTCGCCCTCACCTACACCCGGTCCGTGATGGACGAGTTGCTGCGCATGTACCCGGCGGGCTGGCTGGTGCCCCGCACGGCGGTGGCGGACGACGTCATCGGGGGCACCCGGGTCAGGGCCGGCAGCATCGTCGCGGTCAGCTCCTACGTCACCCAACGGCTGGCCCGGTACTGGGACCGCCCGGACACCTTCGACCCCGACCGGTTCCGCGCCGACCAGCCCCGACGGGGCCACCGGTACGCGTACTTCCCGTTCGGCGGCGGCCCGCACCAGTGCCTCGGCATGTACCTGTTCAACCTGGAGGCACCGCTGGTGGTGGCGACGATCCTCAGCCGTTACCGGTTCCGGCTGCGCGAGGCCGGGATGCCGCCCAAGCAGTTGGCGGCCACCCTGCGCCCGGGCCGGCCGGTGACCATGGCACTGACCCCGGTCCGCGAGCGGAGACCGGCGTGATCCCGGCGACGGCGCGGCCCGAGCGGGACGAACTGCGCGACGCGCGGGAGCAGGGCCGGATCTGCGGCCTGGCGGTACGCGGCCAACGCGACCTCCAGGCGTCGGCGGCGGCGCACCCCGAGCTGTTCCCCGCCGAGCCGTTCGACACCATGCTGTTCGCCAACATCTCGCTGGCCATCGCGTTCGGTGCCCCGTGGTGCACGGCCGAGCAGCTGCGCGCCGCGAACCGGACCGTGCTCTGGGGCTTCGCCCTCGACTGGCTGATCGACCACCGGGCGCAGTCCCGCGACGAGGTCGACGGCCTCGTCACGCGCTGCCTCGCGGTGGCCGCCGGTGAGCCGGCCGGCGCCGACGACCACCTCGGCGGCTACCTGGCCGCGCTCCAGGAGGAACTCGCGGTGGCGCCCGCCTTCGCCGCGTACCGCCCACTGTGGCGGGACCGCCTGCACGCGACGGTGCGGGCGATGGCCCGGGAGTGGGAGTGGAAGGCGGCGTGGCGCTCCGGCGGCCGGGACCGCCTGCCGAGCCTCGACGACTACCTCGACAACGCCGACAACCACGCCTGCACGATCGTCAACGTCGCGCACTGGCTCTACACGGGCGACGAGGCGACCCTCGCCCGGCTGGACGAGCTGGTCGCGGTCAGCGACCAGGTGCAGCGCGCCCTGCGCCTCGTCAACGACCTCGGCACCTACGAGCGGGACCTGCGCTGGGGCGACCTGAACGCCATCCTGCTGGTCGACGACCGCGGCCAGGTGGAGCAGCGGCTGGCCGCGCTCGTGGACACCTGCCACGACATGCTCGTCCCGCTCCGGTCGGACTGTCCCCGCGAGGCGGACTACCTGGCCCGGCAGATCGGGTTCAGCAGCGGCTTCTACCAGCTCGCCGACTTCTGGGGGATGGCGTGACGGCGGCACCCGTCGCCGTCCCGGACCTGGTCGGCCCCGGGCTCGCCGCCGCCGGCCGCGAGCTGGTGGCGGCCATGCTGGCCGCGCCCGCCGGGACGGTCTCGCCCTCGGTGTACGAGACGGGCCGGCTGGTCAGCGACGCGCCCTGGTTGCCGGGGCACGCCGAGCGGCTGCGGCACCTGCTGGCCACCCAGCGCGCCGACGGCGGGTGGGGAGCGCCCGGCGCGTACGGCCTGGTGCCGACCCTGAGCGCCGTCGAGGCTTTGCTGCGGTCGCAGGGGGCCCCGGGGCGCGCCGACGTGCCCGAGGCACGTCGGCTGCCGCCGGCCGTGGGCCGGGGCGTCGCGGCGCTGCGGGACCGGCTGCTGGTCGCCGCCGAACCGGTGCCGGACATGCCGGGCGTCGACCTGATCGTGCCCGCGCTGGTCGACCGGATCGACGCACTCCTCGCCGCCGGTGCTCCGCCGGCCCAGCGGCAGGTGCTGCCGCTGCCGCACGGCATGACGCGGCACCGGACCGAGGCGGTCGGCCGGCTCCTCGCCGCGGGCGGTCCGGTGCCGGAGAAGCTGTGGCACGCCTTCGAGGTGCTGGACGAGCGGGCACGGGCGCACCTGCGACCCCGTCCCGTGGCCGGCGCCGTCGGTGCCTCGCCCGCCGCGACCGCCGCCTGGCTGGGCGGTCCCGCCCGGCCCGGCGTGGACCGGGCCGCGCTCGGCTACCTGACGGGGGCCGTCGCGCGAGGTGGCGGACCCGTGCCGTGCACCACCCCCATCGCCGTGTTCGAACGGGCCTGGGTGCTCAGCAGCCTGGCCCGGGTCGGTGCGACGACGGGCGTCCCCGCCGCACTCGTCGCCGAACTCGCCGCCGGCCTGGCCGCCGCACTCGGCCCGACCGGCGTGGCGACCTCGCCCGGCCTACCGACGGACGCCGACACCACGGCCGTCACCCTCTTCGCGCTGGCCCGGCTCGGCCTCCCGGTCGCGCCCGACAGCCTGCTCGCGTACGACACCGGCGCGCACTTCTGCACCTGGCAGGGCGAGGACGGCGCGTCGGTCACCACGAACGCCCACGTGCTGGAGGCGCTGGGCTGGCACGCCCGGCACACCTTTGGTGGCCCGTACGCCGGGATGGCGCGGCGGGTGGCCGGCTGGCTCGTGGCCGGTCAGCAGGCCGACGGCAGTTGGACGGACCGCTGGCACGCCTCGCCGTACTACGCGACGGCCAGCGTGGCGGCGAGCCTGGCCGAGTACGCGCCCGACGCCACCGGTGGGGTGCTCGACCGGGCGGCCGGCTGGGTGCGGGACACCCAGCGCGACGACGGCTCGTGGGGACTGTGGACGGGCACGCCGGAGGAGACCGCGTACGCCCTCCAGGTGTTGCTGGGGACCGGCCGGCCGCCCCGGCCGGGCCTCGCCGGCGTCGTACGCCGGGCGCTCGCCTACCTCGACGGTCAACCGGACGGCGCCGCCGACGGCGTTCCGCTGTGGCACGACAAGGATCTCTACCACCCGGTGCTCATCGTGCGGGCCGCCGTGCTCGCGGCGCGGCACCTGGCCCGGCTCGCCGACCACATCGGACGGTGACTCCCGAACCGGACGGGCTCCACCACGCACAGGTCATGATCAGGAACGCTTGAGTGATCGTCGGGACACTGCTACCGTGCGCCGGGTCGGTCGAAGCGCCATGCTGAACCGCCGATCGGATGAATCAGGCTCCCCGCCATGGGATGGTTTCAAATGGGTTCCCGCAGTTCCAATCTGCGCCGAAAAGTCGTGGCTCTGCTGGCCTCGCTCGTTGCGCTGTGGGCGTTCGCCGCGTGGGTGACCCTGCGGGAGGGCGTCAGCCTCCTCTGGGTGCAGGTGCTCGACGCCCAGGTCGCCCAGCCGGGTGAGCCGCTGGTCCTGGAGTTGCAGGCGGAACGCCGGGCGTCCGCGGCGTACCTGGGCGGCTCGGGTCCGGCCGAGCGCGAGCGGCTCGACGCGCAGTGGGGCAAGACCGACGGCGTCGCCGAGAAGTTCCGGAAGTCCGTCAGCAGCTGGCGGGTGGACCTCGCGGCCCAGGAGAGCCAGCGCCAGGTCGACCTGGTCGTCGCCGGGCTGGACCGGCTCGACGGCGTGCGTGAGTCGATCCAGGCCCGCCAGGTGGACCGGGCCGCCGCCACCCAGACGTACACCGAGCTCATCGACTCGGTGCTGCGGATGTACGGGTCGCTGGGCAACCTGGACGACGAGCGGTTCACCCAGGAGACGGCGGCGTTGATCCAGCTCGTGCGCGTCCGCGAGCTGCTGTCGCAGGAGGACGCACTCGTCACCGGCGCGCTGGCCGCGGGCCGGATGACGCCCGAGGAGACCGCCCTCTTCGCCCGCACCGCCGGTGCCCAGCGCTATGTGGCCAGCCAGACCCGCACCGAGCTGGCGGCCGCCGACCGGGCCCGTTTCGAGGCCCTGCAGAGCGGTGCGGCGTACACGACGCTCCGGTCCCTGGAGGACCGCGTGGCCCTGGCGGGGCGGGGCGCCGACGGGCCTGCCGTGTCGGCGACGGAGTGGCGGGCGGCGGCCGACGTGGTGATGGAGGAGCAGCAGCGCTTCATCATCGAGGCGGGCGACGCGCTCGTGGAACGGGCCGCGCCCATCGCCGTCGGTGTCGTCCTCCGGCTGGTGCTGGCCGCCGGTCTGGGCCTGCTCGCCGTCGTCGCCTCCATCGTCGTGTCGATCACCACCGCCCGGGCCCTGGTGTTGCAGCTGGAACGGCTGCGTGAGGCCGCCATCCGGCTCGCCAACGAGCGGCTGCCCGGCGTGGTCGAGCGGCTCGGCCGTGGCGAGGAGGTCGACGTCGCCAAGGAGGCGCCTCCGCTGGAGTTCGGCGACGACGAGATCGGCCAGGTCGGCAAGGCGTTCAACGCCGTGCAGGAGACCGCCATCCGCACCGCCGTCGAGCAGGCCGAGCTGCGCCGCAACGTGCGCGAGGTCTTCCTCAGCCTGGCCCGGCGGACCCAGGCGCTGGTGCACCGCCAGCTCACCCTGCTCGACGCGATGGAGCGTCGCGAGCACGACGCCGAGGAGCTGGAGGACCTGTTCCGGGTCGACCACCTGGCCACCCGGATGCGGCGCAACGCGGAGAACCTGATCCTGCTCTCCGGCTCCACCCCCGGCCGCGCCTGGCGGCGCAACGTGCCGATGGTCGACGTGGTCCGGGGCGCGGTCGCCGAGGTCGAGGACTACACCCGGGTCAACGTGCTGCCCCTGGGCCCGGTCTCGCTCACCGGCCGCGCGGTCGGTGACGTCATCCACCTGCTCGCCGAGCTGATCGAGAACGGCCTGTCGTTCTCGCCGCCGCACACCTCGGTGGAGGTGCGGGGGCAACTGGTGCCGAACGGGTTCGCCATCGAGATCGAGGATCGCGGCCTGGGCATGAGCGAGGAGGACCTGGCCGCCGCGAACGACCGGATCGTCGACCAGTCCGAGCTGAACCTGGCCAACGCCGCGCGACTCGGGCTCTACGTGGTGAGCCGGCTGACCGAGCGGCACGGCGTGCGGGTGCAGCTCAAGGAGTCCGCGTACGGCGGCACCACCGCCGTCGTCCTGATCCCGGCCGAGCTGGTCACCGCCGCCGACGACGACCCGCACACCTCTGGCGGGTTCCCGGCCGGCCTGCCCGCCGCCGACCCGGTGCCCGGGGCGTCCGGCCGCGTCGCGCCCGCCGTCGAGCAGCCGGTCGGCCCGGTGCCGGGAACGCTGACCGAGCCGCTCGCCGCCCGCCCCCGGCCGGACGCCGACACCCCCGCCGCGGGGGATTCCGAGGGGGCCCCGCTGCCCACCCGGTCGCGTGGCCGCAGCCTGCCGGCCGCCCCGGCGCTCGACGTGCGACTGCCCACCCGGCCGCGCGGTGGGTCGGAGCAGTACGCCCTGGACGGTCCGACCTTCCCGACCGGCCTGCCCGTGACGACCCCCCGGCCCGCGCCGACCGACGCTCCGGCCGCCCCGGAGGCGGGCACCGGGCCGACGACGGCGGGCGGCCCGGCACCGGCGGCCCGGCAGGTCGTGGCGCGTACCGACTCGGGCCTGCCGGTCCGGGTCCGGCAGGCCAGTATCGTGCCGGAGCTGCGGGACGAGCCCGCCGCGGACGGTGCCGACGACCAGGACATGGCGCGCCCGCCGGAGCAGGTGCGCCGGATGATGAGCTCGTACCAGACCGGCACCCGGCGCGGCCGTACGGACGCCGCCCGGCTGCTCGGCGGGACGGGCGACAGCCGAACCGAGGCCGGCGAGGAACCCGACGCCGGCGACGACCTGCAAGCGACCTGACCGGGCGCCGCCGCGGTGCGGGTGATCCGCGCGGCGCGGCAGCGACCGAGACGAGCACGGCGACAACAGCCGGGGGAGAAGAGGACGACGAGTGGCGCAGAAGACGGCTTCGAGTGCCGACCTGACGTGGTTGCTGGACGACCTGGTCGGCCGGGTGAAGCAAGCCGAACACGCGGTGGCGCTCTCTACGGACGGCCTGTTGATGGCCGCCTCGCGAGGGCTCAGCCGGGACGACGCCGAGCACCTGGCGGCCATGGCGGCCGGCATCCAGAGCCTGGCCCGGGGAGCGGGCAAGCGCTTCGGCGGCGGGCAGGTGCAGCAGACCATCATCGAGATGCAGTCGTCGTTCCTGTTCGTCACGGCGGCCGGGCGTAACGCCTGCCTCGCCGTCCTCGCTTCCGAGGACGCCGACGTGGGCCTGATCGCCTACGAGATGGCGATGCTCGTCACCCGGGTCGGCAAGTACGTCGCGTCGCCGTCCCGGAACACCGAGCAGCCGACCGGCGAGCAGTAGCCGGATGGCGGTGCAGGGGGAGTCCTCGGAGCACCAGTGGGTCGACGACCATGCCGGCCCGGTCGTGCGTCCCTACGCGGTGACGCGTGGCCGGGCCCGGCCGGTCACCGGCACGTTCGACCTGATCTCCCTGGTAACGGCGACCCGCGCGGAGGTGATTCCGGAGACCGGACTGGGCCCGGAACACCTGGCGATCGTCGGGCTCTGTCAGCGGATCCAGTCCGTCGCCGAGATCGCCGCCCACCTGAACCTGCCGGTGGGCACCATCCGGGTCCTGCTGGGTGACCTGGCGGCCCGCAGCCTGGTGCAGGTGCGCGAACCGCACACCACGGCCGGCCTTCCCGACAACAGCGTTTTCGAGGCGGTAATCAATGGACTACGGGCACTCTGAGCGGCCGGCGGGAGCGACGCCACTGCCCACCGCGATCAAGATCCTCGTCGCGGGCGGTTTCGGCGTGGGCAAGACCACCATGGTCGGCGCGGTCAGCGAGACGCGCCCGTTGCGTACCGAGGAGGTGTTGACCGAGTCCGGCGTCGGCATCGACGACCTGTCCGGGGTGGAGAGCAAGACGACCACCACGGTGGCGATGGACTTCGGCCGCATCACCATCAGCGACGACCTGGTGCTCTACCTCTTCGGCACCCCGGGCCAGGACCGCTTCTGGTTCGTCTGGGACGAGTTGGCGCTCGGCGCGCTCGGCGCGGTGGTCCTGGCGGACACCCGTCGGCTCGCCGACTGCTTCCCCTCCATCGACTACTTCGAGGGCCGTGGCACGCCGTTCGTGGTGGCGGTGAACTGCTTCGAGGGCTCGCGGCAGTACCGGCTCGACGAGGTACAGTCGGCGCTCAACCTCGACCCGGGGGTGCCGGTGCTGCTCTGCGACGCCCGGAAGCGGGAGTCCAGCAAGGAGGTGCTCATCACGCTGATGGAGCACGCCATGAAGACCCGGGAGGCCCGCCGCCGCGCCGGCACGACCGGATAGGCGCCGCACCGCCCAGGTGCAACCCTGGCACGGGACCGCCCCCGCAGGGGGTCTTCCCGTGCCAGGACTCCGCCTGCCAGCGAGTTGGTCCTTTGATTGACTTCGATCAATCTAGCTGCCTAGCATGAGCTTGGAAAGCGCTTTCCGCCGTCCATCACCTGGCTGATCGCCCGGAGCCGGGCCGCACCCCTGGCGCGAATCCGTCCCCCCGCGTCCGGTCCGGCCTGACCGTGCACCGACAGTGGGCAGGCGCCGTCGTGCGCCGGCCCGGCGATCCGCCGTACGAGAAAGGCGGAAAACCATGCTCGCGACCCGCACCACCGCCCGGCCCCCGCGGCCCGGGCGTCGACGGCGGCTGCTCGCCGCCGCCGGCCTGGCCACCGCGCTGCTGGTGCCGGCCCCGCCGGCCGTCGCCGCGCCCCCGGCCGCCGCGCACCTGCCGGCCCTCCTCCCGGGCCGCCCGCTCGCGGCCGACGTCGCCGGCCCGCTCGCGGCGGCTGACGGCTTCGCCAGCGTCCACGCCCTCGGCCAGGCCGGGACCACCGGCGGCGCCGGCGGGCCCGTGGTCACCGTGACCACGACCGCACAGTTCCTCGACCACATCGCCCGCCCCGGGCCGTACGTCATCCAGGTCGCCGGCACCATCACCCTGCCCACCGGCGGCAACGACGGGATGTGGAACGTCGCCTCCGACAAGACGATCGTCGGGCTCGGCGACGACGCGACGCTCTCCGGTGGAGGTCTCACCATCGGGGTGCCGGTCGACGACGACGTGACCTCGCCCCCGGCGGACGCCGTGCACAACATCATCATCCGGAACCTGCACCTCACCGGCGCGACCGACGACCTGATCAACGTCCAGATGTTCTCGCACCACATCTGGATCGACCACAACGAGTTCTCCAACGGCGACGACGGCGCGGTGGACGTCAAGCGCGGCTCGGACTTCGTCACGGTCTCCTGGAACCACTTCCACGACCACGACAAGACGCTGCTGCTCGGCCACGACGAGGACGCCGGCCCGCAGGACATCGGGCGGCTCCGGGTCACCTACCACCACAACTTCTTCGACCGCTCCGACCAGCGCAACCCGCGGGTCCGCTTCTCCGCGCTCGCGCACGTCTACAACAACTACTACAACGACAACAGCTACGGGGTCGCCTCCACCTACGACGCCGCCGTGCTGATGGAGAACAACTACTTCTACAGCGTCAACAACCCGGGCCGCGTCGACTTCAGCGGCGACCTCGGCCGGATCGTCGAGCGGGGCAACATCCTGGTCGCCTGCAACCACGCGATCGAGACCCGGGGCACGGTGCCGGACCCGCGCGGGTACTACCCGTACAGCCTCGACCCGGCCGCGACCGTGCCGACCGTCGTCCCGGCGGGCGCCGGGGTCGGCAAGCTGCCGCCCGCGGCCGGCGCCGCCACCGCCCCGCCGTCGCTCGCCGCCGCCCCGGAGGGCTTCGCGGGCGTCGACGCCCTCGGCCAGAACGGCACCACCGGCGGCGCCGGTGGGCCGACCGTGACCGCGACCAACGCGGCGGACCTCCTGGAGTACATCGACACGGTGGGCCCGCTCGTCATCCAGGTCACCGGGCGGATCGCGATCACCAGCAAGCAGGGGGTACGCCCCAACAAGACGATCGTCGGGGTCGGCGACGCCGAGATCACCGGTGGCGGCCTCGACTTCTACCGGTCGTACAACGTGATCGTCCGCAACATCAACTTCACGAACGCGGAGGACGACGCGGTCAACATCGGCCAGAACTCCCACCACATCTGGATCGACCACAACCGCTTCTCCGGCGCGGTGGACGGCTCGGTGGACATCGTCCGCGGCGCCGACTACGTGACGGTGTCGTGGAACCACTTCGACCACGCCGACAAGGCCATGCTGATCGGCCACTCCGACGGCTCGGCCTCCACCGACGTCGGCCGCCTGAAGGTCAGCATCCACCACAACTTCTTCGACAACAGCCGCCAGCGGCACCCCCGGGTCCGCTTCGGCGAGCCGGTGCACGTCTACAACAACTACTTCCTCGGCAACGCCCTCTACGGGGTGGCGTCGACCGAGAACGCCGGCCTGCTGGTGGAGGGGAACTACTTCCGGAACGTGCCGCACCCGATGTACTCGGCGAGCGGCTACGCCGACAGCGGCCCCGGCCGGGCCGTGCAACGCCACAACGTGTACGTCGACTCGGGGGTGCCGGAGACGAACGGCACCGTGGTCGAGCCCGGCACGTACTACCCGTACACCCTGGACCCCGCCGCGGACGTGCCCGCACTGGTGACGGCGGGCGCCGGCCCCACCTGAGTGTAAGGAAGGGCCCCTTCCTAACGCTATGCGTTAGGAAGGGGCCCTTCCTTACACGTGCGGCGTCAGCCGGCGATCATGCGACGCAGGACGTACTGCAGGATGCCGCCGTGCCGGTAGTAGTCGGCCTCGCCCGGGGTGTCGATCCGGACCACCGCGTCGAACTCGACGCCGGTGTCGGTGCTGACCTTGACCGTACGCGGGGTCTGGCCGTCGTTCAGCGCGGTCACCCCGGTGATGGAGAACGTCTCCGTGCCGGTCAGGCCGAGCGACTCGGCGGTCTCGCCGGCCGGGAACTGCAACGGGAGCACACCCATGCCGATCAGGTTCGAGCGGTGGATCCGCTCGTACGACTCGGCGACGACCGCCCTGACGCCGAGCAGCATGGTGCCCTTGGCCGCCCAGTCACGGGACGAGCCGGAGCCGTACTCCTTGCCGGCCAGCACGACCAGCGGGACACCCGCCTCCTGGTAGGCGACCGAGGCGTCGTAGATCGAGGTCTGCTCGCCGGTCAGGTGGTTGACCGTGAAGCCGCCCTCGGGGAGCGCGGCTCCCGCGTCGGAGCCGGCACCCGGGACCCGCAGCTGGTTGCGCAGCCGGATGTTGGCGAAGGTGCCCCGGATCATCACCTCGTGGTTTCCCCGGCGCGACCCGTACGAGTTGAACTCGTGCCGCGGCACGCCGTGCTCGGCGAGGTACTTGCCGGCGGGGGAGTCGGCCTTGATCGAGCCGGCCGGCGAGATGTGGTCGGTGGTCACGGAGTCGCCCAGCTTGGCCAGCACCCGCGCGCCGGTGATGTCGACGACCGCCTTCGGCTCCCGCTCCATGCCCTCGAAGTACGGGGGCTTGCGGACGTAGGTCGACTCGCCCGCCCAGGCGAACGTGTCGCCGGTCGGGGTGGGCAGCGACTGCCAGCGCTCGTCACCGGCGAACACGTCCGCGTACGCGGCGCTGAAGCCGGTGGCGCCGATCGCCGAGGCGATGACGTCCTGGATCTCGGCGGTGCTCGGCCAGATGTCCCGCAGGAACACCGGGTCGCCCGCGCTGTCCTCGCCGATCGGCTCGTTGGCCAGGTCGATGTCCATCGTGCCGGCCAGCGCGTACGCGACCACCAGCGGCGGGGACGCCAGGTAGTTCATCTTGACGTCCGGGTTGATCCGGCCCTCGAAGTTCCGGTTGCCGGAGAGCACGGAGACGACGGCCAGGTCGGCCTCGTTGACCGCGGCCGAGATCTCCTCCGGCAGCGGGCCGGAGTTGCCGATGCAGGTGGTGCAGCCGTAACCGACCAGGTGGAAGCCGAGCTTCTCCAGGTAGGGCGTGAGGCCGGCCCGCTCGTAGTAGTCCATGACGACCTTCGAGCCCGGGGCCAGGGTGGTCTTCACCCACGGCTTGCGGCTCAGGCCCTTGTCGACGGCGTTGCGGGCCAGCAGGGCCGCGCCGATCATCACCTGCGGGTTGGAGGTGTTGGTGCAGGAGGTGATCGCGGCGATCACCACGGCGCCGTGGTCCAGCTCGAACTCGGTGCCGTCGGCGCCGGTGACCCGGATCGGGTTGGTGGCCCGGCCACCCGCGCCGACGGCCGCGGTCTCCAGGTCACGCGGGGCGTCGGCCGGGTCGTTGACCCCGTTGGCCGGGGAGTCGCTGGCCGGGAAGGACTCGGCGCTGGCCTCGTCGGCGGGGCCCTGCACGCCGAGCGGCGGGTTGGTGCGGACCCCGCCGCGGGGGTCGGCGTCGCTGCCGGTCTCGTCAGCGGCCACGTAGTCGGTCAGCGCCGAGCGGAACAGCGTCTTGGCGTTGCCCAGCGGGACCCGGTCCTGCGGGCGCTTCGGGCCGGCCAGGGACGGCTCGATGGTGCCCAGGTCCAGCTCCAGGCGCTCCGAGTAGTCCGGCTCGGCGGCCGGGTCGTGCCAGAGGCCCTGCTCCTTGGCGTACGCCTCGACGAGCGCGACCTGCGCGGCGTCCCGGCCGGTCAGCTCCAGGTAGCGGACGGTCTCGGCGTCGATCGGGAAGATCGCGACCGTGGAGCCGTACTCCGGGGACATGTTGCCGATGGTGGCCCGGTTGGCCAGCGGCACGGCGCTCACACCGGGGCCGTAGAACTCGACGAACTTGCCGACCACGCCGTGCTTGCGCAGCATCTCGGTGATGGTGAGCACCAGGTCGGTGGCGGTGGTGCCGGCCGGCATCTCGCCGGAGAGCTTGAAGCCCACCACGCGCGGGATCAGCATGCTGACCGGCTGGCCGAGCATGGCGGCCTCGGCCTCGATGCCGCCGACGCCCCAGCCCAGCACGCCCAGGCCGTTGACCATCGTGGTGTGCGAGTCGGTGCCGACCACGGTGTCCGGGTACGCCTGACCGTTGCGCTCCATGATCGTACGGGCCAGGTACTCGATGTTGACCTGGTGCACGATGCCGGTGCCCGGCGGGACGACCTTGAACTCGTTGAACGCGGTCTGGCCCCAGCGCAGGAACTGGTAGCGCTCCTTGTTGCGCTCGTACTCCAGCTCGACGTTGCGCTGGAAGGCGTCCTCGCGACCGAACAGGTCGGCGATGACGGAGTGGTCGATGACCAGCTCGGCCGGGGCGAGCGGGTTCACCTTGGTGGGGTCACCGCCGAGGTCGCGGACGGCCTCGCGCATGGTGGCCAGGTCGACCACGCAGGGTACGCCCGTGAAGTCCTGCATGAGCACCCGCGCCGGGGTGAACTGGATCTCCACGCTCGGGTCGGCGTCGGGGTCCCAGCCGCCGAGCTGCCGGATGTGGTCGGCGGTGATGTTCGCGCCGTCCTCGGTCCGGAGCAGGTTCTCCAGGAGGATCTTCAGGCTGTAGGGGAGCCGTTCGTGGCCCTCCACCTTGCTGATCTTGAAAATCTCGTAGCTCGCGTCTCCGACGCGTAGCTGGGTCTTCGCACCGAAGGTGTCGAGGCTCGCCACGTCGTACTCCTTCACACCAGCGACCGTGAGTAGTCCTGAGCAGTCTGTCGCACCGGTCGGGGTGCCGCCGTGGTTAGGGGACACTTACCGCCGATCTCGTCGTCAACAAAACCGTACGTCCGTCTTGCTAACTCCGCAACCTCGTGCCATTGTTCGGGACAAGGAGGTACCCCATGATCCATCACGTCCAACTCGCCTGCCCGCGCGGCTCCGAGGATGCGTCCCGATCCTTCTACGTCGGGCTGCTCGGCATGGCGGAGAAGCCCAAGCCGCCCGTGCTGGCGGCCCGTGGCGGCTGCTGGTTCACGGGGCACGGCGTCGAACTCCACCTGGGTGTGGAGGACGACTTCCGCCCCGCCCGCAAGGCGCATCCCGGCCTGCTCTGGCCGGACCTGGACGCGCTCGCCGCCCGGCTTGCCGCCGCCGGGCACCCGGTCACGTGGGGCGACGACGAGTTGCCCGGGATGCGCCGCTTCCACTCCGAGGACACGCACGGCAACCGCCTGGAGTTCCTGGCCCCGATCGACTGACCGCCAGCCGGTTGCTCGCGTCGGTCGGCTGCCCTGCCGGCGGGCGCTGGAGTTCCGCGTCCGGGTCTGTGACCCGCCGGGGTGGGCAACGCGGGCCGGCTGCCGCGGGTGCGCCCCAGGCATGACGAAGGGCCGGCCCCTTGTGGGGCCGGCCCTTGTCGTTGGGTGTCGCTGGGTGGTGCGTGTCGTTGGGTGGTGCCGTTGGCGTGGGTCAGGCGGTGTAGCCGCGGGTGGCGATCCAGTCGGCGAGGTTGTCGACGCTCATCCGGTAGGAGGCCTGGTTCGGGTCCGCGGAGTCGGCGATGGTGACGG
>NZ_JBEYVB010000011.1:0-204592 GCF_040643815.1 Micromonospora sp. NPDC047074
AAGGCCGAGAAGATCTGGTGGCGGGCCCTGGACGCCTACTTCACCTCCAACACCGCCTACGTCAACACCAGCAACCCCGCCAACACCGCCCGCGCGTACACCCTGCGCGCCGCCACCGACCTGCACGGCATCTGCAGCCTTGAGTACAAGACCGTCCAGGCCGCCTGGACCTCGGTCAACGTGGCCGGGAACGACACGGCCTGCCCGGTCGGCAACGACTTCTCGGTCGCCGTCTCGCCGAACGCCGGCGCGGTGAACCCGGGCGGCTCGGTCACCGCGACGGTCTCCACCGCCGTCACCAACGGCAGCGCGCAGACCGTGACGCTGTCGGCCACCGGCCTCCCGGCCGGCGCGACCGCCTCCTTCAGCCCGGCCTCGGTCACCTCCGGCGGCTCGGCCACCCTGACCGTCGCCACCACGGCCAGCACCGCCCCCGGCACCTACGCGATCACCGTGAACGGGGCCGGCGCGGAGGTGACCCGCTCCGCCACCTACGAGCTCACCGTCAACGGGCCGCCCGGCTGCTCGCAGACCAACGGCACCGACGTGACCATCGCCGACAGCAGCACGGTGGAAAGCTCGATAACCATCTCCGGCTGCACCGGTAACGCCGGCTCGGCCAGCACCGTCGCGGTGAACATCGTGCACACCTACATCGGCGACCTCGTGGTCACCCTGGTCGCCCCCGACGGCAGCACCTACGTGCTGCACAACCGCACCGGCGGCTCGACCGACAACATCAACCAGACGTACAACGTCAGCCTGGCCGGCGAGGTCGCCAACGGCACCTGGAAGCTGCGCGTCCAGGACGCGGCCAGCGGCGACACCGGGTACCTGAACACCTGGACGCTCAACCTCACCGGCTCCGCGCCCCCGTCCTGCGGTGGCAGCAACGACACCAACATGACGATCAGCGACAACGCCACGGTCAACAGCATCGTCACGGTCAGCGGCTGCACCGGCAACGCCTCCGCCACCAGCACGGTGGGGGTGCAGATCGTGCACACCTACATCGGTGACCTGGTGGTCACCCTGGTCGCCCCGGACGGCAGCACCTACGTGCTGCACAACCGGACCGGCAGCTCGACCGACAACATCAACCAGACCTACACCGTCAACCTCTCGGGCGAGGCCCGCAACGGCACCTGGACCCTGCGGGTGCAGGACGCCGCCAGCGGTGACACCGGGTACATCGACAACTGGACGCTGACCCTCTGACAGGGCCGGCACGAGCGGCCGGGCGGGCTGGAGCCTCCTCACCGGGGTTCCGGCCCGCCCCTCTCGTCGCCGCGGGCCGCAGCGGCCCTCCCGGTGGCGAGTTCTCTGCGATACTCGTCATTCTCTTCAGTCGCCGGCTGTCCGAAGGGGAACGCGTGCAGCCCACCTCGCCGACAGGTCCTCCGCCGCCGGATCCCACGCCGGCTCCGCCCCCGAGCAACCGCCGCTGGGCCGTGAAGTGGTACCACTTCGTCATCGCCGGCCTCGTCGCCTGCTGCCTGCTCTGCTCCTGCGCGGGGGGCGCATTCCTGCTGTTCCGCGACCGTCTGGGCGGCGACGGTCCGGGTGGCGACCGGCCGGGCCTGGGGCTCGGCTCGGACCCGGCCGCCGGTTGCCACGAGGCGATCAGGGGTTCGTCCGGAAGCGGCGAGCCACGCGACGTGGCGCACCTGCGGGAGGCCGCGGCGAAGGCCAACCACTCCGACGTACGGTCGGCGATCCTCGATCACGCGGCCGCCCTGGAGAAGTTCACAGCCGTGAAAGCTGAGTACGAGGCCAAGAAGAGTGCGGGCACCCAGGACACGAACGACGTCCTCGCCCTCAACCGGGCGTTGCGGGACAGGACCTCGGCCTACTCCCAGTTGCTGAAGGTCTGCACGCAGGCTGGCTACAGGTAGCGGGCCGCCCCCGGGCCCCTGACCGGCGTCGGTCCCAAGGCGTTGGTTCAGCCGGTCGTCCGGGCGATGTCCACCGCGCGCCACCGCGAAGCCATCTGCTGTTCGTCCACAGTGGTTCAACTGGTCGGGTGACCCCGCCGCCGGCCACCGTGCCGTCCGACAATGCCTAGGTTTCCCGACGGCGTCGTCGACGCGCTGGTGGAGGCACTGCTCACCCAGGGCGGCATCTGGGGTCTCGTCCTCGGGCTGGTGGTGCCCGCCGCGTGGGGCACGTGGAAGGAAGTGAAGGCGCGCCAGGAACGCCACAAGGCGCTGTCGTACCACGTGCTGTTCAACTCCCCGCTCGGGCTGGACCCGCCCGACGCCGGTCACGTGATCCGGCTGCACGACCGGCGGCACGCACTGATCGCCGATCCGTCCATCGTCGTGGTCCGCCTCACCAATGCCGGCGCGCACGACATCCAGGCCGACGACTACCAGCTTCCGGTCAGCCTGAGCTTCGGTAGCCGTACGGTGCAGACCGTCGACGTCACCGAGTCGCAACCACCCGAGTTGGTGGAGCTGATCGGCCCCGGTCTGGTGATCGACCGGAACCGGATCGTCCTGCCCAGGGAGCACCTCAACGCGGGCACCCGGTTCAAGTTGCTGGTCCTGCTCAGCGGCGGCAGCACCGACGAGACCGTGCAGGTCGGCGGACTGATCCGGGGCGGAACGCTTGTCGACGCCCGCACCCAGCAGCGGCGCAACGCCCGGACCTGGCGGGTCGTCACGGCGGTGTTCGCGTCGCTCTGCGCCGGGGCGCTGGCCGTGGCCCTCCTGTTCTCCTCGGCCGGCCTCCGGCCGACGCCACCGGGGGCGCCCCGGTGCGCCGAGGGAGACCTGGTCGTGGGCGGCTCCAGCGCGTTCGCCACCGCGATCGGCCAGGCGGCCGGCTCCTACAGCAGCTACTGCGGACGCGCCAGGATCCGGATCGCGACCTCCAACAGCCGGCAGGGCCTGGAACAGCTCCGCGACGCCACGCCCGCCGAGGCCGCCGGCCGGCTCGCCTTCTCCGACGGCCCCGCCGAGCCGGGCGCGTTTCCCGGGCTGGTCGAGCGGGCGATCGCCATCGTCCCGTACACCATCGTGGTGCATCCCTCGGTCGTCCCGGCGGGCGTCGACCGGCTGACGCTCACCCGGCAACAGGTACGCGCGGTCTTCGACGGCCGGCAGAAGACCTGGCGGGACCTCGACCGACGGCTACCGCCGATCCCGGTCAAGATCATCGGAAGGGGCCAGTCCGGCACCCGGGACGTGTTCGAACGGCACGTCCTCGGCGACGGACGCGTACCGAGGCCGCAGGGGACCCGGACCTCCTCGGACTGCGTCAGCCTCGACTACGCCGCGAACGCCAGCATCCTCTGCGAGGAGAGCACGACTGCCGGGCTGCTCAGGCGGGTGGCCGAGGTGCCCGGCGCGATCGGGTACGCGGACGCGCCCGACGCGACGTCCGAACCGGGTGTCGCGCCGGTGAGCCTGGACGACCGCAACGGCACGGTCGCGGACATCCGCGCCGGCTACCCGTTCTGGACGGTCGAGTTCGTGTACCGACGCGGTACGCCGGCCGAGGACCGGTCGCTGGCGGCGGCGTTCGTCGACCACCTCGCCGGGGACGTCGAGGCGGCCGTGCTCGGCTCGTCCGGCTACCCGCCGTGCAGCCGGCACGCCGACCTCTGCCGGCGACGCTGACGACCGCGGGTGGGCGGCGACCGGCACGGCAGCGGGGTGACCCCGGCCACATCTGCCGCTCCGGGATGAACCTGCGCGGTCGCGGCGGCTACGCAGGTGGGGATGGACGCGACGGTCGCTGAGCAGCAGGATGCCGACCGGCGGCTGCTGCGTATGGTGGCCGCCGGTGACCAGTCTGCGCTCGAAGAGCTGTATGTCCGGCACGGGCCGGCCTTGTTGAGTTATGCCGACGGGCTGCTCTCGGATCGGCACCGGGCCGAGGAGGCGCTCCAGGACACGCTGCTGGCGGTGTGGCGGGGTGCCGCCTCCTTCGAGCACCGGTCCACGGTCCGGACCTGGCTGTTCGGCATCTGCCGGCGGCAGGCGCTGCGGCGCCTGGCGGACCGGGGCCCGGTGCACCTGCCGATCGACGCCGCGGCCGACCTGGCGGCCGGGGAGCCCGGCCCCGAGGCGGTCACGCTCGCCCGGGCGGATGCGCGGGCGGTCGCCGGGGCGATGGCCGGGCTGGCGCCGATCCACCGGGAGGTGCTGGACCTCACCTTCGGCGCCGGGCTCACCCACGACGAGACGGCCGCCGTGCTCGAGGTGCCGGTCGGGACGGTGAAGAGCCGCCTGTTCCACGCCCGCGCCGCCCTGGCCCGGGCGCTGTCGGGCGATCCCGGGGACGATTCCGTGGCGACCCGGCGCAGGGCCGGGCGGGGAGGAACGCGATGAGGCACCCGACCGACCAACTCGCCGGGTACGTGGCGGGCACGCTGCTGGACCGCGACGCGGCGGCTGTCGCGGCGCACCTGTCCCGTTGCGTGGCGTGCCGGCAGGACGCCGCCGGCTGGCGACACGTGGCCGAAGGCGTGCGCGCCCGGGAGGTGCCGGCGCCGGTCTCCGTGCTCGTCGCGGTACGGGCCCGCATCGCCGCCTCGTACGCCGGCGGCCGGGCCGCGGCGCCACCGGCGTACGGGGCGGCACCCGGTGCGCACCCCGTCGCGCGGGCGGTGGGCGTCCTGGCGTACCAGTGGCGGCTGGTGGGCTGGCGGGTGTGGGGTGTCTGCGCCGTGGTGCTCGTCGCCGGCCTCGCCCTCGCCGCGTCGGCGTCCGCCTCGGCGGAGCCGGTGCTCGCGGTGGTCGTCCCGCTGGTCGCGGCGCTCGCCGTGGCCGGTGCGTACGGTGGCGACGAACCGGCGATCGAGCTGATCCGGGCCACGCCGACGTCGGTGCGTACCGTCCTGCTGGCCCGGCTGACCGTGGCGTCGGGGGCGGTCTTCGGGGCCGCGGCGATCGGCTCGCTCGTGCTGAGCCTGGCCGGCGCGGGCGGCGCGGGCGGGCTGCTCGCCGCCTGGCTCGGTCCGATGGTCCTGCTCTCCGCGGTGAGCTTCGCCCTCTCGGTCGTGTGGCGCCCGGCGGTCGGCCTGTCCGTCGCCCTGGCCCTGTGGGTCCTGCGGGTGCTGGCCGCGTCCGGTTCGCTGGACGGTGCCGTGTCCGGCATGGTCGGGGCGCTGTGGCAGACCTCGTGGCCGACCCTGGCCGTCGCCGCCGCCATGCTGGCCGGCGCGCTGGCGGTCGCGCCCGACCTGCCGTCGCCGCGGGTCGCCCGGCTCCGGTCGTGACCCGGATCACTCCTCGGCGGGTGAACCTGGGTGGCCCCTGCGCGCACTCATCGGCGTGGAGATCTGGAGACACGAGGCGGGCCGGCTCGGCCGGGCGGCCTGCGCCGCGCCGGTCGTGGCCGTCGCCACGGCGGTGGCGGTGGCGGTCCTCGCCGCCGGCAACGGCGCCGGACGCGCGCAGGTGTCCCTCATCCTGCTCACCGGGCTGGAGGCGCTGCTGCCCCTGGCCGTGGCGATGGCCGCGACGTCGGTCGTCGCCACCGGCCGCGCGCACGAGCTGCACCTGTCGCTGCCGACCGGGTACGCGACGGTGCTGGGCCGCCGGCTCGGGCTGCTGGCCGGTGCCACCTCCGTCGTCGCCGTCGTCTTCTCGGCCGCCGTCTGGGCGGCCGGCCTCTGGACCGGCCCACCGGTGATCGCGTCGCCGCTGGTCTGGGGGCCGCCCGTGGCGTGGCTGGCGGGCCTGGCGGTCTTCACGGCGTTCCTCACCCGCAGCATGCTGCTGGCCACCACCGTCACCGCCGGCGTGTGGCTGGCGCACCAGATGTTCGCCCCGGCCTTCGCTGCGCGTGCCTGGGCCCGACCGCTCCACCTGTTTCCGGCCAGCCGGCTCGACGCCGACCCGGGCTGGATCACCGACCGGCTGCTGCTGACCGTCGCGGCCGTGCCGTTCGCCGCCGGTGTCCTGATTCTGCTGCGCCGACCCGAGCGGATGCCGACCGAGGAGGAGGTGTGACCGGGGTGCGCGAGACGCTGGCTGTCGCCCGGTACGAGTTCCGGATGCAGATCCGTAAGCAATCGCTGTGGATCACGGTCGGGCTGCTCGCCTGCCTGCTCGCCGCCGGCCGGTTCGGGATGGGCCCCCGGTACGCGCCGGCCCCGTCCGGCGCGCCGGCCCGGGAGGTGATGACCCGGTGGGCGTTCCTGTTCTCCGTGATCCTGCCGATCGCGTTCGGGATGGCGCTGGCCGACAGGTTGCTGCGCGACCGCCGGCTGCGTACCGCCGAACTGCTGGCGAGCCTGCCGCCCGGGCCGGCGGGCCGGCTCGCCGGCACCTGGCTCGGCAGCGTCACGGCCACCGGTACGCCGGCTCTGCTCGCCATGCTCGTCGCGGCCGGTTACGAGGCGGTCCGCCGGGGCGACCCGGCGACACTCGGCTGGGGTCTCGCGGCGTTCGCCGCCGTCCTCGCCCCGGCGCTGGTGTTCGTGGCGGGATACGCGCTGGTCTGCCCGCTGGTCCTGACCGCGCCGCTGTTCCGGGTGCTCTTCGTCGGCTACTGGTTCTGGGGCAACCTGGCCCTCCCGGTCACCCTGCCCACCCTCACCGGGTCCCTGTTGACCCCGGTCGGCAGCTACGCCGCGAGTTGGCTGCTGGGGACACCGGTCCTCCAGGCGGGCATACCCGGACCGCTGCCGTTCCTGCGGCCGGCGCCGACCACGTCCGCCGCGGCGGCCAGCATCGCCCTACTCGTCGTCGCCGGCCTGCTTCCGCTGCTCGCGGCCGGCCTGCTGCGAACCCGCCGGCACCCGGCCTGAGCCTCGGAGACAGCCAGATGGACATCGCGATCACGGGACTGCGCCGCTCGTTCGGCCGGGTCGCCGCGCTGCGGGGCGTCGACCTGACCGTGCCGGGCGGGATGTTCGGTCTGCTCGGCGGCAACGGCGCCGGCAAGACGACCCTCATGCGGATCATGGCCGGCGTGCTCGCGCCCGGAGCGGGGCAGGTGAGCATCGGCGGACACGACATGACGAGCCGGGCCGGCCGGCGCGCCGTCCAGCGCCGGCTCGGCTATCTGCCCCAGGACCTGGGCCTCTACCCGGACCTGTCGCCCCGCGAGCTGCTCGACTACGTGGCCCTGCTCAAGGGGCTGGACGACCCGGCGGCGCGCCGCCGGCAGATCGGGGAACTACTCGACACGGTCGGTCTGACCGACGTCGCCGGCCGCCGGATCAAGGGCTTCTCCGGCGGCATGCGCCGCCGGCTCGGCATCGCCCAGGCGCTGCTCGGCGACCCGACGCTGCTGGTCGTCGACGAGCCCACCGCCGGGCTCGACCCGGAGGAACGCATCCGGTTCCGGACGCTCCTCGCCGGGCTCGCCGGGCACCGCACCGTGCTGCTCAGCACCCACATCGTGGAGGACATCGCACAGACCTGCCACGACACGGCGGTGCTCACCGCCGGTCAGGTGATCTACACCGGCCCGGTGACCGAGCTGACCCGGGCCGCCGAGGGCGCCACCTGGGAGGTACGCACCACGGGCGCGCCGCCCGCGGACGGCGTCGTCGTGTCGGCGGTCAACAGCGGGGACGGCTTCCGGTACCGCGTCGTCAGCCCGACGCGCCCGGCCCCCGAGGCCGCCCCCGTCCCACCGACTCTCGAGGATGGGTACGTCGCCCTCATGCGCCGGCACGCCTCGACCCGCGCGGCCGAACCGGCCACGCGGACGGCGGCCCGGGCGCGGTGGGGAAGACGGTAGCGTCACCGGGCGGCGCGGTCCGGTCCTCCGTCCGTTCTGGCCGGCGTCAGTCGGTAGACCGAGAAGACGAAGTCGGGGCAGACCATCTGGCAGGCGGTGCAGCCGGTGCAGCCCGGCGTCAGCTCCGGAAACCGGTAGCCCATCTCGTTGACCTCGTCGGACATCACCAGCACCTCGGGCGGGCAGGCGATGACGCACAGCTCGCAACCCTTGCAGCTCTCGACGTCGATGACCAGGGTGCCCCGGCTGGTCCTCGTCGCGTTCTCCGGTGCCGTCACGGGCGTACTCCTCCGGTCGTGGCCCGCACGATGCCGAGCAGCCGGGCGCGGTCCCCCCCGGTGGCGGGCGGCGCGGCCTCCGCGGCGAAGACGCCGCGTCGTTGCAGCGCCCGCACCGCGTTCTCGGCCGTCATCAACACGTGGTCGAGGCTCGCCTCGGCGGCGGCCTCGGGATCGCCGGCCGTCAACGCCGCGTGTTCGCGGCGCAACGCGGCCCGTTCCTCGTCCATCGCGTCCTCGATCGAGAACCTGGCCGCGACCGGTACCAGACCGCTGAAGGTACGCAGCAGCGCCCGCAGGTGCGGCCCCGCGGCGGCGAGATTGACCACCTTGCGGAACTCCCGGGCCAGCCGCTCGAACTCGTCCACCTGGTCGCAGCCGCCCAGCGCCTCGATCAGCTTGTCGAGCGTCTCCCGCAGCCCGGCGTCGCCGGACGTGGCCGCCCGGCTGCTGGTCAACGCGCTGAGCATGCCGTACAGCTCGAACGCCTCGCGGACCGTGCCCGCGTCGAAGGCGGAGACGAACGCGCCCCGGTAGTGCGGCATGCTCACCAGGCCGTCCCGCTCCAGTTGCATCAGCCCCTCCCGGACCGGGACGCGGCTGACGTCGAGGGTGGTGGCGATGCTGTCGAGGTCGATCCGGTCGCCGCTGCGCAGCGTGCCGTCGAAGAGCAGCCCGAGAATGTGCCCGGCGACGGCCTCACCCGCCTTCGCGCGTACCAGTGGTGTCACGTGACCAACTCCCCGAGTGGATAGCTCTGCTCCAGCGAGCCGCCAAGATATCCGGGGCCCTCGCCGGCCGGCACGAACCATCCCGTGGGGCACATGGTGAGGATCTCCACCAGGCTGAACCCGGCACCGGCGAGCTGCGTCTCGAAGGCGCGGCGCAGCATCCGTTTCGTCTGGGCCACCCCACCGGCGGTGGAGACCGCGCCCCGGGCGACGTAGGCGCTGCCCTGCAACCCGGCGACCAGATCGGCCACCGGGATGGGGTACCCGTGGGCCGCCGCGTCCCGACCGGCCAGGCTGGTCTTGGTCCGCTGGCCGAGCACGGTGGTGGCGGTGAGCTGGCCGCCGGTGTCGCCGAAGACGCCGTTGTTGAGCATGACGCAGGTGATCTTCTCGCCCCGGGCGGCGGCGTGCAGGACCTCCTGGAGCCCTTCGTTGGCCATGTCGCCGTCGCCCTGCATGGTGAAAACGGCGCACTCCGGCCGGACGCGCTTGATTCCGGTGGCGCAGGAGGGCGCCCGGCCGTGCAGGCACTGGAGCACGTCGACGTCCATGATCCGTACGAAGCTGCCGTAGCAGCCGTGCCCCACCACCCCGATGCTCCGCTGCACGATGTCCAGCTCCTGGAGGACCTCCAGCAGCAGGCGCAACGCCACCGGCTCGCCGCAGCCCGGGCAGAGCGAGTGCTCGCCGAGGAGCAGCGACGGCCGCGGGTCGGCCACCTTGCGGGCGGGCACCGAGGGCGGGCCCGACGTGTCGATGATGATCTGTTCCCGGGTCATGCGGGGGCACCTCCGGTCAGTGCGGCGAGGATCCGGTCCCGAATCACCGGCGCGTCCATCAGGTCGCCGTAGGCCAGTCCGGACTCGGCGATGCTGACTCCGCCGATGAACCGGACGGCCGAGCGGTCGGCGGCGTGGATGCGGACGTCGTCGAGCATCTGCCCGGCGTTGAGTTCGAACACGAGCACCCGGCGGGCCCCGGTGGTGGCGGCGGCCAACGCGTCCCCGGGGAACGGCCACAGGGTCACCGGCCGGAACCAGCCGATCCGGTGGCCCTCGGCGCGCAGTTGCTCGACCACGTACTCGACGAAGAGCGCCGCGGTGCCGAAGGCCACCACCACCGTCTCGGCGTCCTCGACGTGCGCCTGCTCGAACCGGGCCTCGGTGGCGGCGATGGCGTCGAACTTGTCGGCCACCGCCCGCCAGTGCCGGTCCGGGCCGGGGCCCGGGTCGGTCGCCTTGCCCATCGCCCAGGTCCAGACCTGGCGGGACTTGCCGGTGCCGCCGCCCGTGCCGTCGAGCACCCAGTCCCGCTCCGGCAGCGGCCCGTGATCCTGAGGTGCCACGGTGACCGAGACGCGGGTCTGGGCGATCAGGGGGTCCCCGTACAGGATCACCGGGGCGCGGTACAGCTCGGCGAGGTGGAAGCTCAGTTGGGTGTGCGCGACGGCCTCGGTGACGTCCTTCGGCGCGAGGGTGATCGTCCGGTAGTCTCCCCAGCCGCCCCCGCGGGTGCACTGGAAGTAGTCCTGCTGGTTGCGGGCCATGTTGAAGACGACGAACGGGGTCTGGTTGAGCGCCGCCTCGGCGATCGTCTCCTGCATCAGGGCGATCCCCTGGCCGCAGGAGCCGGTGGCGGCCCGGGCGCCGGCCGCAGCCGCGCCGAGCACCATGTTGACCCCTTCGATCTCGCTCTCGGCGTTGACGCACACCCCACCGGCCGCCGGCAGCTCGCGCGACATGCTCTCCAGCAGGCCGGTGAACGGCGACATCGGGTAGCCGGCGAAGAAGCGGCAGCCGGCGGTGATCGCCGCCGCCGCGATGGCCGCGCTGCCCTCAAGCAACTCCCGGGTCACGACGTCGCCCCCACCCGGGCACCGGCCGGCACTGCGGGTACGGCGGCGCCGGCGGCGAGCGCCCGGGCGTTGGCCGGGGCGTGCTGCCGGCGGTAGGGCGGCAGCAGCTCGGTCATCGCCTCGACCAGAGATTCGGGATCGACCGCCCCGGCGACCGCGTTGTACGCCCCGAGCAGCACGAACCCGATCGCCTGGGGCGCGTCGACGGACTTCGCCACGGCGCTGGCGTCCACCGGGTACACCGTCATCTCGGGCAGGCTCGCCGGGTCGACGAGCGGCACGTTCACCACCGCCGGCCCGCCGGGGCGCAGCCGCGCCAGGGCCGGCTCGCTGAACCGGTGGTGGACGACGATGGCCGACCAGGCGGCGGCGAGCACCGGCAGGCTCCGCAGCGGGGCGTCGCCGATCACCACGCCGGCCCGGGAGGGGCCACCGCGCATCTCGCCGCCGTAGTCGGCGGTCAGCATGGCGTACCGCCCTTCCCGGGTGGCGGCGAGGGCGAGGGTCTTGGCGAGTAGCTGGATGCCCTGGCCGCCGACGCCGGTGACCACGAGTTCACGCTCCATGCGTTCCTCCGAGCCGAGTCCTTGACCTTGTTTGGATATTAGATACAAAATTCAATCGGCTAGGCAAGGGCCGTCCCCCGCCCGTCGGAAGGAGCACGATGCGCGCCGCCGTCCTGCATGGCTTCGGCGACCTCCGGGTCGACGAGGTGCCCGATCCGGAGGTCGGCCCCGGTGAGGTGCTGATCGACGTCGCGTGCGTGCAGCCGAGCGTCACCGAGTGCATGCTGATCGCCGGTGAGCCGATCGCCCTGCACCGACGGCTGGCCGGTGCGCTGGCGGACGGCCCGGTCCGCTTCGGGGGGCACGAGTTCTGCGGCGTGGTCGGCGCGGTCGGCGCCGGGGTCCGGCGTTTCCAACCGGGTGACCGGGTCACCGCCGTCGAGACGCTGACCTGCGGGCACTGCGCCGCCTGCCGGCACGACCGCGCCGACGCCTGCGTCCGGCCCGAGTTCCTGGGCTTCACCCGCCCGGGGGCGCTGGCCGAGCGGGTGGTCGTACCCGAGAACGCCGTGGTGCCGATCCCCGCCGGGGTGAGTGCCACCGCGGGCGCGGCGATCCAGCCGCTCGCCGGGGCGCTGCACGCCCACGCCCTGGCCGCCGTCGCGCCGGGCGAGAGCGTCCTGGTCCTCGGCGCCGGAGTGATGGGCCTGCTCGCCGTCCAGGTCGCCCGCCGGGGCAACGCCGGCCTCGTCGCGGTCAGCGGTCGCAGCCCGGCCAAGCTCGCCCTCGCCCGGCGGTTCGGCGCCGACCTCGTCATCGACGCGACCCCGGACGGCACCGAGGGGGACCATCCGGTGCTGACGGCGATCCTGGCGGCCACCGGGGGCGTCGGCGCGGACGTGGTCGTCGAGACCGCGGGCGGGTCACCGGGGCACGGTCTGGCCGGCGTGGACACCCTGGAACTGGCCGCCCGCTGCGCCCGCCGGGGTGGCCGGGTGGTCGGCGTCTCGGTGCTGCCCGACGACACGCCGGCACCCCTCGGCCTGCTCCGTGAACGGGCGGTCTCCCTGCTGCATCCCCGTTCCGGCGCCGGCGGATACTCCCCCTCCGGAACCGTCTTCACCCAGGCCCTGCGCCTGGTCGCCCGCTCCGACGTCGACGTGGAGTCCCTGGTGACGCATCAACTGACCGGCATCGAGGCCATCCCGGAGGCGGTGCGGATGACCCGGGACAAGACGCGGTACGGCGCGATCAACCCCGCCCAGGTCCGGCTCGGCGCCGACTGGGGGCAGCCGTGAGCCTGCTGATCGGCGAGATCGTCCGGCTGGCCGCGCGGATGACACCGACCGCCCTCGCGGGCACCCTGTGCGGCCGGCGGATCACCTTCGGCGAGCTGGACCGGCAGGCGAACCGCACGGCGAACGCCCTCGCCGGGCTCGGGGTGCGGCCCGGCGACCGGGTGGCCTGGTCGGCGGCGCCGACCCTGCGTACCCTCGACGGCTTCGTCGCCTGCGCCCGCCTCGGGGCGGTCTTCGTACCGCTCAATCCGGGCCTCTCCCCCGTCGAGACCGAGGCCGTGCTCGACTACCTGGAGCCCCGACTCCTGGTCAGCGACCGCCCGGACGCGCCGGCGGGCACCCCGCTGGCCGGCCTCGGCGGGGCACCGGGCCCCGGCGCCGACCTCGACGCGCTCACGGCCCGGGCGGCGGCCACCGCGCCTGCGGGCGCCGACCGGCTGGCCGACACCGACCCGCACATCATCTACCTCACCAGCGGCAGCACCGGTCAGCCGAAGGGCGCGCTGGTCAGCCACCGGGCCAGCTGGCTGCGCGCCGCGCCGGGCGGCGGCACCTTCACCGCCGCCATCCGCGGCCCGGGCGGCGTCTTGTGCAGCTTCCCGCTCTACCACTACGGCGGCTGGCACTACGTGCTGGAGGCGTGGCAGAACCGGACGGCCGTGCACCTGGTGCCCCGGGCCGACGCGGCCCGGCTGATCGACGTGGTCCGCACCGAACGGCCGGCCGCGCTCTACTGCATCCCGGCGGTGTGGGAACGGCTGCTCGACAGCGAGCACCGGCGGGCCGACCTCTCCTCGCTGCGGCACGCCGACACCGGCACCTCGGCCCTGCCGGCCGACCTGGTCGCGCGGATCAAGGACCGGTTGCCCGGCACCACCACGACCGTCCTGTACGGCTCCACCGAGGCCGGCCGGATGAGCGCGCTGCCCGACACGGACCTGGCCCGGAAGGCGGGCAGCGTCGGCCGGCCGGCCTTCCCGGGCGCCCTCTGGGTCGCCGCGGAGGGTGTCGGACAGGTCGGCGAGGTGCTGGTCACGGGTCCGGCGCTGATGTCGGGCTACCACCGGCTGCCCGCCGAGACGGCGGCCGCCCTGCCGGACGGCGTCTACCGCTCGGGCGACCTGGGTCGCCTGGACGAGGAGGGTTACCTGCACCTCACCGGCCGGGTCCGGGAGGTGATCCGGACCGGGGGCGAGTCGGTCTCGCCGGTCGAGGTGGAGGCGGCCCTGCGGGGCCTGGCCGGCGTCGTCGACGTGGCCGTGGTCGGCCTGCCCGACGACCGCTGGGGCGAGGTCGTCTGCGCGGTCCTGGTGCTGGCGCCCGGCGCGACCCCGCCGGACGTCGGCACGGTACGCGGCCACGTGGCCGGTCGGCTGGCCGGTTTCAAGCAGCCGCGCCGGGTGGTCGTGCTGCCCGCGATCCCGCGCACCCCCGCCACCGGCCAGGTGCAGCGGTCGCGCATCCGGGAGTCGCTGCGGAGCGCGTCGTGACGGCGGGCGAGGTCAACCGGCGCGGAGCCGGGCGCGGAGCTCGGCCTTGGCGATCTTGCCGCCGGAGCCGCGCGGCAGGTCGTCGACGAGCTCCAGCCGCTCCGGCCAGTTCTCCGGGCTGACGCCCCGGTCGGCGAGGTGCGTGCGCAGCCCGTCCAGGTCGACCGTCGCGCCGGGGCGCGGGACCACCACCGCGCACACCCGCTCGCCGTACGTCGGATCGGGCACCGCCACCGCCGCCACCATGGCGACCGCCGGGTGCGAACCGACCTGGTCCTCCACCGCCGCCGCGCTGACGTTCTTGCCGCCCCGGATGATGAAGTCCTGCTTCCGGTCGACCACCCGCAGGTAGCCGTCCGCGTCGCTGGTGCAGATGTCCCCGGTCAGCATCCACCCGTCGGGCGTGAAGAGACGTTCGTTGGCCGCCGGGTCGGCGAAGTAGCCGAGGCAGGTCGCCGGCCCCGCGCAGGCCGCCTGACCGGGGCCGCCGGTGGCGGTGACGTCGGTGCCGTCCTCGGCGAACAGCCGGACGTTCATCCCGTCGATCACCCGGCCCGCCGTCCGCAGCCGCGCGTCGATGTCGTCGTCCATCGTGGTACGCGACAGCGCCCCGGTCTCGTTCGAGCCGAAGAACTGGAGGACGCGGGCACCGGTACGCCGCTCGAACTCGGCGGCCCGTTCGAAGGGCACCGCCTCCCCGCCGGTGAACATGCAGCGCAGCGAGCTGAGGTCGTAGCGGCCCGGGTCGGCGTTGAGCATCATGATGAACTGCGTGCTCACGCAGCAGAGCACGGTCACCCGTTCCCGCTCGATGAGCTCCAGCGCCCCGGTGGCGTCGAACCGGGGCATCACCACCGTCGGCGCGCCGAGCAGGGTGGGCGTGAAGTTGGCCGTCCACTGGGCGAAGCCGTACGGAGCTGGGATCAGGGTGAGGAACACGTCGTCACCGGTGAGCGCGCCGGCTTCGACGGCGAGCTGGTGGTAGTACATCCACCGGTTCTGGTTGTGCACCACGCACTTGGGCATGCCGGTGGTGCCGGACGTGCCGTTGAGCAGGTGGATGTCGCCGAGGCCCAGGGTCCGCTCGGCGATCAGCGCCCGCTCGGCGTCGGTCGGGACGGGCCAGCCCGCCTCCGTCACGGTCGCCGGCAGCTCCAGCCGGACCCGCAGCGGCAGGCCCTCGACCAGCCCGGCGACCGGCGTGCCCCGGTGCTCGGCATGGCTGATCAGCGCGGTGGCACCGCTGGTGGTGAGCAGGTGCCGCACCTCCAGCCGGCCGGCGCGCGGCCCGACGGCGACCACCACCACTCCCGCCTTCAGCGCGGCCAGGTAGGCCACGTGCACCGCGACCCCGTCCGGGAGCAGCACGCCGACCCGCTCGCCGCGGGTGAGACCGTGCCGCAGCAGCACCGCGGCGAGCCGGTCGGAGAGGTCGTCGAGGCCCTGCCAGGTGACCCGGTCGGCCCCCGCGACGAAGGCTGCCCGCCCGCCGATCTGGCCGGCGTGCCGGTGTACCCGGTCGACCAGGGTGTCGTCGCCCCATCGACCCACCTCGGCCAGCCGCTGCGCGACGTAGCGCTCGTGCGCGCTGCCGGCAGCCGGGGCCGTTCCGGGTGGAAAGAGAGCCGCGACATCGTTCACCTGCATCGTCACCCCTACCAAACAAGCGCTTGTTTATGGCATTCTGTGGCCGTACGACGAGACGTGTCAAGGAGGCGGGATGCAGATCTGGCGAACCCCGGAGACGGTGGACCTACTGACCGCCGCCGTCGGGCCCGGCGACCGGGTGCACCGGTCGTTCGAGGTCGGCGCCGGAATGCTCACCGGTCACGTGCCCGGTTCGCCGTCGGTGCTGTCCACCCCCGCCCTGATCGGGCTCCTGGAGGACACCGCCGCCGACATCCTGCGCCCCCGCCTCACTCCCGGTGCCGCCTCCGTGGGCACCTGGATCGGGGTGCACCACCGCGCCCCGGCGCTGGCCGGCGACCGGGTCGACGTGGTGGCGACCGTCGCCACCGTGGCCGGCCGGTGGATCACCTTCGACGTGACCGCCTCCGTCGCCGGCCGCGTCATCGGGGACGGCCAGGTGACCCAGACCCTGATCCGGGCCACCGGAGCCTGAGTCGCCCCGGCCTGCGCCGGCCGGACGTCGCGTCCGGCGCAGGCCGAGAGAGGCAGGCAACGCCGTGGCTCCTCGGCGACGCCGTGGCCTTCTCGGCAACGCCGAGGCCGCCCGGTCCGGTCCGGGCCGGGCGCACCCCTCGCTCAGGAAACGGTCAGAGCAGGGCCCGCAGGGCCGCCTTGTCGACCTTGCCGCCGACACCCAGCGGGAGAGCGGGCAATCCGACCAGCCGCTCCGGCCAGTTGACCTTGGAGACGCCCGCGGCATCCAGATGCGCCCGCAGCTCGTCGAGGGTCAGTTCGGCGCCGTCGCGGGTCACCACGAAGGCGCAGACCCGCTCCCCCAGGACCTCGTCCGGCATGCCGAGCGCCGCGACCTGGGCCACGCGGGGATGCCCGCCGACGGCCTCCTCCACCATCGGGGCGCTGACGTTGTGCCCGCCACGGATGATGAAGTCCGCCGTGCGCCCGGTGATCGTCAGATACCCGTCCTCGTCCAGCCGCCCCAGGTCACCGGTGCGCAACCAGCCGTCGGGGCGGAAGAGCAGCCGGTTGGCCGGCTCGTCACGGAAGTACCCGGAGGAGCAGCCGGGGCCCTTCACCGCCACCTGCCCCGGGCCGTCCGGCACGTCTTCCCCGTCCGGGTCGAGCAGGCGTACCCGCATCGCCGGCACCGGCCGCCCGGCGGTGCCCAACCGCGCCGGGCGGGGATCGGCCACCCGGGTCACCGAGATCGGTCCGGCCTCGTTCGACCCGTAGAACTGGAGCACGGCGCAGCCGGTGCGTTCCTCGAACTCCGTCGCGCGGTGCCGCGGCACCCGCTCGCCGCCGGTGAAGAGGACCCGCAGCGAGGAGAGGTCCCGCCGGGCGAACGACTCGTGGTTCAACAACATGATGAACTGGCTGGTCACCGCCGCCAGGACGGTCACCCGGTGGCGCTCGATCAGCTCCAGCGTCCCGGCCGGGTCGAACTCGGCGGCCAGGACGGTGGGGAACCGGTACCGGGCCGGCACGACGTGCGCGCTCCAGAGACCGAAGCCGTACGGGGCGGGCAGCGCGCTGAACACCACCTCGTCCGGACCGAACGCACCGGCGTCGGCAGCCAGCGCGGCGAAGTACTTGCGCACGTTCATGGTCGCCCGCACGCACTTGGGTCGCCCGGTGGTGCCCGAGGTGGAGTTGAGGAAGAACAGGTCGTCCGGGCCGAGGCCACGGCCGGCCAGCAGGTCGACGGCGGCGGGCACCGACGGCATCGGCAGGTCGACGCCGTCGCGGCGCAGCACCGGCTGCCCGCCGACCAGATCCAGTTCCAGGTGGGCGGGCGCGCCGGTCGCCCGGGCGATCTCCGGCCCGGGCCGGCCCCGGTGCACGGCCCGGCTGGCCAGTGCGACGGCCTCGGTGTGCCGCAGCAGGTGGCTGATCTCGGCGTCGCCGGCCCGGGGCCCGAGCCCCACGGTGACCAGCCCCGCCTTCTGCCCGGCCAGGTACGCGACGTGCGTGAGCGCGCCACCGGTGAGCAGGACGGCCAGCGGTCGCCCCGGCGGCAGGCCGGCGAGCACGTACGCGCCGGCCAGCCGGGTCGCCGCCTCGTCGTACTCCCGCCAGGTCAGCGTCCCCTCCGGGGCGTGGAAGGCCACGGCGTCCGGTGCGGCGGCGGCGTTGCGGGCCACCATGTCGGCGATCGTGTCGGCATCCCAGGAACCGTCGGCGTGGTACCGCTCGACCGTCGCCGCGGAGAACTCAGACACCTGCCCCACCATCCATTCGTAGCACCGCACCGGTGGCGAACCGCGCCTCCGGTGAACCGAGATAGGCGATCGCGCCCGCGATCTCCTCGGGTTGGGACACCGGCGGGTCGACCAGTGCCCGGCCGTGCGCCAGCAGCCTCGGGTCGGCGGCCGGCACCGGCGCCAGGTTCCGGGTCAGCCCGGTGTCGATCGAGCCGGGGCAGACGCAGGTGACCCTGACCCCGGCCGGGGCGTACTCGACGGCGAGCGCCCGGGTCAGCGCGACCACCCCACCCTTGGCCGCCGAGTACGCGGCGCTGTAGCGGTATCCCCGCACGCCCGCCAGCGACGAGACCGTGACCAGCGCGCCACGGGCCGCGCTCAGGTGCGGCAACGCGGCCCGCGCGGTCAGGAAGGTGCCGGTCAGGTTGACCGCCAGCAGCCGCTCCCACTCGGCGAGCGGGACGTCGGTGGTGTGGCCGAAGGAGGCCACCCCCGCGGCGGTCACCACCAGGTCCACGCCGCCGCCCCACGCGACCGTCCGGTCCACCGCCTCGCCGATCGCCGCCTCGTCCCGGACGTCCCCGGCGAGCGCCAGGCCGGCCGGGCCGAGGCCCGCGTCGTCGGCGCGCAGGTCCAGGCACGCCACCCGGGCGCCCTCGGCCGCCAACCGGCGCGCCGTGGCCCGGCCCAGCCCGGCGGCGGCGCCGGTGACCAGCGCGACCCTGCCCTCGTACCGGCCCGTCATCGGTCCGCCCGCCGGCTGGCGGCGGGATCAGCGTGACTCGATATCCTGGGGCACATGCGGTAAACTTACCAAGCGCTTGGTTGGTTACGCTACCCTGGATCCCGGAGCGGCACGACCTGTCGATGCCGCCGGTACACTCCGGAGGCCGTCCGGAGGGAAAGCCCTTCGGACGTCCAACGACCAAGACCCTGTTCCGTCGAGTGTGTCTGCGAGAAAACATGGCGCGAGAGCCTGGAGTCCGGCGCGAGGCGATCCTCGGCAGCGCCGCCGCCCTGTTCGCGAGCAAGGGAGTGGCGGCGACCACGGTCCGGCAGATCGCCGACGACGTCGGCATCCTCTCCGGCAGCCTCTACCACCACTTCGACTCGAAGGAGTCGATGGTCGACGAGATCATCTCCTCCTTCCTGAAGGATCTCCAGCACCGGTACGAGCAGGTCCTGGCACAGGAGACCGACGCCCGCCGACGCCTGCACGACCTCGTCGTGGCCTCGCTGGAGGTCGTCGAGGAGCACCCGCACGCCACGGAGATCTACCAGAACGACGTCAACTACCTGTTGCAGTTCGACCGGTTCGACTACCTCCGCAACGCCGGCCGGCAGGTGCAGAACGCCTGGCTCACCGTCATCGAGGCCGGCATCGCCGAGGGCACCTTCCGGGCCGACGTCGACCCGAAGATCCTCTACCGGCTGATGCGGGACGCGGTGTGGCTGTCCGTGCGCTGGTTCAAGCCCAGCGCCGACCACCCCATCTCCGCCCTCGCCGAGGACTGCACCTCGCTCTTCCTGGACGGCCTGACCAACCGGGCCAAGGGCTGACCCACCCCGCAGAGTGCCCCGGGGGCACGCCTGCCCCCGGGGCACCGCGGCTACCGGTGCCCGCCGAGGCCGCCGGCGAACGCGTCGGCCACCGTGCCGACCGTCCACTGCGACATCCGTACGCGGGCGGTCTGCCGCGGTGGCGCCACCAGCGACAGTTCGTCGCCGTCGATCCGGACGACCTGGCCGGAGACGCCGGCCGCCGCGTCGGAGAGCAGGTGGATGACGGCCGGCGCGTTGCTGGCCGGGGACTTGCCCACGTTCTGCCCCCGGGCCCGGTCACCCAGGTGGCGCTCGAAGGCGTCCGCCATCCGGGTGTGCGCGTTGGGCGAGACCGCGTTGACACGCACCCCGGTGCCGGCCAGATCCGCCGCCCAGCACCAGGTCAGCGAGGCGACCCCGCCCTTGCTGGCGCCGTAGGCGGCGAGCGCGGCCGTACCGGCCTGCGAGCCGGAGGTCACGTTCACCACCGAACCCGAACCCTGCGCCAGCATCGCCCGGATGGCGTGCAGTCCGCAGTAGGCGGTGCCGAGCAGGTTCACCTCCACCACCCGGCGGAACTCGTCGGGGTCCTGCTCGCGCGGGTCCGCCAACCGGAACAACCCGGCGTTGTTTACCAGCCCGTCCACCCGCCCGTACGCCTGGCGGCAGGTGTCGATCAACCGGCCGGCCCCGGCCCAGGTGGCGATGTCCGAGTCGTCGGCCAGCGCCCCGATCGAGGCGGCCACCGACGCGGCGACCGTCGTGTCGACGTCGTTGACCACGACCGAGGCGCCCTCGGCGGCGGCGAGCCGGGCGTACGCCTCACCGAGTCCCCGGCCGGCACCGGTCACGACGATCGCCTTGCCGGCCAGCACGCCGGGCATCAGGAGAGCCGCTCGATGATCAGCGCCATGCCCTGTCCGCCCGCGGTGCACATGGTCACCAGGCCGAACTGCCGGTCCCGGATCCGCAGCGCGTTGACCAGAGTGGTGGTCATCCGGGCCCCGGTCATGCCGAACGGATGGCCGAGCGCGATCGCGCCACCGTGGACGTTGAGCCGGTCGAGGTCGACACCGAGCATCCGGTAGCTCGGGATCACCTGGGCCGCGAACGCCTCGTTGATCTCCACCAGGTCGATGTCGCCGATGGCGAGCCCGGCGTTGGCCAGCGCGCGCCGGCTGGCCTGCACGGGGCCGAGGCCCATGATCTCCGGGCTGAGCGCGGAGACCCCCGTGGCGACCACCCGCGCCAGCGGGGTCAGGCCGAGTTCGCGGGCGCGTACGTCGCTGAGCACCACCAGCGCGGCGGCGCCGTCGTTGAGCGGGCAGCAGTTGGCGGCGGTGACGGTGCCGTCGGGGCGGAAGACCGGCTTCAGGGCGGCGACCTTCTCCAGGGTCACCCCGGCGCGCGGGCCGTCGTCGCGGTCGACCACCGTCCCGTCGGGCAGCGTGACCGGCGTGATGTCGGCGGCCCAGAAGCCGTCCGCGAGCGCCCGCTCGGCCAGGTTCTGGCTGCGTACGGCGAACTCGTCCTGCTCGCGGCGGCTGACCCCGCAGTGCTGGGCCACGTTCTCGGCGGTGTGCCCCATGGCGATGTAGACGTCCGGCTCCAGTCCGGCGGAGCGCGGGTCGGACCACTGTCCACCGTTCTCGGCCAGGGCGGCGGTCCGCTGCTCGGCGGCGGCGTAGCGGGGGTGGTGGGTGTCGGGCAGGCCGTCGGACTTCCCCCGGTCGTAGCGGGAGACCATCTCCACCCCGGCGGAGACGAAGGCATGCCCCTCCCCCGCCCGGATCGCGTGCAGCGCCATCCGGGTGGTCTGCACCGACGACGCGCAGTAGCGCTGCACGACGGTGCCGGGCACCCCGTCCAGGCCGAGCCGCAGGGCGAGTATCCGGGCCAGGTTGTAGCCCTGCTCGCCGGCCGGCTGGGCGCAGCCGAGCAGCACGTCGTCCAGGGTCTGCGGGTCCAGCGCGGGCACCTGCGCCAGGGCCGCCCTGGTGATGTCGGTGACCAGGTCGTCGGCGCGCATCCCGACCAGGGAACCCTTGCCCGCGCGACCGATCGGTGAGCGGGCGGCGGCGACGATGACGGCTTCTGGCATCGGTTCTCCCTTACTGAGTGACCGTCCAGCCGCCGTCGACCGGCAGCAGGACGCCGTTGAGATAGCCGGCGAGCGGAGAGAGCAGGAAGAGCACCGCGTGGGCGACCTCCGCCGGCTGGCCGGCGCGCCCCATCGGGTTGCGGGCGACGAGGTCACGGCCGAGGTCGGTGGCGGCGAAGCCGGCGGTACGCGGGGTCTCGATCAGCCCCGGCGCGACCGCGTTGGCCCGTACCGCCGGGGCGCGCCGGGTGGCCAGGTGCCGGGTGTAACCGGCGATGGCGGCCTTCCCGGCGCAGTACCAGGCGGAATCGGTGCCGACCAGGTTCCCGGCGACCGAGGCGACGTTGACGACCGCAGCCCCGGCGCCGGTACGGCCGGCGAGCCAGGCGTCGGTGACCGTCCGCACGCTGCCCACGGTGAGCGCGAGCGCCCGGTCGAAGTCGAGGTCGGCGCTGCTCGCCGGGCCGGCGTTGTTGACCAGGTAACGGGCGGGACCGCTGGCGGCGAGCGCGGCCCGCACCGCCGCGGAGTCGGCGACGTCGACGGTCAGCGCGACGGCCGCGCCGCCACCGGCGACGATCTCGTCCGCCGTACCGGCGACCGCCCGGGCGGCGACGTCCCACGCGGCCACCCGCAGACCGGCGGCGGCGGCCAGCAACGCGGTCGCGCGGCCGATCCCACTGCCGGCGCCGGTGACGACGACCGTCTCGCCGGCCGGGAAAGCGAAGTCCATGACAGCAAACTAACAAGCGCTTGGTTGAATCACAATGATCTGTTCCCACCGACCGACCGCGCCGCGGTCACTCTCCCAGGATCTCGCGCCGGTACCGGTCGACCGTCGCGGCGACCCGCTCCGGGTCCCGTGGGTCGGCCCGGATGACCACCCTCGACACGCCCAGCTCACGCAGGGCGTCCGCCTCGGCCCGGGTCCCCGGGGCCCGTACGGTCACCGCGACCTCGGCCGGGTCCCGGCCGAGCGCCGCGCACTCGACCCGGAGCCGGTCGAGCATCCGGGCCAGGGCCGGAACGTCCACGCCGAGGGGATAGAAGTCGGTGCCGAAGCGGGCGGCCCGGCGCACCGCCGCGTCGCTGTGCCCGCCGATCATGATGGGCACGCCGCCCGGCCGGGTCGGCCGTGGCGCGCTGTGCACCCCGTCGAAGCGCACGGCCGGGCCGTGGTGGCTGGCCGGGGCGCCGGTCCAGAGGGCGCGCAGCACGTCGAGGTACTCGTCGGCGAGCCGGCCCCGCCGGGTGAAGGGCACCCCGACCGCGTCGTACTCCTCGCGCAGCCAGCCCACCCCGACCCCGGCGATCAGCCGGCCGCCGCTGAGCACGTCGAGCGTGGCCAGTCGTTTCGCCAGGCCGACGGGGTGGTGCAGGGGAAGGATCAGCATCGCCGTGCCGAGCACCAGCCGGGTGGTGTGCGCCGCCGCGAAGGTCAGCCACTCCAGCGGGTCGGGGATGTCGTCGTCGGGGCCCAGGCCCATCCGGCCACTCGCGTCGTAGGGATAACCGGACCGGTAGGCCTCCGGCACCACGAGGTGCTCGACCGCCCAGACCGACTCGCAGCCCAACTGCTCCAGTTGCCGCACGAAGGCGGCAGTGACGCCGGGATCGGCCGCGCCGCGCCCGCCCAGCACCGGCATCACGCCGAGCTTGAGCCCCATGCCGACAGCCCACCAATCCCTCGCTTGGCAGTGACCGGGCCCTGGCCAGCGGCCGGGCCCGGTTCATCACCGGTCAACTCCTGACGTCGACGGCGGCCATCCCGCCCGACCGCCGCGGGGCGACGCCCCGGCCCGGCGAGGGTCAGCTCGCCGGGCGCAGCTCACGGGGGCGCTGCACACCCATCGCGGCGCGGTACGCGTCGTCCAGCGCGCGACCACCGCCCTCCTCGCAGGCCAGCACCTCGCCCCGGACGAGCACGTAGCCCCGGTCGACGATCCGGCGCAGCACGCCCAGGGCCGGCTCGGCGAGCAGCACCGCGACCCCCTCGGCGGCCAACGCGGTCACCGTACGGCCGAGTTCCTGCACGATCAGCGGGGCGAGACCGGTGGTCATCTCGTCCAGCAGCAGCACCCGGGGCGAGCCCATCAGCGCCCGCGCCACCACCAGCATCTGCTGCTCGCCGCCGGAGAGCACCCCGACCAGGCTGCGGCGGCGGGTCTGCAGGATCGGGAAGCGGTCCAGCGCGCCCTGCACCGCGCTGCGGGGCAGGTGCAGCAGCTCCGCCATCACCTGGAGGTTGTCGACGACGTCGAGGTGCGGGAAGAGCTGCCGCCCCTGCGGGACGACCGCGATCCCCGCCCGGGCCCGGGCCGCCGGCCGCAGCCGGCTGACGTCGGTGCCGTCCAGGAAGACCTGACCGGTGGCGGGCACCGAGCCGTACGCGGCGAGCAGCAGGCTGCTCTTGCCCGCGCCGTTCGGCCCGACCAGCGCGGTGACGGCGCCGCCCGGCACCGTCACCGTCGCGTCGGAGAGGGCGCTGGCGTGCCCGTACCGGACGCTCAGCCCCTCGACCCTCAACTCATGAGCGGACATCCTCCACCCTCCCCTGCCGTCGCACCTGGTTGCCGGGCACGGCCGCGGCGTCGGTCCCGGCCGGGCCGGCACCGGTCGGCGCCTCGTCCCGGGACACGCCCTCGGCCTCGGCGGCCTCGTCGTCGGCGGCGGCCTCGTCGTCGGCGGCGGCCTCGTCGTCGGCGGCGGCCTCGTCGTCGGCGGCCTCGTCCTCGGCGTCGTGCGAGCCGAAGTAGACCCGCTGCATCTCCGGGCTCGCCAGGCACTCGGCCGGAGCACCGTCGAAGGCGACCCGGCCCCGGTCGAGCAACAGCACCCGGTCGACCAGCCGGGCGACCAGGTCCACGTTGTGGTCGACCAGGATCACCGCGTGCCCCCGCCGCTGGACGGTCCGGATGACCTCGGCGATGCCGGCGACACCCTGGGCGTCCGACCCGGCGAAGGGCTCGTCGAGCAGCAGGACCACCGGATCCTGGCCCAGGGCCCGGCCGACCTCGACGAGCCGCTGCTCGCCCAACGTGAGGTCGCCCGCCATCCGGTCGAGCCCCTCGATGCCCAGTTCCCCCGCCAGTTGCCGGACGGCTTCCCGGTCGGCGAAACGCTGCGGCCGCACCGCGCCGGTGAACGCGCCGGCCAGCATCCGCCACGGCGTGCTGTGCCGCTGCGCGTGCCGGCCGAGCAGCAGGTTGTCCCGCACGCTCAGGTGCAGCGCCAGTTGCGGGTACTGGAAGGTACGCCCCAGGCCGACCCGGGCCCGCCGGGAGGCCGGGCCGGTGAGCTTCTGCCCACGCAGCAGCAGCTCACCCGCGGTGGCCGCCTGCGCGCCGGAGATCAGGTCCACCAGCGTCGTCTTGCCGGCGCCGTTCGGGCCGACCAGGCCGAGGATCTCCCCCGGGCGCAGCTCGAAGGAGACCTCCGCCAGCGCGGTCACCCCGCCGTACCGCTTGGTCAGGCCGCGACCGACCAGCAGTTCCGTCTCATCCACCGGTACGCCCCCTCCGTGGCAACGCGATCGCGCGCCGTCTCAGCTCGTCGGCGTAGCCGATCACGCCCTTCGGCGCGACCAGCATGATGACCAGCACGCCCAACGCGAGCAGCAACGTACCGCTGGCCTGGACGGCTGGGAAGTTCAGCGTCAACTGGACGGCGAGCACGGCGCCGGCGACCGCGCCCCAGGGAGTACCGGAGCCGCCGATCAACGGCATGAAGATGGCCAGGAAGACGATGTTGAGCGTGAAGGTGTCGGGCGTGACACTGCCGGCCGAATAGGTGAACAGGCCGCCGCCGATCGCGGCGATGCCCGCGCCGAGCGCCAGCGCGACCAGGTTCATCACCGGTACGCGGACACCCGCCGCCTCCACCGCCCGGGGAGCGTCCCGCATCGTCCGCACGATCACGCCCCACGGCGACAGGCGCAACCGGTCCAGCAGGAAGGCGACGACGCAGACCACGACCACCGAGCCGACCACCACCTGGTAGTGGCTCGGCGTCCAGCCGAACAGGTGCAGCGGACGCAGGTTGCCCAGGCCGGCGGAGCCTCCGGTGATCCCCTCGCTGTCGATGAGGAACGCGGTGAACGCCATCCCGAAGAGCAGGGTCACCGCCGCGAGGAAGAACCCGGACAGCCGCCGGGTGGCGAGCCCCAGCAGGACCGCGATGAGCGCGGCCACGATCGGGCCGGCGATCCAGGCGAGCAGGAGTGGGAGTTCGGTGCGGGTCGAGATCAGGCCCACGGCGTAACCGCCGATGCCGGCATAGGCGCTGTAGGCCATCGACAACGAGCCCGCCATCAGGTACGGCACGTACATGCCGAGGGCGATCAGCGCGTAGGTGACGCTGGCGGTGACGAGGGTCTGCCGGTAACCGTCGGAACCCACCCAGGCCAGGATCAGCACGGCCGCGGCGACCCCGAGGGCGAGACCACCGATGCCGGGCACCTGACGGATGTCCCGTCGCCGGGGCGTGTCGTCGACGCGGGGCGCTGCCATGCCGGTCATGCGCGCACCGTCCTGACGAAGAGTCCCTGGGGACGGAAGGCGAAGAAGAGCAGGGCGATCAGCAGCATCCCGTAGACGTGTGACTGGCCGCCGAAGTAGTAGGGCAGGAAGACCTCGGCCAGGCCGAGCAGCATGCCGCCGAACAGCGGCGCCCACACCGAACCCGTACCGCCGATCACCACGGCGAGGAACCCGGACAGCGACCAGTGCAGCCCCGACAGCGAGTGCACCCCGGCCTTGGGGGCGAAGAGCAGCCCGGCCACCGCGGCGAGGAAGCCGGCCGCCAGGAAGGCGATCAACCGGATCCGGTTGACCGGCAGGCCGAGCAGCGCCGCCGCCTGCTTGCTGTCCCCGACCGCCCGCAACAGCCGGCCGGTCCGGGTGGACCTGATCCACACCGCGACCAGACCGAAGGCCAGCAGCGCCACGCCGATCAGCAGCAGCGAGCTGGGCTGGACGGTGATCTCGCCAATCGGGACCGGGTCGAAGGTGGCCAGGCTCTGCCCCGGCAGCGTGGGATGGCCGAAGAGGTATCCGGCGAGCTGCTGGATGGTGAAGAGCACGGCGGCCACCGCGACCAGGGCCGGCAGCTCACCGCCGCCGCTGCGGCGCTGCACCGGCCGGACCACGCCCAACTCGGTGGCGGCCGCCAGCAACATGGTCACCGCCACCGCGATCCCGGCGGCCGGCCAGACACCGAGGTCGTACTCGATGACCAGCCAACTCGTGCAGAGACCGCCCATCATCGCGTACGGGCCGATGGCGAAGTTGAAGAAACCGGCGCCGACCTGGACCAGGTAGTAGGCCAGGGCCAGCATGCCGAAGAAACAGCCCATCTCCACCGCGGAGAGCCAGAGCTGGAGATCTGTCATCGTCACTCCCTCGGGAAGCGCCGGGGAGGGCCGACCGCGGTGGTCGGCCCTCCCCGCCGGGTCAGCCGGAGCAGGGCGGCTGGTAGGTGGACCAGGGACCCTTCGGCTTGTTGTCGGCACCGAACTCGATCAGGGAGAGCCCGCACAGGCCGTCCGCGCCGAGGTGTTTGGTCGCCGAGAACGACAGGGTGAAGTTCGGCTGTCCGAAGCTGGCCGAGTAGCCGGTGAGGCTCTGGATCGCGGTGTTCAGCTTCGCCGGGTCGTCCGGGCTGCCGGCCTTCTCGATGGCCATCTTGAGCAGCTGCACCGAGTCCCAGGCCTGCGCGTCGTACGCGGTGACCTCGTAGTCGTTGCCGTGCTTCTTCTTGAGCAGCTCGGTCAGCGCCTTGGTGCGGGGGTTCTCCTGGTTGATCGAGCCCATGAAGATCAGGCCCTCCAACGCACCGGCGTTGGCCAGTTTCCAGGAGGAGGGCTGGTTACCGATCGACGCCAGCGAGAACCGCGGCTTGCCGGAGAACTGCCGGGCCAGGGTGTTCTGGGCGAGCACCTCGAAGGCACCGCCGACGCTCGTCACCAGCACGGCGTCCGGATTGGCGTTCTTGAGCCGGGCCACCTGGGCGGAGAGGTCGGAGGCGTTGGCGGCGCCCTTCTCGGTGGCCACCACCGATACGCAGCCCAGCCCGCCCAGCAGTGACTTGTTGAGCGCGGCGATGGTGGTGGTGTCGTCGGTCAACACGCCCAGTTTGCTGATGTTCGCCGCCTTGAACGCGCCGCAGTAGACGTCGGCCCAGTCTGCGGTGGTGTTGGCGAGCATGTAGATGAGTTCGTTGTTGGGCGGCTCGACCAGCGTGGCGGTGACACCGGTCGGCGCGATCGCCGGCAGGCCGAGCTGGGTCAGCGTCGACTTGGCCTGCATGATCGCCGCGCTGCCGCTCTGCAGGAGCAGCGCCTTGGCGCCCTGGCCGGCGAGCTTCTGCAGCACCGCGGGGACCTTGGTCGGGTCGCTCTCGTCGTTCTCGACGACCAGCCGTAGGGGACGGCCGAGCACCCCGCCCTTGTCGTTGACGTCCTGCACGGCCAGCCGGATCGTCTCGCCGGCGATCGTGCTGTAGGACGCGCCCGGACCGGTGCTGTCCTCGTCCATCCCGATGATGATGGGCGACCCGGAGGCGGTCCCGTCGGTGGGCTTGTCGTTGCCGTCGCCGCCTCCGCCACAGCCGGTGACGGCCAGCAACAGGGCGACCAGGCCCGTCGCCAGACCGGTGGTGCCACTTCTTGATACGGCCACTTCTATCCCTGCCTTGCCGGTTGTCAGTGATAGGTAGTTGTGCGCTTCACGTGCGAATTCGGTCGGCCGGCCCGAACGGCCGTCCGGTGGCTGCCCCGCGCCCGCGGGCCCCGGCCGGGAGTGAGGTGCCAACCCCTTCACGACGCCTAGCAAGCGCTTGGTTGTTTCTCATGATGGTGTCACCCACGAGCTGTGTCAAGCACCACAATGTGAGCTGCATGTTACGAATGAATCAAGAAGCGCCCTCATCTTCGAGGTCGTCCGCCTACTGGGACGCGAGGACGGCTCCGCAGCTCGGCGCCGGTGCGCCGAGGGGATCACCGGGCGCCCCTGCGCCACCGGGTCACGCCAACGCCCACAAGATCGGTCACTCTCCGTAACCAAATACGGATCGGACCGTCCGCAGACGCGTGGTCGCACCCCGGCGCCGATCCCACGCGAACCACCCGGCACCTCTCCCCGGCCCACCCGGCACCTCTCCCCCGGGCCGCCCGGCACCCACCTCTCCCCTGAGGCCGCCCCACAAGATCGCGCAACTTCTGGGAAGTAGTTGGGTCGACATCCCTGAGAGGCCACTATTTCCTGGAAAATGCCCAGGTCCCGGCAAGGCGGCCCCGCACATCCGCGATCTTGCGGCGCGCGGACGGAATCCGGCAACGGTGTCGCCGGGGCGGGATCCGCCCGAACGGCACGGGCCGTGGAGAACGCCGACCGGCCGGTAGGGTCGTCCCGTGGATCTGGACGACACCGCCGC
The DNA here is from genome assembly GCF_040643815.1 of Micromonospora sp. NPDC047074. NCBI lineage: Bacteria > Bacillati > Actinomycetota > Actinomycetes > Micromonosporales > Micromonosporaceae > Micromonospora > Micromonospora sp. NPDC047074. Next base: position 28,788 of record NZ_JBEYVB010000011.1, read on the forward strand.
CCTGCTCGGCGTACCCGTCGAGGACGTCGACCGCCTGCACCGGCTCGCCGGCGACCGGCCGTCGGCTCCACTGCCCGCCAAGGCCGACGCGCCCGCGATCCTCGACCGGCTCGCGGTCCGGCCGGACGACGCCGCCGAGATCATGGCGGGCTGGCCCGACCCCGGTTCTCCCCTGTGGACTCCGGAGCTGCGCTGGCTGCTCGACCGCTCGATCGCGCTGGTCCGCGCCGACCTCGGTGGGTCCGGCTGGCTGTCACCCGGTCCGGCGCTACCGCGCGAACGGGGCCCCGCCTGGCGGCACCTCTACGTGTACGCGTACCTGGCCCTGGTCGACGTCGTCACGGGCTACCACCGCGACCACGGCGTCCCCGCCTCCGTGTCCTGGGCGACCCTCGCGGACCTGGGCCGCAACCTGGCGATCGACCGGCGGATGCGCCGCGAGGGCTGGCCGGTCATGCAGAGCTGGCTCACGCTGCACGCGCGCGGCGGCCTCTACGAGCTGGGCCGGCTGCAGTACCAGCGCGGCGGCAGCGCCCTCGACCTGCACATCCCCGAGGCGGGGCCGTTGACCCCGGAGGCGGTCGCGGCGTCGCTCGACGAGGCCCGCGTCTTCTTCCCGCGCCACTTTCCCGACGAGCACTACACGGCGTTCTCCTGCGGCTCGTGGCTGCTCGACCCGCAACTTCTGGAGTACCTGCCCGAGGACTCCAACATCGTCCGGTTCCAGCGGAGGTTCGAGCTGGAGCCCTACGAGGAGCCGGAAGGGCTGGACGCCGACGTCGAGGTGCTGCGGTTCGCGTTCCGCACCCTGAGCACGCCGCTCGACCAACTGCCGCGCCGCACCGTGCTCCAGCGCGCGGTCGTCGACCACCTGCGGGCCGGCCACCACTGGCGCTGGCGCCGCGGCCGCTTCCCGGTCTGAGGGTCCTGACTCTTCAGTGCCGTAGTCGGCGCCAGCAGGTGATGGCGCGGGCGACGCACCTTCCGGTCATCGAGCGGCTTACAGCGCTGATCGCGCCCGGCCCGACGAAGCATCGAGCCGGGCGCGTCGCGTGGGTTACGCCACGAAGCGGGACCGGCGCCGGCGTCCGATCAGGTAGCCCGCGCCGCCGAGGAGCAGCAGCACACCGCCGATGCCGGCCACGGTCGCGGTGCCGGCACCGGTCACGGGCAGCCCACCGCCCTCGCCGCCGGGGGCGCCCAGGCTGACGGAGGAAACAGGGGTCGGTGCAACTGTCGCCGTCGCGCTGGGCGTCGCGCTGGACGTCGCGCTGGGCGTGGCGCTCGGGGTCGGTGTGGGCTGAGACGCGCAGTCAAGCGCACGTGCGTCGTACAGGCCCTTGTTCAGGTAAGTCAGGTAGGCATCGATGGCCCCGTCGTCGAGCACCTTCTGCGCGGCCGCCTGCACATGGGCACCGGCGCCCGCCAACGTCCGGAACACCGTGATCCGCAGATCCGCTGACCAGGGTTTCTGCACGTCCGCCTTGAGGAATGCGCGGAGATCATCCGCGGTGCCGTCCAGCCGCTCCTGCATCACGCGAGGCAGAACGGGCAACGAGTCGGCTTTCGCCGCGGCCAGGATCTGATTGGCCAACACCCGCACCTGCACATCGCTGGCGGTGTCCAGGTCGATGGTGACAAGCTCGCGGATGTCCTTGTACACCTTGCGCTCGACCGTTTGGCAGGCCTCGTTCAGCCCGGGCAATTCGGTGTGAGCCACCGCCGGTGCCGCCGGAATCAAAAAGGCCAGCGCCATCAGGGCGCCGGCCGGAATCTTCCATCGCATGTTGGTCTTCCTCCCCGCTGAGCCAAAACATGGCGATATTACCGGCAGCGGAAGGAACAACGAGCACCGATTAACGTCCTGGACCGCGCAATGGGCATGGCCTGCTGTTCGTCACGTTACGCCGCCCCCGCTTCGGCCGGGCGCTTCTCTCCACACGGGATGCGAGACCCCTAGAGTGCGTGGGTGGACCTTTCGCATCTCGGCGCGCCGATCGGGCCGATGGTCCGCGTCCGAGGCGGGTTCGCCAACCGGATGCACCGGCTCGACACCGACCGAGGGTCGTTCGCGGTGAAGGATCGACGGCTGGCTGGGGCACACGAGGTGGAACATCCTCCGGTGCCTCACCGGGGTCGAGGCGAGCACCGGCCCTGACCTCGCGCTGTCGCACCAGTCCGTACGCAACGGCGTGCGCGGCCTCCCCGACCTGTTCGGCCGACTTCCGGAGTTCGAGGCGCTGCTCGTGTGACATCGACCCGCGCCTGTGCTCTGTGCGCGGCGTAAGGCGCGCTCCCGATTCCGGTGCGCCCAGCCGGAGTTTCATAAACAGTTTTGACGGGACGAATCATCGAACGTTGTTGACCGGCCTGTCCGCACGGTCCCGCCTCCCCCTACCTTTCGGCGCAGCCTGCCGGGTTCGTCGTCATCGGGATGCGAGCACGGCGTCGACAACGTCAAGGAGGTCACCGTGTTGCAACGACTCCCCGCCGCCGGCTTCGCGCTCGTCATGGCGCTGGCCGGGGCCATCGGCGTCGGTGGTCCGGCGCAGGCCGGGCCGACCGGCACCATCCGGTACGCGGACAGCCCGAACGCGGTGGCCGGCCGCTACATCGTCACGCTCAGGCCCGCCGCGCTGGCGGCCGGCTCCGTCGACGCCAGGGCCCGCGAGTTGACCGGCCGCTTCGGTGGCCGGACCCGGCATGTGTACGACTCCGCGCTGGCCGGGTTCTCGGCGAGCATGTCGGCGAAGCAGGCACAACGGCTGGCCGCCGACCCGTCCGTCGCGTCCGTCGAGCAGGTCCAGCGGATCGGGGTGCTGGACACCCAGACCAACCCGCCGAACTGGGGTGACGACCGGATCGACCAGCGCAACCTGCCGCTGAACCAGACGTTCACCTACCCGGCCGACCCGGGGCAGGGGACCACCGTCTACGTGCTGGACACCGGCATCAACGCCAGCCACAACGAGTTCACCGGTCGGGTGCGGCAGGGCACCGACATGGTGGACAACGACAGCACCCCGCAGGACTGCCACGGCCACGGCACGCACGTCGCGGGTACCGCGGTGGGCACGACCTACGGCGTCGCGAAGAAGGCCGGCGTGGTCGCCGTACGGGTGCTCAACTGCCAGGGCAGCGGCACGAACGACGACCTGATCGCGGGAATCAACTGGGTACGCGCCAACGCGCAGAAGCCGGCGGTGGTCAACTACAGCATCGGCTGCGGCAGCCGGTGCACCAGCCAGGCGATGGACAGTGCCGTCATCAGCCTGATCAACTCGGGCGTGCAGTTCGTACAGGCGGCCGGCAACTCCTCGGACGACGCCTGCTACTACAGCCCGCAGGCGGTCACCGCGGCCATCACCGTCGGCAACAGCACCAGCTCCGACGGGCGCAACAGCAGCAGCAACTACGGCTCCTGCCTGGACATCTTCGCCCCCGGCACCAGCATCGTGTCGGCCTCCCACACCAGCAACAGCGGCAGCGCCACGATGACGGGCACCTCGATGGCCTCGCCGCACACGGCCGGTGCCGCGGCGCTCTACCTGGGCCGCAACCCCACCGCGACGCCCGCCCAGGTCCGGGCCGCGCTGGTGGACAACGGCACCACCGGCAAGATCACCAGCCCGGGCAGCGGTTCCCCGAACGTGCTGCTCTACACCGGGTTCATCGACGCCGGCCCCGGCCCGGGCAGCCCGGCGGTGACCAACCCGGGCAACCGGACCTCGGTGGTCGGCCAGGCGGTCGACGTCCAGGTGCAGGGCAGCGGCGGCACCACCCCGTACACCTGGAGCGCCTCGGGGTTGCCGGCCGGGCTCACCATCGGCGCGTCCACCGGGCGGATCACCGGCAGCGCGGCCACGGCGGGCACCTCGACCGTGACGGTGACCCTCACCGACGCGGCGGGCCGGACCGCCACGGCGACCTTCACCTGGACGGTGACGAGCGGCGGTGGCTGCACGCCGACGCAGCTCGTCGGCAACCCGGGCTTCGAGACCGGCACCTCGCCGTGGACGGCGACGGCGAACGTGATCGGCACCTGGGCGCAGTACCCGGCACGGTCCGGTAGCCGCAACGCCTGGCTGAACGGTGGCGGCCAGGTGCAGACCGACACCGTTTCGCAGCCGGTGACGATCCCGGCCGGATGCGCCGGTGTCACGCTGCGCTTCTGGATCCGGATCACCACGGCGGAGTACGAGAACGCGGTCTACGACCGGCTGACCGTCACGCTCGGCGGCACCACCCTGGCCAGCTACACGAACCTGGACAGGACCAGCGGGTACGTCGAGAAGGTGATCGACGTCAGCCGGTTCGCCGGACAGACCGCCACGTTGACCTTCAACGGGGTGGAGGACTGGTCGTACCAGACCAGCTTCGTGCTCGACGACGTGACGATCAGCGCGAGCTGATCGGCGTACGGGAGTGGGCGGCGCACCGCCTGCGGTTGCCGCTCACTCCCATTCCCAGCGCATGCCCACGATCCCCGGCGCCACGCCGGAGGCGATCAGGTGGGCGCCGTGGGTGGACCCGATCCACGCCTCCCACACGCCCTGGTCGGGCGCGTTGAGCCCGCGTCGCTCGAAGCGGTGACACCGGGCCGGCACGGCGTCGTGGTCGAACTGCACCTGTAGGACGTACTCGCCGACCGGGGTGGAGAAGGCCCGGTAGTAGTTGTCGGTCGGCGCCTGCGAGTTGCTGAGGAACTCGTACTCGATCACCACGGTGTCGCCCTGAGCGAGCATGCGGTCAAAGACGATCTCCGCGACGAGCAGGCCCGAGTCGTGGTCGGCGCGGACCCGGCCGAGCCGGCAGTTGCGTACCGCGTTGATCCGGGTCGAGGCGGTCAGGTCGTCGGTGCGGAAGATGCCCACCGTCCGCGACACCCGGTCGGTGTTGGCCCGGAGCACCTGCCGGCAGGTCAGGCTGATCTCCTGACGCCGGTCGCCCACCAGATAGAGATCGTGCAGGCTGAGCCGGGTCAGCTCGTGGTACATCCACCGGTCGACCTCGGCGATCATCTTGGCCACGCTGGTGCCGTCGCTGAAGAGCCGGTCGATCTCGATCGTCCCGGGTGGCTGGCTCAGCCAGCGGCCCCGGGGCCGGCGAGGTCCGAGCTGGACGATCAGGGACTCGGCCGGCAGCGACAGGATCTCCTCGAGAAGGCGTACCGCCCTGATGGACTCCGGGCGTTCCGGTCGGCTGCGGCCCCGCCGCCAGTAGCTCAACGTGGTGAGGCTGACGCTGACACCGGCCGCCGACAACTGTTCCTGGATCTCCTCCAGCCTCAGTCCACGATCCTCGATGGCGAGGTGGAGCGCCGCCGAGAACGGCCCGGTACGCAGCGCGTGCGCCAGGTCCCGGCCCAACCCGGTACGGGCCCTCTCCATGTCCGCTGAGTATCGTCGCGCGACCGCCACCGCGCCAGCCGTGCCAACCGACCCGTCCGGCGCGAGTCACCCGCGCCTGTTCGCCGCGCTGTCCGGCGACTTACGAAGGCTGTGCCCCGGCGACGCGTCGCTCCGCCTCCTGGCGTAACGCCCGTTCGGCCCGTACCGCCTGCAACGCCGCGAGACGCAGGTCCAGCTGCCGGGCGACTATCGCCGCGAGGCGGCTCAGCACCTCGCTCTGTTCTCCGGTGAGTTCCTGGGAGATGACGTCGATGGCGGTGACGGTGCCGAGGTGGTGTCCGTCGGAGGTGACGATGGGGGCCGCGGCGTAGAACCGTAGCCCCAGCTCTCCGCGGACCAGGGGATGATCCAGCGTGCGTGGGTCGACGAGCGCGTCGGTCACCACGTAGGGGCCGTCGACGCAGAACGCGGAGGCGCACAGGCCCGGTTCCACACCGACCTCGGTCACGCCTTCGAGACCCCGGCTGGCGGCGAACCAGACCCGGTCGGCGTCGACGATGCTGACCGTGGAGATCAGGGTGCCACAGACGGCGACCGCCACCGCGGCGATGTCGTCGAACGCCCCGTCGGTGGGAGCGTCGAGGATCTCGTAACGGCGTACGGCGGCCAGCCTCGCGGGATCCCGCAGCGCACGACCAGGAGAATCGGCGGTGTCGGAAAAGGCTGCCATCACGTGCTCCCCTTCGTGCTCTCCACAGTCCGGACGCGAGTCGCCGAGCCGGTGCACGGCCGGTCAGGTGGCGACCTGCCAGACCGGTCCGAGTCGGCCGGACGGGGGGCGTCGTTCCGGCCCCCGCAAGGTTCTATCACCCCCTGTCGCCGATACAAAAACGGCGAGTGAGGAGGCTCGGTTCCACCGGCAGACCGCGTGGAACGGCGGGTGGGCCTCCCGTGGCGGCCGAGACGGACATCGACCACAATCAGGAACGATCATTGGCTATATCGAAAGGCACAAGAGTGAAGCGCCGACTCCTGCACGCCCTGATGGTCATGACCGTCACTCTCTTCGGCTCGGCCGTGGTCGCCACGCCGGCCTCGGCGAGCGACGCGTGGGGCATCGTCTGCAACCTCCGGCAGAACACCTGGCTGCGCGCCGCGCCGCACAGCCACGTGCTGGTCACCCTGACCGCCGGGCGCGGATTCCGTTGGCACGGTCAGGTCACGGGCGTCGACGACGACGTCTGGGTCTACGGCCACGGTGCCGAGTACCCGTCCGTGGACGGCTGGGTCCCGGCGGGCAACACCACCTGCTGAACCGACAGCCCCGACGGGGATGGCCGCGGGCGACCGCGGCCATCCCCGTCCACGTCGACGGCAGGTCAGCCGACGGGTGGGGCGGTCCAGGATGACCGGATCAGCTCGCGTTCGGTGGCGGCGAGGTGGGCGGTCGTGGCGAGCCAGGTCCAGGCGTACCGGTCCGGGTCGGGATCGGTGAGCCGGCCGAAGGCGTCCCGGCCGCGCCGGTCGGACTCGTCGGCGAGCGCGGCGGCCACCGTGGCGGCGGTGGCGAAGCCGGCTCGGCGCAACGGACCGGCCAGCCCGCCGCCCTCGCCGCGCGCCGCCTCGGCGACGGCGCGGCGACCACCGGAGACGGCCAGCTCCACCAGCCGGCGGACCCGCCACAGCGGCGACTCCGCCACCGCGTCGGCGCCGACGGCGAGAACCGGTTCGGTCATCGCGGCCGGGTCGCGCGGCGGCAGGTGGCCGCCCTGGATCTCGTCGTAGCCGAGGTCCGCCCGGCCGTGCCACTCCGTTGGCAGCCGGAGCGTGCTGCCGGCGCCGGGCACCGGACCGACCGCGAGCGGGTGCAGCGTGCTGGCCCGGTCCGGATCCAGCCGACCGACCACCCGGATCCGCAGCCCCGGCCAGGAGGCGAGCCGCCGCAGGTTGGTCACGTGGGCCAGCATCGGGTGGGAGTTGACCGGCACCAGCCGGATCACCGGCCCGTCCGGCACCGGCGTGCGGTCCCCGCCGGCCCCCGCGGCGGGGGCCAGCTCGCGGGCCAGCAGCTGGTCACCGACGGCACCCACGACCATCAGGTCACAGCCGACCAACGCGGTACCGGCCCGGACCGGGTCCTCCGGGTCGTCGGCGGCGAGTTGGGCGGTCACCACCTCGGCGAGCGGGCGGGCGAACAGCTCCGCCAGCGGTCCGCTGGACCAGTCGGTCCCGGGGACCGGGGTGGCCCGGACCCCCTTGCCGGCACCGAGCCGGCCGTCCGGCGAGACGGTGGTGCCGGTGATCCGCAGGCCGCCCCGGGCCAGCACGGCGTGGTTGACCGCGACCGCGCCCATCTCGGTGACCGCCCGCGCGCAGTCCCGCGCCCGGTCGGGGCCGCCCGGTTTCACGTCGCCGAAGGAGAGCTGCCGCCCGTCGGCGGCGACCAGGTGGGTGACCACCCCGGCGTACCCGGTCGCGCTGATCACCGGTTCCCGGCAGACGCCGTACACCTCCAGCGTGCCGTCCGGCTGGTAGGCCCGCCGGAGGACGCCGATCAGCGCCGGGTCGGGATCGCCGGCGGCCAGCCGGCCGGCCACGTACAGCAGGTCGTGCAGCACCTCGACCAGCTCGGCCAGCCGGTGGCCGGTCTGCCGCCCCCGGTGTGCGCGCAGGCCACGCACCGCGCGCAGCGCGGCGCTCTCGGCCCGCGGCAGACCGGCCAGCCGGGCGCCGTGGGCGGCCCGCAGCAGTTCGGCCTGCGGTACCGCGCCGGCGGCCGGCGCGCCGGCCGCGAGCACCGCGGCGGCCGCCCGCCACAGTGCCCGGGCGGCGGCCTGTTGGGCCTTCGTCGACGCCGTGCTCTGGCCGGCACGACCGGCGGCCGGCTTACCGGCCCGCCCCGGCCGGCGGGTGGTCGCGCCGGGGCTGTCCGAGGTGGACGGGGCGGCGGTGCGCGCCGGATCGGGATGGGCGGCCGGGTCGGCGACCGGGCAGGCGACCAGCACCGCCGTCCGGTGCAGGCAGCGGGGCGCCAGCAGGCAGCTGCACCGCGCCTGGCCCGGGTCGGTGACCGCCCCGCCCGTGCCGGGCGTCAGGGTGACCAGGGCCTCGGGGCCACAGTCGACCGACACGCCGCCGTCGACCCGGCCGACCGGTACCCCGGTCAGCCGTTCGACGGTGGCGTCCAGCCGCCTGTGCAGCCGGGGTGGCAGGGCCGCCACCGCCGCGGCGGCGACCCCCGGCAGCACCGGCGGCAACCGGTCGGTGTCCGCGGCGGTGGATGTGCGGTCCGTCAACGTGATCCTCCGCGGATGCGGTCGCCCACCCAGCGGGCGAGTTCGAGCGGGCTGAGAGCGGCGACCGGCATCCCGGCCGCGACGAGCTGCTGGGCGACCGGCACCGAATAGCAGGGCACTCCCCTGTCGTTCAGCGCCGCGCAGCCGAGCAGGTGCACACCGGAACCGGCCAGGGTGCGGACCTCGCCGAGCAACCCGGCCAGCGGGTAGCCCTCCTCGAAGTCGCTGACGACCGCCACGATGGTGCGGCTGGGCACGGTCACCAGCGAGCGGGCGTGGGCCAGCCCGGCGGCGATGTGCGTACCGCCGCCGACGCGCACCTCCAGCAGCAGCGACAGCGGGTCGTCGACCCGGTCGGTCAGGTCGACCACCTCGGTGGAGAAGGCGAGGAAGTGGGTGGACAGGGTGGGCACCCCGGCCAGTACGGCGGCCGTCAACGCCGACCACACCACCGACGCCTCCATCGAGCCGGACACGTCGACCACCAGCACCAGCCGCCAGTCGGCCTCCCGCCGGGTCCGGGTGTTGAAGACCGGGCGTTCCGGCACCACCACGGTGCGGCCGTCGTCGAGCCGCTGGGTGTGCGCCAGGTTGGCCCGCAGCGTGCGGGCGAGGTTGATCCGGCCACCGGGCCGGCGGGACGGACGCGGGTTGGACAGCCCCGTCAGCGCCGGACGCAGCTGCGTGGCCAACTGCTTGGTCAGCTCCTCGACCAGCCGCCGGACCAGTGGCCGCAGCCTGGCCACCTGTGCCTCGGGCAGGCCGCCGGCCAGCGACAGCACCGAGGTCAGCAGTTCCATCGAGGGGCGTACGGCCGCCGGGTCTAGCTCGCTGAGCACGTCGGTACGGCCGCTCTCGGCCGCCCGGGCGATGACCTCCTCGCGTACCGCGGTGCCGAACAGCGCCTCCAGTTCCCCGGCCCACTCCCGGGCGGTCGGGAAGGAGGCCTCCTGGCCACCCCCGGCCGCCTGGCCGAAATCGGTGGCGCCCTCGCCCCTGCCCGCCCCGTACAGCTCGTCCAGGGCGCGGGCGTAGCGGCGGGCGTCGGCGGGCAGCCGGTCGGGTTGGCGGCCGAGCAGCAGCCGCCACCGGTCCGTGGGCGTGAGCCGGGCGCCCGCCGATCCCGGCCCGGGTCCGACGTCGACGGGGTCGCCCGGCGCGCCCGGCCCGGGCTCGACATCGGCGGAGTCGCCCGGGATCGGGATGTGGCGGGCGACCAGGGCGGCCCGACCGGCCACGTCGGCGGCGGTCCAGCGGGCCAGCAGCTCGGGCGGGGCGGCCAGGACCAGGTCGAGCCGGTCACCCAGCCGCTCGGCGACGGTGGTCAGCAGCCGCTCCCGGGCCGCCGGGGTGAGCACGTCGAACCCGCCACGCAGCGCCGGCAGGCGGTCCAGGAACTCGGTGTCGGTGAGCCGCTCGATCCGTTCCAGCAGCGGGTCCAGCGCGGCCGGTGCGGACTGCAACAGCGGGTGCGCCGCGGTGAGCAGGCCGCCGAGCAGCCGGTGCAGGTGCCGCCGGGTGTCCGGCCCGGTCGCCGCGTCGATCCAGCCGGCCACCCGGGAGCCCAGCTCCGCCACGTCGGTCAGGTCGAGCAGCACCCGGGCGGCGAGTGCGGCGCCCTGGATGAGCGCCGAGCCGGCCCGGGCCAGGTGACCGAGGGCCTCGTCCAGGCGCAGGCCGATCCGGTCCTCGCCGGCCCGGACCGCGAGGTCGACAAGCGCGGCGGCATCGGCCGGGGCGTCGCTGCCGGCCAGGCCGGGCAGCCCGCGGACCGCCGCGTCCAGCAGCACGACGGCCAGCTCGGCCGCCCGGGCGCGGCCGTCGGCGGTGGTGCCGGGCAGGTGTTCCCGGCGCAGCGCCTCCAGCAGGTCCAGTGCGGCCAGCAGCTCGGGCAGCGTGCCGGTGCCCGGCAGCACCGTGGCGGCCAGTTCGAGCCGGTCGGTGACCAGCTCGGGCAGGTCGCACTGGGCGGCCTCGCGCAGCCCGGTGAGCAGTTGCGCGGCGGTGGGGCCGCCGTCGGCGGCCTCCCGGCGGAACCGTTCCCGCAGGGTGCCGGCGGCTGCCAGGGCCGAGGTCACCCCGCGTACGCCGACCAGGTCCAGCCGGGCCGCCACGGACGGCGTCCAGGCCAGCTGCCAGCGGGTGGTCAGGGCGGCCGCGTCGCCGGTGCCGGACACCGCGATCGGCTCGCCGTAGCCGACACCGCAGACCTGGAGGCGTTGCAGCAGGATCTCCCGCCGCCCGTCCAGCTCGGTGCGCAGCGGATCCAGCCGGACCTCGCGGGACTTCGGGCTGTCCGGGTTGGGCAGCCGCAGCACGGTGAGTTCCGCCTCGACGGCGGGGCCGAGGCCGGAGCGCGGCGTCCCGGGGGCGATCCGGCCCCGCTCGGCGCCGACCAGCACGGTCTCCAACGCCTTGGCCAGCGCCCGGCCACGGCCGAGCAGTTCACCCTGGCCGAGCACGGTGGTCACCGCCTCCAGCACCTCGCCCCGGCCGGGGGCGGGCAGGTCCCGCAGCCGGGCCAGGTCGCCGGCCAGCCGTACCGTCTCGGCGGCCTCGCCGGTACCGGCGGTGTGACCGGCCGAGCGGAGTTCCCGGCACAGGTCGGTGACCGCCCGGGCGGCGGCGGCCCGGATCCCTTCCGGCTCACCGGCGGCGGTGAAGACGGACTGCTGCCAGCGCGGGTCGCGGATCCCGGCCGGATAGCCGGACCGGGAGTCGAGCAGGTCGAAGGCGTACGGCACCAGCGAGGTGACCGCCGCGACGCCGCCGGTGGCGGACCGACCGGGCCGGGCCGTCACGGACCGGACCGCACCGGTCGGGGCGGCGTCGCCCGCCGAAGCGGCACCGGCCGGCGGCCCGGTGTCGGTCGACGGGGCGGCGTCGCCCGGCGGGGCGGCGAGCAGGGCCGGGGCGTGGAAGGCACCGATGACGGCGGCGACCCGCCGGCCGTCCGCGCCGGCCTCGGCCAGCACCCGGCGCATGTGCCGCTCGCGGGCCAGGTCCCGGCCCGGCACGCCGGCGCCGCCGGCGCTGTCGGTGCGCATCGCCCAGCCGACGCCGAGGGCGGCCCGCCGGATCGCCTCGGGCGGGCAGCCCGGCGCACGCACCTCGACCACCCGGTCCCACAGGTCGTCGCCGTCCCGGCCGGTGCCGCTGGCGCTGAGCGCGGCGGCGTAGCCGGACCGGCGCAGGCCGGGCACCGGCTCGCCCGCGTCCGGCGCGGAGTCACGACCGGCAGTCGGCTCGGCACCGGCAGTCGGCTCGGAGCCGGTGGCCGGGTCGGCGTCGGTGGTCGGGCCGGTCGGGTCGGCGGCGGTCCAGCCGGGATCGGCCAGCGGCAGGTCGCAGCAGACCACCTCGACGCCGCGCTCCCGGGCCCAGCGGATGGCGGCCAGTTCCGGAGAGAAGTCGGCGAACGGGTAGAAGCCCATCGGCCCGTCCGCGCCGTGGCTGCCGACCAGGGCCAGCGGGGCCCGGGCGGCCGGATCGGACAGGTACGGCAGCCAGTGCTGGAAGTCGGCCGGCAACTCGATGCAGACCACCTCGGCCGCGGCGGCGTCCAGCAGTGCCGGGACCACCGCCGCCAGGGCGGGACTGTGATGCCGCACCCCGATCAGGTACGGCCGGACCGAGCCGGCGAGCGCGTCGACCACGGCTCGCGGGTCGGCCGTCGTCGGATCGGGCGTCGACGGGTCGGCGGCCGGCGGGGCCGCGCCGGTCGGCGTGCTGACGAGGGTCGTCACCGCAGGCTCTCCCGCAGGTCCCAGAGCCGGCGCCACATCGCCGAGCCGTCCTCGGCACGGCGGCGGACCGGTCCGTCCCAGTAGCCGAGCAGCCGGGCGTGGTCGTTCTGGTCGTCCTTGCGGACCACGCCGAGCAGGTGCCCCGGGACCAGGTCGAGCGCGTCCCCACCGGGCAGGTACGCGGCGGACAGGCCGAGCGACACCGCCACCTGCACCGCCTCGGCGGTGGACATGACCGTGCCGGGCCGTTCCACGTCCCAGCCTTCGGTCGACCGGCCGGAACGCAGGTCGCGGAACACGGTGACCAGGGCGTCCAGCACCGCGTCGTCCACGGCGTACGCCGCGCCGGCACGCTGCACGGCGGCGGTGGCCTGCTGGCGGACCAGGTTGGTCTCGGTGTCCGCGTCGGAGATCGGGTGGATGGTCTCGAAGTTGAACCGGCGCTTGAGGGCCGAGGACATCTCCGACACGCCCCGGTCCCGCAGGTTGGCGGTGGCGATCACGGTGAACCCGGGCACCGCGCGGATCAGGCCGTCCTCGGTGCCGCTCAGCTCCGGCACGTTCATCCGCCGGTCGGACAGGATGGACACCAACGCGTCCTGCACCTCGGGCAGGCAGCGGGTGACCTCCTCGATCCGGACCACCCGGCCGGTGCGCATCGCGGTCAGCACCGGCGAGTCGACAAGCGCCTGCGGGGTCGGGCCCTGGGCGAGCAGCAGGGCGTAGTTCCAGCCGTACCGGAAGGCGTCCTCGGTGGTGCCGGCGGTGCCCTGCACGGTCAGCGCGCTGGTGCCGCAGACCGCGGCGGCCAGCAGCTCGGACAGCATGGACTTGGCGGTACCGGGCTCACCGACCAGCAGCAGGCCCCGCTCGCCGGCCAGGGTGACGACGCACCGCTCGACCAGGCTCCGCTCGCCGACGAACTTCGGCGGGATGGTCATGCTGGCCGGCAGTTCGGTGCCGCCCGGGCCGGTGCGCCGGTCGGCGGGCAGCTTCAACGCCTCGCCGTTACTGCCCTGGATGAAGGTGACCACGGCACGCGGGGTCAGCGCCCAGCCCGGCGGCCGGGCCCCGTCGTCGTACGCGGCAAGGAAGGCCAGTTCGCCGGCGTACCGCTGCTCGGCGGAGAGGACCTGGGCGGCGGTCTCCGGTGCCGCGGAGGGGCGGACGTGTTCCGTCACGGTCACTGGTGTTCCTCGATCTCTCTGGTTCGGAAGGGGGTGTGGGGCACAGGGGTCAGCGGTTGGTGCCGCGGGTGGGCAGGTTGTCGAGCCGGGGCCGGTCGCCGTCGCGGAGGCGTAGCCAGGCCCGCCGGTAGAGCTCGGCGACCGGTTCGAACGGCACGGTCACGCCGAGTCCGGCCGTACCGTCGGTCGCGAGGTCGAACAGAACCGTCTTCCAGCCCTCGACCGGCGCCTGCCCGCTGCCGCGCTCCAGCCACGGGCCGGGCAGGAACAGCGACCGGCCGGCGCGGGACCGGCTGGCCTCGATGACCAGCGGGGTGCCGGCCAACTCGGCGCGGGCCGCCTTCAGCCGGGTCGGCTTCCAGCCGGTCCACTTCGCCGTGTTGCGGTCCGTCGGGTCGGGCATGGCCAGCAGCATCAGGTACACCGCCGCTGCGTCGGCGCCCAGGCCGTGCTCTCCGGCCGCCTCGGCGACCAGGTCCGGCACCGAGCGGGTGGGATCCTGCGGCCACCAGGTCCCGTCCGCCGCCCGCGCGCCACCGCCCGGCTCCCCCGGGTCACCGAGCAGCGCCGCGAACCGCGGGCTGCGGACCAGCCGCAGCGCCACCTCCGTCGGGAACGGCTTGGCCGCGTCGCGACGCAACGCCGGCAGGTACGGGTCCGTCCCGTCGCCGTCGAGCAGGTCCGGCCGCAACGCGGGCGAGGGCTGGTCGTCGTACGTGGCCAGGACGATGGCGCCGTACCGTTCCCAACCGGGTCCGGTCTCCGACGGGCTCCCCGCGAGCTGGCGGAACGCGGGGAGGGAGACGTACTGGCTGAGGTCGAGCAGCAGGTCGGGGTTGGTCAGCCGGTCCCGGATCGCGGCCAGCGCGGCCGGCAGCGCGGCCCGGCACGGGTCGCCGGCCGGCGTGTGGTGGGCGACCCACGCCGCCAGGGCGACCGTGGAACGCAGCACCTCACCGGTGAAGCCCACCGCCTGGCGGTCGACCTGCCGGGCCCGGTCGCCACCCCTGATCGCGAAGGCCAGGTCGGTGCTCAGCTCGGCCGAACGGGCGGGGTCGAGCAGCGCCGGCAGCGCCTTCGCGGGCCCCCAGCCGGTGCGGACCACGCGCACCGCTTCGGCGAGAAGCTGTTCGGGCACCGCCACCCGGCGCCCCACGGCGGCGTTCCAGACCGCCGCGGCGGCCGCCACGTCCGGGCCGCCGGTCCAGAGTTGGGCCGGGTCGGATGGCAGCAGCGCCGAGACCACGGCCCGCCGGACCGCCTGGCTCGCCTCGTTCAGCACCCCGAAAGCCAGCTTGACCTCGCCGACCTGCTTGATCCCGAGCGCCTTGCGCGACTCGGTCGTCAGGGTGTTCCCCGAGTCCACGTGCGGAAGGCCGGCCAGCACCAGTTTGGCGGCGGTGGGGGTGACGCCGGTCAGCTCGGCGAACTGCTCGGCCGCCTCCGGCCGCCAGGGCAGCGGGCCGCGCGCGGCCCACTCGGTGAGGAAACCGGCCAGCCAGCCGGCCGGCCGTTCGTCACCGACCGACGCCGAGGACTGCACCGTGTACGGCTCGGGCACGGCGAACACGCCGGCCGGGTCGTGGTGCAGCGCGTCGAAGAGGTAGCCGTTCGCCGTGCCGCTGTCGCTGAGGACGGCGATGAACGCCCCGCCGGGCAACGGCAGGATGCCCGGCTTGGGGTGCCGGCGCGTGCCGTCGGGGTTCTTCAGGTCGTCGTCGAGCAGGTGCAGCGTGCACCGGCGCCACCGGGTCGGTTCGGCCGCCGTGCTCAGGTCGAGCCGGTCCAGCTCGGTGAGCAGGGCGCGCAGTGTCTCCCGGTGGTCGTCCGGGGTGACCGCCGCAGCAGCCCGGTAGGCGACGGCGGCGAGCCCACCGAGCAGGGACCACCAGTCCAGCGCGGCCGGCAGCGCCGGTCCGTCGAGGTGCAGCCGTACGGCGGGTTCGCTCCCGGTGGTGGCGGACCGCCGGGCGGCGAACGCCTGGAACTGGGTGAAGACCTGGGGCGATCTGCGCACCGAGTAGGCCGAGGCACGCAGCCCGTGGAGCGCTTTGTTGAGCTGCTCGTCGGTGGGTCCGGCCACGGTCGCCACCGGCGCGACCACCGCCGGGGCCGTCAACGATTTGGCGAGCCGCTCGCTCACCGCGTCCAGGTCGGTGCGTACCCGGGCGGCCAGCCGCAGCGCCCCGGCCACCCCGGCCAGCAGCGCGTCGTGGCTGACCGCCGGCAACGTCGAGCGGACCAGCTCGACCAGCGCGTCCCTGTCGCCCGCGGTGCCGGTGGCGGCTGCCCCGGGACCAGCGGCCGGTGCGCCGCCCGCGGACGCCGGAACGGAGACGGGAAGGCCGGTGACGGCCTGCGTGGCCACGGTCAACCCGGAGCGGGCCGCCGCGCGTGCCGCGGCCCGCGCGGCCTCTTCGGCCAGGGCGGCGCGGCGTTCGTCGAGGGCGACCTTGTACAGCGCGGCGGCCGTTTCCCGGTCCAGTTGACGCAGGGCGGTGGAGCCCGCCGGGTCCCGCGGCAGCATGTTGCCGAGGAAGCTCTCCCCCGGCAGCGGCGCCAGCAACGGGGTGCGGTCCCGGCCGTACGGGTTACCGGCAGCCGACACCACACCGTCCGGGTCGACCAGGACGAGGCCCTTGAGCACGGCCCGCGGCCGGTCGTCGCCGGGCAGCACCAGTGCCGCGATCGGTGACCGTCCCGGTGCCACGGTGACGCTGCGCCCGGCCAGGTCGTCGCCCCGCACCGAGCCGTCCGGCAGCGTGACCACCCGCCAGCCGAGCAGACCGTCCACCGGGGCGGCGGCCGGCTGGACCCGGTCGGACAGGGCCGGCCGCAGCCAGCTGACCGACTCCTGGAGACTCCCGCCGTCGGCCGGCAGGTCGGCCAGGAACCGGGGCAGGCTGCGCCGGCCGTGGGTGTTGCCGGCCGGGTCGTACTCGCGCCAGCCCCGGTCGCCGCCCTCCTCGCCGGAACGGTAGACCCAGTGGGAGACGCCGTCGGTGATGACCGGCAGCTCCGGCGGGACGGCGGTGTCCCCGGCGTGCAGCACGCCGTCGCCGGTGGTCCGCCCACCGTCGACCAGCGGCAGGGTGATCCCGCCCCGGCGCGGCTGGCTGCCGTTGTGCCGGCCGCCGATGGGCTGCGGCTCACCGGGCGACGAGTGCCAGTAGCCGCGCAGGTTGTAGCTGAGCGACTGGGAACGCCAGTAGACCAGCAACTGGCCGTCGACGTAGTGGTAGCCGGGCTGGCCCCACATGTCGCCCGCCGGGATGCGCAGGTCGTGGCGGAGCACGATGCCCTCGGCACCGACCACGCGTACCGTCGTCGGCCCGCCCAGGATCACGTACGGCCAGGCTTCCTGCTGGATCACCTCGACCCGGTGGTCACCGTCGGTAACCTCCTGCCAGGCCTGCTCCCAGCCCGGCCAGCCCAGCTCGTCGATGATCCCGCCGCGCAGGCTGCGGGCGACGCGCTCGGTGAGGTCGATGTCGAGGATCGGCCCGAGGTCGCCGCCCTGCCCGGGGCCGTCCGCCCCGTCGAGGCCGCCGGACACCAGGCGCAGCGCCTCGACCGGGACGTTGCCCAGCCAGTCCACCGACTTCGGCAGGTACGGCAACCCGGTGGCGAGCCGGTCGTGGATCCGGGCCCGCAGCCAGTCGGTCAGCATCGGCCGGATGCCCGGCGTCGCGGCCAGCCGGCGCAGGGCGTGCTGCCGGTCGTCGAGCTGGTCGAGGCCCCGGCGCAGGGCCCCGGTGAACCGGTCGTCGCCGGCCACGGCGAGCAGGTCCCGCTTCCCCTCGGCCTGGGCCCACTGCGCCAGGCCCAGGGTGTCGCGCTCCTTCGGCGGGGCCACCGGCAGGTCGAGGGCGAGCAGCAGGTCGAGCAGGTCCAGGTCGTCGATGGCGGCGAGGGTCTCGCCGCTGCCGGTCAACTCGGCGCGCAGCCGGTCGGCCATCCGCTCGACGAGTGGGTGCAGCTCCGACAGCCGATTGCGCTGGTGGCCGGCGTTGGCCCGACTCAGGAGACGGCGCAGCCAGCCGACGGAGCCGTCCTGCGGGCGGGCCGGGTCCGGCACGCCGGGATCGAAGAGCCCGCTGAGCGCACCGGTGTCGGTCAACAGGGCCAGCCACGTGACCAGGTCGTCCCGGTCGGCGGGCATCAGGTCGAGCAGGCTGCCGCGGACCGCCGGTTCGCGGCCGGCCAGCGCCGTCACCGCCGGCAGGTGCGCCTTCCACCAGCCGGCCGGCGCCTCGGCGGCCACCGGCAGCCGGAGCAGCTCGGTCAGGTAGGCCGCCTCACGGTCGGCGACGGCGGCGGCCCCGGCCTTGCCGGCGGCCTTGGTGGCGGCGCGGACCAGCCGGTTCACCGCAGTGGCCGACTGGGTGGACGGAGCCACCCCGGCGGCCGCGGCCCGCAACGCCAGCCGGCAGAACCGCTCCAGCGCCTCGTCGGCCGGCAACTGGGCGGACAGCTCCTTCGCGTAGCCGGCCAGCGCGGTCGCGGACACCACCTTGGCGGCCGCGAACTCCACGTAGACCTCGTCCAGCCGGTTCAGGTCGACCGGCAGGCCGTGCTGGGCCTCCGCCTTGCGTGCCTTGTTGAACAGCTGCGTCGCGTAGGTGTCCTGCCCGGCGGCCAGGAACACCCGCGCCGCCTGCTCGAAGAACGCCGGCAGGACGTGCGGCAGCGTGCGGGCGAACCGATCGGCGATCGCCTGGTGCCCGTCCAGGGCGGCCTTCGGCCGCGACCGCACCTGCTTGGCCAGCTTCTGCAACTCCGGCACCACCGCCAACGCGTGCCGGCCGTCCGCCGGGTGGTGCACCAGCACCCACTCCGGGAAGGCCAACGGGCGGCGCGGGCCCAGCCCGACGACGGCCGGCTCGGCGCTTGGTGCCAGGCCGAGGAAGCCGACGGCGATGTCCTCGCCCTCGCCCAGCGCGGCGTCGACCAGCCGGACCACCAGCCGGTCGTCGAGGGCCGGGTGACGGTAGGTGCGGGCGGTGAGGGGCACCGCCCGGTCGCCGGCTTCGGCGGTGTCGGCCGGCAGCACCGCGCCGGCGGCCAGCAGGCTCTCGGCCGATTCCTCACCCGACATGGTCGTCATCCCGGTCACGCCTTCTTCCCCGTTCCGGTCAGAGCGCCGGACAGGGCCGTCGCCATCCGCATTCCTTCCGACCAGGCCACCGGCCCGACCTCGGTCAACCGCAGCGTCGGCCCCTCCACGACCGACCAGGAGAGGTTGCCCAGGGTCGCCTCGGAGTCCCAGTAGTCCTCGTCGAACCACATCGCCGCCTCGACCGTGCGGCCGGCCTCCCAGACCCGGCACCGCACCTGGGAACCGGAGACCTGGAAGCCGAGCGTGGCGGCCCGGGCGGCCAGCCGGTTGGGCACCGTGGTGCCGCGGAAGTCGGTGATCGTGGTGTCCCGGTCCTTCAGGGCGGTGGGCTTGCCCCAGGTGCCCCGGTGCAGTTGCTCGACCCGCTGGGTGACGTCCAGCTCGTCGGCGAACTCGCGCAGGTCGACCAGCTCGGGCAGCCGCACCGGGTGGGGCAGCGTGGCGCTGGCCCGCGACAGCCGGACGGTCTCCCCGTCGAGGTTGACCACCCGCAGGTCACCGGTGTCGGTGACGTCGCGCAGGAAGCCCGACTCGGCCGGGTCGTCCCCGAGCACCACGAGGTCACGCAACGCGTCCTGCCAGGCCGGATCCGGCCAGACCCGGGCCAGCAGCCCCGTCGGCACCGGCAGCGAGGAGACCACCCAGGCGTCGACCCGGGCGAGGCACTCCGCGGTGTGCCGGTCCAGCCACTGGGCGAGCTGGCGCAACCGGTCCACCGCGGGGTCGTCCCGCAGCGCCTTCGGCAGAGTCTTCAGTGGACGGCCGGTGGCCCGCGGGCCGGTGGACCGGGCCGCCACCTTTCCGTCCACGAGAGAGATCTCGTACGAGTCTCCCACCGGTAGCCAGCCCATCAGGAACACCCTCCGCAACGGCGAATTAGCCAGATTTCATGATGAATCGGCTGTGATCGACAACGCAGGGCACGCTAACAGTAGTGACTGACACGCCAACGACCCAGCGGCGGGATGCCGGGGGTCGAGTCGGTGGGACAGAAGAGGCGGGACCTGCGAGAGTCGCAGGTCCCGCCGTTGCGAGAGCGCCGCCCGGGCCCGACCCGGACTCGGCGGAGGAGCCGAGAGTGACCTAGGTCACGTCAGCGCGCATCGGGCCAGGAGTGCACAGGTCAGGCGCGGCGGGCCGTGAGGTTGTCGAGGGTGATGGTGCCGTCGTCGAGGCGGACGCTCGCGGCGTAGCGGTACTGGGCGCGTACGGCCGGGTCACTGAAGTCGACCGCGCCCCCGGTGTCGACGGTGAACAGGAACTCCCATCCACCCCCCTGGTCGACGTACGCCGTCGCCCGGTGCCCCCGGAGCACGAACGCGTACCGGGCGGCGGGGCCGGTCAGGTCCACGGTGCCGTCGAGGTTGTCGAGCGGCTCGGCCCCCGCGGTGACCAGCGCACCGTTGACACGCAGGTCCCAGCCCGCCCGGTGCAGCCCGTTGTGGTAGCGGAACAGCAGATAGTTGCCCGCGTCCTTGGCGAGGCCGACGAAGACCGTGTCCTGGGTGCCGGCTTCGGCGAACGTACCCGTGTCGAGCACGACCGCCACCCGGTCGGAGCCCGGGGCGACGTCGGAGCGGAACACCAGATGCGTCATCCTGCCCGTCGTCACCGCGAGCCTGCCGTCGGCGACGGTGGCCGGGGCGGCGTACGCGGTCACCGGCAGGACGCTCCAGCGCTCCAGACCGCCGTCGAACGACTCCGCCAACTCCACGGTCGGGTAGTGCTCAGGCGTCGGCAGCGCGGGGAGGACGCCGGTCCCGGCGATGTGCGCCTCCAGCAGCCTCCGCAGTTGGCGGGCCTTCTGGGGGTAGCGGCCCGACAGGTCGGTGGACTCCGCCGGGTCGCGGACCAGGTGGTAGAGCTCGCTGCGCCCGTCCCGCAGGTGCTGCACCAGCTTGAACTGGCCGTGCCGGACGGCCGCGTGCGGGTGCGTCCGGCCGATGAAGTGCGGATAGACCCAGAACAGCGCCTCGCGTTCCACCTCGCCGGTGCCGGTGAGCACGGGGGCGATGCTCCTGCCGTCGAATTCGCTGCCCGGGTCGCCACCGGCGAGGTCGAGCACGGTCGGGAGCACGTCGATGGTGCTGGTGGGCGTGGCGCTGCGCGCTCCGGCGGCCACCCGGCCGGGCCAGTACGCGATCAGCGGGACCCGGATGCCGCCCTCGTACAGTTCGCCCTTGCCGCCGCGCAGCGGCTGGTTCGCGTCGCGGTAGGGACCGCCGTTGTCGGAGGTCACCAGCAGCAACGTGTCCCGGTCCAGGCCGAGTTCGGCGAGCGTGTCGACGATCCGCCCCACCTGCTGGTCGACTCTCTCCAGCATGGCGGCCAACACCGGCCGGTTCGGGGCCTGGTCGGCACCCGGCTTGGCCCGGTACCTGGCGACCAGGTCCGGCTTCCCGTCCAGCGCCGTGTGCACCGCGTAGTTGGACACGTGCAGGAAGAAGGGCTCGTGGCGGTGCCGGGTGATGAAGTCGACGGCCTCGGCCGCCAGCCGGTCGGTGAGGTGCTCGCCGGGCTCCCGCTCCGGCAGGTCCGGCAGGAAGAAGTACGGGTGGAAGTAGTCGCCGTCGCCGATGTACTTCTGCTCGGAGGCGATCACCTCGTCGAACCCGTGCGCGTAGGGGTTGCCCGGCCGCTCGTCGTACGGCCCGCTGTAGGTCTCGGTCAGGTGCCACTTGCCGACCAGCCCGCTGGTGTAGCCGAAGGGGCGCAGCACCTCGGGCAGGGTCGGGATGTCCGGCGACAGGTACGTGTCGCTCGGTGCGGGCTCGCCCCGGAGGAAGTCCGTGATCCCCGTCCGCGCCGGATATCGGCCGGTCACCAGCGCGGCGCGGGTCGGCGAGCACAACGGCGCGGCGGCGTACGCGTCGACGAACCGCATGCCACCCCGGGCCAACGCGTCGATCCGCGGTGTCTCGTTGAACGTGTTGCCGTAGCTTCCCAGCTCGTCCCAACCGAGGTCGTCGATGGAGACGAACACGACGTTGGGCCGCCGGCGGCCGGGTGGCGACGCCGGTGAGCCGGCCGCGAACGCGGCGGTCGTGGCCAGCCCGGCCATGGCCGCGCCCGCGACGCCGCCGAGGAAGCCGCGGCGGGACAGAGCGGTGGTCAGGGCGGGAACACTCAGCTCTACGTTCGACACATTCCCTATATTGTCGATAGGAAATTAGGGGTCAAGCCCCGTCCTGCTGCGTGAGACGGCGCGCGGCCCACGTCAGGGCCTCGACGGCCACGGGCAACGTCCCGGGTCGGCGGGTACCGGGCCCGGTACCCGCCGACCGTCGTCAGCCCAGGTTGGGCCGCAGCCACCGTTCCGCCTCGGCCAGCTCGCAGCCGCGCCGCCTCGCGTAGTCCTCCAGTTGGTCGCGGCCGATCCGGCCGACGGTGAAGTAGCGCGAGGCCGGGTGCGCGAAGATCAGGCCGCTGACGCTGGCGGCGGGAGTCATCGCGTACGACTCGGTCAGCCCGATCTCCTGGCCGGCGGCGTCGAGCAGCGCGAACAGCTCGCGCTTCTCGGAGTGGTCGGGGCTGGCCGGGTAACCGAGGGCGGGGCGGATGCCCCGGAACCGCTCGGCGTGCAGATCCTCGATCAGCGGATCGGCGTCCGGCTCGAACCACTCCCGCCGCGCCCGCAGGTGGACGTACTCGGCGAACGCCTCGGCGAGCCGGTCGGCAAGGGCCTTCACCATGATCGCCCGATAGTCGTCGCGCTCGGCCTCGAACCGGGCGGCGAGCGCCTCGGCGCCGTGGATGGCGACGGCGAAACCGCCGAGGTGGTCGCCGGTCGGGGCGACGTAGTCGGCCAGGCACCGGTTGGGCCGGCCCGCGGGCTTGACGGTCTGCTGGCGCAGCATCGGGAGGCGGACCCCACCGAACACGATGTCGTCGCCCTCCGAGTGGGCCGGCCAGAATCCGTAGCTGCCCCGGGCCTGGAAGGCCTCCTCGGCAATGATCTTGTCGAGGAGGGTGTTGGCGTCCTCGAACAGCTCGCGGGCGACCGGCTGGTCGAGGATGGCGGGGAACCTGCCCTTGAGTTCCCAGGCCAGGAAGAGGAACTGCCAGTCGACCAGCTCGCGGAGCCCGCCGATCTCCACGGTCACGGCGTGCGCACCGGTGAAGGCGGGCACCGGCAGGTCGGTGAAGTCCACCCGCTCGCGGTTGGCACGGGCCTCCGTCAGAGTGAGCCGGGCGACGCTGTGCCGGTTGACGTGCTGCTCGCGCAGGCGTTCCTGCTCGGCACGGTTGGCGGCGTCGAGGACGGCCGCGCGCTCCGGGTCGAGCAGGTCGGAGACCACACCGACCACCCGGGAGGCGTCGAGGACGTGCACGGTCGTGCCGTCGTACGCGGGCGCGATCCGCACCGCGGTGTGCTGCCTGGAGGTGGTCGCGCCGCCGATCAGCAGTGGGAGGTCGAGGCCCCGCCGACGCATCTCCTCGGCGACCGAGACCATCTCGTCGAGCGAGGGCGTGATCAGGCCGGAGAGGCCGATCGCATCGGCGCCCTCGGCGATCGCGGTGTCCAGGATCCTGCTGGCGGGCACCATCACGCCGAGGTCGACGACCTCGTAGTTGTTGCAGCCGAGGACCACCCCGACGATGTTCTTGCCGATGTCGTGGACGTCGCCCTTGACGGTGGCGAGCACCACCTTGCCCTGGCCGCGCCCGGAGACCTTCTCCTGCTCCAGGTAGGGCTCCAGGTAGGCCACCGAGCGCTTCATCACCCGGGCGCTCTTGATCACCTGCGGCAGGAACATCTTTCCGGAGCCGAACAGGTCACCGACGATCCGCATGCCGTCCATCAACGGACCCTCGATCACGTCGAGCGGGCGGCCGAGCAGTTGGCGGGCCTCCTCGGTGTCCTCCTCGACGAAGTCCACGACGCCGTTGACCAGCGCGTACGAGAGGCGCTCGTGGACCTTGCCCGCCCGCCAGGCGAGGTCGGTGGTCCGCCTGGTGCCGCTGCCGGTGACGGTGGCGGCGAAGTCGACCAGCCGGTCGGTCGCGTCGGGGCGGCGGTCGAACAGCACGTCCTCGACCAGTTCGAGCAGGTCGGCCGGGATGTCCTGGTAGAGCGCGAGCTGGCCGGCATTGACGATGCCCATGTCCAGGCCGGCCCGGACCGCGTGGAACAGGAAGGCCGAGTGCATCGCCTCGCGCACCACGTCGTTGCCCCGGAAGGCGAATGACAGGTTGGAGATGCCGCCGCTGATGCGCGCGCCCGGGCAGCGCTGCTTGATCAGCGGCAACGCCTCGATGAAGGACTTTCCGTAGCCGTTGTGCTCGGCGATGCCGGTGGCGACGGCGAGCACGTTCGGGTCGAAGATGATGTCCTCCGGCGCGAACCCGGCCCTGTTCACCAGCAGGTCGTACGCCCGGGCGCAGATCTCCACCTTGCGCGCGGTGGTGTCGGCCTGGCCCCGCTCGTCGAAGGCCATCACCACGACGCCGAGACCGAAGACACGGATCCGCCGGGCCTGGGCGAGGAACGGCCCCTCACCCTCCTTGAGGCTGATCGAGTTGACCACGCCCTTGCCCTGCACGCAGGCCATGCCCGCCTCGATCACGCTCCACTTGGAGCTGTCGATCACCACCGGGATCCGGGCCACCTCCGGCTCGGTCGCGATCAGGTTGAGGAAGGTGGTCATCGCCTGCTCGCTGTCGAGCAGGTCGGCGTCCATGTTGACGTCGAGCAGGTTGGCGCCGCCCCGGACCTGTTCCAGGGCCACGTCCACCGCGGCCTGGAAGTCGCCCGCCTCGATCAGCCGACGGAACCTCGCCGAGCCGGTGACGTTGGTGCGCTCACCGATCATCACGAAGCCCGTGTCGGGGCCGATCTCGAACGGTTCCAGGCCGCTGAACCGGGTCGCGGCGGGCGGTTCGGGCACCACGCGCGGCGCGGCCTCCCGCACGGCGGCGGCGATCCGCTCGATGTGCTCGGGTGACGTCCCGCAGCAGCCGCCGACGATGTTGACCAGGCCCGCCGCCGCGAACTCGCCGATCAGCCGGCCGGTCTCGTCGGCCGTCTGGTCGTAGCCGCCGAAGGCGTTCGGCAGGCCGGCGTTGGGGTGGCAGGCCACGTGGCTGCCGCTCAGCCGGGCCAGCTCGGCGACGTACGGCCGGATCTCGGCTGCGCCGAGCGCGCAGTTCACGCCGACGACCAGCGGCTCGGCCCGCTCGACGGACCGCCAGAACGCCTCCACTGTCTGACCCGACAGGGTGCGGCCGCTGAGGTCGACGATGGTGACCGAGAGCCAGATCGGCAGCTCGGGCGCGACCTCGTGGGCGGCGGCGATCGCCGCCTTGGCGTTGAGGGTGTCGAAGATGGTCTCGATCATCAGCAGGTCGACGCCGCCCGCCGCGAGCGCGGCCATCTGCTCCGCGTACGCGGCCTTGACCTGCTCGAAGGTGACCGCCCGGTACGCCGGGTCGTCCACCTTCGGAGAGATCGACAGCGTGACGTTCAGCGGGCCGACCGAGCCCGCCACGAACGCGCCGCCCGCCTCGTCGGCCGCCTGCCGGGCGAGCTGCGCGCCGCGCAGGTTCATCTCGCGCACCAGGTGCTCCAGGCCGTAGTCGGCCTGACCGACGCTGGTCGCGGTGAAGGTGTTGGTGGTGATGATGTCGGCCCCGGCCGCGAGATAGCGCCGGTGCACGTCCAGGACCAGGTCGGGGAGGACCAGGTTCAACAGGTCGGGGTCGCCCGTCACGTCGAACGGGTGCGACTCGTCGATCAGGTCGCCCCGGTAGTCGGCCGGACCGAGCCGCAGGCCCTGCAACAGGGTGCCCCAGGCACCGTCGAGGACGAGGATCCGTTCGCTCATCCGCTGCCGCAGGGCGGCAGCCACGTCACGCCGGATCCGGGTGTCTTTCATGGCGACAGCCTCCGCAACACACATCGGAGGCGCCCTTGCTGACCAACCCTGAGCCGAGCGTGGCGGGAGAACCCGTCGCAGCGCCTCTCGGCCCGGACCCGATCGTAACGGATCCCTCCGCCGCTGCGCGGTCTGCCGCTTCGGCCCCTCGCCCCTTCCGCCTTTCATTGACTCAGACTGATGTCCGGATAGGATCATTCGGCAAAGCCGGCGGCATGGCCACGAGCCGACGCCGCTACCGCAGAGGAGTCCGAATGCGTCCACGTTCCTTCCGGCTCGCCGTGTCCTCCCTGGGGCTGGCGGCGACGACCCTGATGGCCGCCACGGCGGCCCCCGCGCAGGCCAGCCCGGACGATGCCCGACCGATCACCCGGGCGACGCCGAGCGACGCCACCCCCGTCTTCTCGGCCACCGACCGGCTCGCCCGCGAGGTGGCTGCCGCGCTCGCCGACACCGCCGTCCGGGATCGGATCGTCCCGACCGTCGCCGCCGGGCCGGTGGACCTGTCGACGGCCCGTCTCGACGCGCGGGCCGCGCGGGCCGTCCGATCGGCCAACCAGACGGTGCTGACGGCGAAGGGCCTACCGGCGGCCACCGGCTCCGTGCTGCGACTCCGGCTCGGGCACCAGGACATGGCGGCGGCCCTGCAGCGGCACGAAGTCCCGCTCGTCGCGGCGGCATCGACCGACGACGCGCTGACCGGCGTGACCGCCCACGACCCCGCCGGCGGGCAGGTGCTGCTGGATCCGGTCCGGCTGCCCGACCGGCCGGTGCTCGTGGTCGAGGTCGACGTGACGAAGGCGATGGGACGGGGCCTGGCCCAGGTCCGGCAGGAGCTCGCCGCGCAGGGCCTGGTTCCCGGCGCGCGCACGGTGAGCGCACAGTCGTCCGGATACAGCGCGCAGTCGTCCGGGTACTGGGCCACCAAGGTCAACGCCATCCGGCTCGACGACGACAAGGAGACCTGGATCAAGGGCAGTGCCGAGATCTTCAACGTCGTCGGCGGCTTCGGCCTCGACGGCAAGGCCACGGTCAACGTCGTCGAGATGCCCTACCTCGACGACGCCGGCACCGTCTACCACCCGAACCAGCTCCTGGTCCACTTCAACAACTACAAGTACAACCTGGCCGACGTGGTGATGTGGGAGGACGACGGCGACACCAACTACCGCGACCTGGCCAAGGCGCTCATCACGGTGTTGTTGACCGTCGTCGACTACGGCACGTACACGCCGCTGGTCAACGCGATCATCGACGCGATGCCGGCCAGCTGGTGGACCGACGACCCGGACTACGTCGACTCCTGGTACACGCTCAGCACCGGCAGCACCGGCCGGCTCAACGGGGCTGCCGCGAACGGCTGGATGGACGTGACCCCGTACTGGGTGCAGCAGCTCTGAGTCGACCATGAAATGACGGAGGCCGGCCCGCTCCGGATGCAGCGGGCCGGCCGGGCGTCTCCGACGCCACCTCGGGGTGGATCAGGCAGGTACCGTCCCGTTGAGGTACGCGTTGATCTGGTCGATCTCCAGCGCGTTGAAGACCTCGGGCTGGGCGGCGGCCTGGTTCGAGTTGATGATCCGCTTGAACAGGTTGTAGTGCGCCATCGACCGCAGCCCGATGACGCGGTTGGGGGTGACCAGGTAGCCGGTGCCGCCGGTGCTCCAGATGAGGTACATCAGTCCATCCTTAGTGACAATCTCAGGGGGAGTTCCGGGTGCACCGGCGTACGGGGCACCCGTGAGAACCGACTCGGGGTTGATCCGCTGACCGTTCGGCTGGAAGATCTCAAGGTGCAGGTGCGGGCCCGTGGAGTGGCCGGTGGATCCCACGTTGCCGATGTGCTGGCCGGCGGCGACCTGCACGCCCGTCCCGACCCTGGGAGCCTCCCGCATGTGCCCGTAGACACTCCGCCAACCATCGGCGTGCGTGATGGTGGCGTTGTGGCCGAGCCCGCTCGCGCTGTACGAGACGCCGGTTACGGTGCCCGCCGCGATCGAACGGATCGGATAGCCGAGGATTCCCGAGGCGCTGTAGTCCGTGCCGTTGTGCATCCTGGACACGCCGGTGATCGGGTCCGTCCGCATCCCGTACGAGGACGTGATCGGGACCCATTTGTCGAACGGCCGGTTCCATCTCGGTGTCGCGCCGTACGCGGCTTCCGCGAGCCACGCCTCCGGAATGATGCCGGCGGCCAGCGTGGCGGTGACCAGGCCAAGCAGATGGCGACGGTCGATGCCGCGCGATGCCGTCCCCTCCCCCGGCGACGTTTCGTCGAATGTCTGCATTCGGCCCCTTGCTCACGATGAATGACGACCGGAAACAATCCGCACCGGGGAGACCACCGTTTGTGACTTCTGCTCAGGTCCAGGTGGCCGCTGGTTCGGGACGGGCTGACCAATTCCCTTCGGCGGCGAACCAGCGAGCCCGCATGCATCTGGGATCTTGGATATTAGGGTATCCAACTCCATTGGTGTCAAGGCTCGGTCTCCACCGGGTCACCACGAGGTCTGACTCCACCCGTCCCGGCGGACACTGATCGATGGATCAGCCGTAGGATCACGCCGCCCGCTGAGCGCCAACCGTGCGTCCAGCAGCCGATCGGGCGTGTTCCAGCGAGGTTCCGGAGGAGCCGGCATGAGGCCAGGTAACGAAAGCAGCTGCTGCGGGGGCGACAGCGAACCCGCACCGGGCATGAACCGGCGCTCCCTGTTGCGCGCCGCGGCACTGGGCGCGGGAGCCATGAGCGTGGGCGGGGTGTTGCTTCCCGGTGCCGCACACGCGGCACCGGCGATCTACAACCCGTTCACCGCCTACCCGATCAGCGACACCTGGGAGGGCCACCTCCGCCGCGGCTCGCTCGGCGGCATCGACTACGCCATGGGGGTCGGCACGGCACTGCCGGCCTGCGGCGCCGGCACCGTCCAGAACATCCCCTACAACGGCACCGCCGGGCACACCGTCACGATCCACCACGCCGACGGCTACCGCAGCCAGTACCTGCACCTGTCGCAGTTCCTGCTCCCCAACGGCGCCAGCGTCGGCGCGGGCACGATCGTGGGTCGCTCCGGTGGCGCCGTCGGGGCGCCCGGCTCGGGCAGCTCGACCGGCCCGCACCTGCACTGGCACATGATCAACCCGTCCGGCACGAGGATCAGCCCGCTGGTCTACATCGCGCAGAACCCGGCACAACAGTCGCGTCAGGTGTACGAGGCGGCGAGCAACACCGGCTGGCGTGCCCTGCCGGTCTCCGGCAGCGGTGGCGCGGTGACCGGCTACGCGACGGCGGCGATCGCACTGGGCACCACGAAGATCCTCTACTCCCTGCACGGCGGCAACATCTACGAGGCGGCCAGCAACGCGGGTTGGCAGAACCTGTGGACCGGCATCCACGGCGCACAGGGCACCGCCCTGTCCGCACTGACCCTCAACGGCGTCAAACTGATCTACAACGTCGTCGACGGCTACGTCCACGAGGCGGCCAGCAACAACGCCTGGCGCAACCTCAACACCGGGATCGGTGGCGCTTCCTCCTCCTCGATCTCGGTCATCCAACTGGCCGGCGTCAAGTACGTCTACACCATCGTCGGCGGCTACGTGCACGAGGCGAGCAGCGCCAACGGCTGGCGCAACCTCAACACGGGCATCCCGGCCTCGGCGGTGGCGGCGACGACGCTGGGCACCACGAAGATCATCTACTCGCTGCACGGCGGCAACATCTACGAGGCGGCCAGCAACGCGGGTTGGCAGAACCTGTGGACCGGCATCCACGGCGCACAGGGCACCGCCCTGTCCGCACTGACCCTCAACGGCGTCAAACTGATCTACAACGTCGTCGGCGGCTACGTGCACGAGGCGGCCAGCGACAACGCCTGGCGCAACCTGAACAGCGGGGTCCGTGGCACCACGGCAGCCACGCTGGCGCTGGGCGGCGTCAAGCACATCTACGCCGCCTGACCCGGCAGCGGGGACCTCCCGCGTTGGAGGTCCCCGCGCCGACGCCGGGCACGGGGAGCGCTCGGACGGGTCGATGTGCCGTGCCCGGGCGAAGTCGATGCGCTGCCGCCGACAGCCGGCCGCCGACCCGGGGTCCGCCCGAGCGGTCAGTCACCGCCGCCGCACCCGCCGCCGCACCCGCCACCGCCGCCACCGCCGCTGTCGCCGCCACCGCCGCCGCCATCGCCACCACCGCCGCCGCCATCGCCGCCACCGCTGTCGCCATCGCCACCACCGGAACCGCCGTGATCCCAGTCGGGATCGAAGCCGCCGCGGCGGCGGGTGCGGCGGGTGCGGCGCCTGCGTGCCAGCACGTGCAGCCCGACGAACAGGATCGGTGCCGCCAGGAAGGCCATCATGAGCTCGGTGTCGCCCACCGGCGCGGTGAAGGCGAAGTCGCCCAGCTGGTGCACGGCCGATGTCGGGGCGTTCGTCCCCGCGGCCAGGCCGTCGACCGCCGCCCCGTAGATCGTGCCGGTGACCTCGCCCCGCCCGTTGGTCCAGGTGACGTCGCAACGCTGCGGGAACCCGCCGAGCGGGAGGAAGCCGACCGCGTCGACGCAGGCGGCCGGGTCGGCGACGGTGACGGCCGAGATCCTGGGCCCCACGATCGAGGCGACGAACGGCAAGGTGGCCGAGAACCCCAGCAGCACGCTGTAGAGGACGAGAACCAGCCCGGCGAGCCTTCGCATGGCCGGCACCGTAGCGAAGGCCGTCAACGTGACGCCCCCGCTGTTCGCAGCTCAGCCGCAGCCGCTCAGGGCCCGGGTCCGCGTACCATCCCGGCATGATGCCGCACCAGGAGTTCCGGCTGCGCCGTCGGGCGATGCTCCTGGTCGCCGGCGGGCTGCTCGTCGGTTGCTCGCGGCAGCCCGAGGCCGGCAGGGTCCACCTGCGGCTGGCCACCGGCCCGGCCGGGGCGGTGTACCGCCGCATCGGCGGTGCGCTGGCCGAACACATCACCGAACGGGTGCCGGGCGCCACGGTGACCACCGTGCCGAGCGGGGCATCCACCGACAACATCCGGATGCTGCGGGCGGGTGAGGTGCAGCTCGGGTTGACGAGCCTGGACGCGCTGATCACGACCGACGGCAGCGCGCCGGAGGGGCTCTCGGCGGTGTGCCGGCTCTATGACAGCCACCTGCATCTCGTTGTCATGGCCGACTCGCCGATCGCCGATTTCCGCGACATCAGGGGCAGGCGCGTCTCTCTCGGTGCCCGCGACTCGGGCACCGAGTTCACGTCGCTGCGGGTGCTGGCGGCCACCCGGATGGACGCGGCCGGCCGGTACCTCAGCCAGACCGAATCGGCGACGGCCCTCCGCGAGGGCGACATCGACGCGATGTTCTCCCTGACCGGGGTACCGACACCCGCCATCACGGAGCTGGCACGGCAGCACCGGATCCGGCTGATCCCGCTCCAGGAACAGGCGGACACGCTGGTCACGACCTACCCCGGTCCCTACGCCCCGGCCATGATCCCCGCTACCGCCTACGCCGGTGTCCCGGCCACCCGCACCGTCGCCGTACCGAACGTGCTCCTCGTGCGCAACGACGTGCCGGACGACGTGGTGTACGCCATCACCGACACGATCTTCACCCACACCGCCACGATCGCCTCCGCCGCCGGCCGTGACGACGCCGAAGCGGTGCCCGAGGCGTGGCTGATCAACGTACGCACCGGAATCTCCACCGGCTCGGTCCCGCTCCATCCGGGGGCGACGGCCTGGTTCCGCGACCACAAGCGCTGACCCGGCCCGGCGACGGCACGGTCTGCTCAGCCCGGCGTCGACGGCACGGCCGCGGGCGGCGACGCCACAGGCGCGACGATCGGCAACGTCAGCACCGCGGCGAAGCCGTGCCCCGAGCCGTCCGGACGTGGTAACCCGTCCTCCAGCCGCAGCACGCCGCCGGCCGCCCCGACGAGGTCGGCGCAGATCGCCAGTCCCAGGCCGGTGCCCGCCACGTTCTGGTGCCGAGGGGAGCGCCAGAACCGCCGCAACGCCTTGGCCCGCTCGGACTCGTCGATCCCCTGGCCGTCGTCCCGGACAGCGATCATGACCAGCTCCCCCGCCGGGCCGTCGGCCGGTCCGGTGCCCGCACCACCACCGGGAACGGCCCGGGCGGTCACCGCCACGACCTGGGCACCGGACAGTCGCAGTGCGTTGCTGATCAGCTCGTCCAGCACGCTGCCCAGCCCGCCCGGCGGCTCCATCAACCGCAGCCCCGGCGACACGTCGACCGACAGCGTCTGTCCCGCCGTCGCCGTCAGCGCCCGCCATCGGTCCACCCGCGTGGCCAGCACCGCGTCCAGGTCCACCGGCGACGCGGTCCGCAGGCTCTCCATCCGCGCGCTGGCCTGCAACGAGTTCAGCATCCGCTGCATCGCCTTCAGCTCGTCGACGGCGACGGCGTACATCTGCGCGCCCTGGCCGGTGGGAGCCAGGTGCGGTGCCAGGCTCTCCACGGCGAGCCGGAGGCTCGTCAGCGGATTCCGCAACTGGTGCGACGCGTCCGACACGAAGGCCCGTTGCCGCTGCACCGCGTTCTCGACCGCGTCCATCATGGTGTTGAAGGATTCCGCCAACCGCCGCAGCTCGCCCGGGCCCGCCTCGGCGTCGGCGCGGATCGTGAGGTCGCCCTGGGAGATCCGTGACGTCGCCGCGTCCAGCTCCCGCACCGGCCGCAGCACCCACGCCGAGACCGGCCACGCCACCGCCACCAGGGCGAACAACGGCAGCAGACCGATCCCGGCGAGCCGGGCCCACCGCACGAGGATGTGCTGGCGGGTCTTCGACAGGTCGGCGATCGCCACGACGGCGCCCACGACCTCGCTGTCGCGGCCCATCGGCTCCGCGACCACCAGATGGGAGTCGTGCCACGGCGCCCACTCCCCCGACGGTTCGGACCTCGCCCCGGCCAACGCCGCCGTCACGATCTGGGGCAACGCCGGCTCGGACCGGGCCGCCTCCTGGTAGGCGCCGACCGGCCCGAGCAGAACGCGGCCCGAGGTGTCGATGACGGCCACCGGGTCGCCGTAGAGTTCGTGGTAGCGCGTCAGGTCCTGATGGATCGCCTCCGTCCGGCCGGTCTGTAGGGCGGTGTCGGCCAGCGACGCGAAGCGGCCCACGTCGTTCAGCCGGTCCACGTACGTCTCCTGCATCTCCCGCTCGGCCACGGTGATGCCGAGCGGCACCCCGAGCGCCGCGACGAGCAGCACGGCGAGCGGCACCAGCACGACGAGCAGACGACGGTGCACGGCGGCTCAGCAGTCCAGCTGGTCGGTCAGCAGCCGGTACCCGACCCCGTGGATCGTGCGGATGACCACCGCCGGCCCGAGCTTGTGCCGCAACGCCGCGATGTGGGTGTCCAGGGTACGGCTCGACGACTCCCAGGTCGCGCCCCAGATCTGGTCGAGGATGACATCCCGGCTGACCACGTTCGGCGCCCGCCGGGCCAGCAGATGGAGCAGGGCGAACTCCTTGCGGGTCAGCGTCACGGGCAGGCTGTCGACGGTGACCTCGCGGGTGCCGAGGCTGATCCGCATCGGGCCGAGGACCAGCGGCTCCTCCGGGTGGCCCAGCGCGCGAGCCGCCCGGGTGCGGCGCAGGACGGCGTCGATCCGGGCCAGCAGTTCCGGGACGCCGAACGGCTTCACGATGTAGTCGTCGGCCCCCGCCCGCAGGCCGCGGACACGCTCGTGCTCCTCGGACCGCGCGGTCACCGCGATGACGGCGGTCTCCGGTCGGTCACGCAGCTTGCGGATCACCTCGAGGCCGTCGCCGTCGGGCAGCCCCAGGTCGACCAGTACGACGTCCGACGGCGCGGCGCGCAGGGCCTCTGCGGCGGTGGAAACGCGGTGCACGTCGAAGCCGGCCTGGGACAGGACGGTGGCCAGTCCTCGCGCCACGCGGTCGTCATCCTCGACGAGGGTGATCCGCATAACGGGGGATCGTACGGCCCGGCCACCGATCGCGATAGAGCCGTGTTCGGGCTGGCCCGGCGCCGGTCAGCGGGCGTCATCCGAGCCGGTCGTGGCCTTTCGGGTGTCGGCGAGGAGGCTACCGGCCACAGCTCATCGACACCCTGTGTCACATGTCGGACACTTATCGTCATGGATTTCGGTTGCCCTTTCCCGGCCCTCGACGTTCTTGGGATTCCTCTGACATCCGGCGAATTCCTTGGGATTCCTCTGACACCATGCGCGCCCCCGACTGCCGAGACTGGGCGGCGCACGCACCGACGACGTGCAGCCACGCCGACGAGGAGCCCACCACCATGAGAACGACCAGCAGGCACCGGAGCCTCACCCGGATGGTCGCCGCGATCGGCGCCGTCTCGCTCGTAGCCGCCTGTTCCGGCACCGGCGGCACCGGGGGCGGCGACGCCACGAGCTACCCGGACAAGAACATCACGATCGTCGTGCCCTTCAGCGCGGGCGGCCCGACGGACACCGTCACCCGCATGCTCGCCGAGCCGATGGCCAAGAAACTCGGCGCCAAGATCGTGGTCCAGAACGTCGAGGGCGCGGGCGGCACGATCGGCGCCGGCGAGGTCGCGCGGGCCGATGCCGACGGCTACACCGTGCTCATGCACCACATCGGCATGTCGACGGCGCCCGCCCTCTACAAGAAGCTGGGATACGAGCCGACCAAGGACTTCGAGCCGGTCGGGCTGGTCACCGAGGTGCCGATGACCGTCGTCGCCCGCAAGGACTTCGCACCCGCGACGTTCCAGGACCTCGTGACCCACGTCAAGGCGAACGCCAACCGGGTCACCCTCGCCAACGCCGGCATCGGGGCCGCCTCCCACCTGTGCGGCCTGCTGTTCCAGGACGCCGTCGGGGTCAAGTTGCAGGAGGTTCCCTACGAGGGGACGGGCCCGGCGCTGACCGACCTCGTCGGCGGGCAGGTCGACTTCATGTGCGACCAGACGACCAACACCAGCGGCCAGATCTCGTCGGGCAAGGTGAAGGCGTACGCGGTCACCACCCCGGAGCGGGTCAAGAGCCTGCCCGACCTGCCCACCACGGCGGAGAGCGGGCTCCCGCAGCTCCAGGTCAGCGTGTGGCACGGTCTCTACGTGCCGGCGGGCACCCCGCAGGAGATCGTCCAGAAGTTGTCCGACGCGCTCAAGGCGGCCCTGGCCGACCAGGGGGTCATCGACCAGATGGCCAAGCTCGGCACCACCCCGGTCCAGGCGGCCGACGCGACCCCGCAGGCGCACCGGGCGCACCTCGAGGAACAGCTCGGCACCTGGGCGAAGATCATCGCCGACGCCGGGGTCGAGGCCTCCTGACGTGGAACGGCACCGGTCTCTTCCGGACGTCCTCGGCGGGAGCGTCTTCGTCCTGATCGGTGGCGCATTCGTGGTGGGGTCGCTCAGCTACGACCTGGGCACCCCACTGCGGATGGGTCCCGGATACTTCCCGCTGCTGGTCGGCGCGATCCTGGCCGTCCTGGGCCTGGCAACGGTCGTCAAGGGGCTCGTCGCCGGCGAGGTGCTCTCGTTCGGGCCGATCCCGTGGCGCGCGGTCGCCGTCATCGTGCTCGCGGTCCTGTTCTTCGGGTTCGCCGTCCGAGGTCTGGGTTTCGTACCGACGTCGGCGGTGACCGCCCTCCTCACGACGATGGCCAGCCGGCGCGTGCGGCCGGCCGTGGCCGTCGCCGTGACCGCCGGGCTGACCGTGGCCAGCACGCTCATCTTCGTCGTCGGACTCCAGCTACGTATCCCGCTGTGGGGCCCGTGGCTCTCGTTCTGACGCGTCACCCGGAGTAGGGGCATGGAACTTCTCGACAACCTCGTGCTGGGCATCTCGACCGCGCTGCTGGTCCAGAATGTCCTCTACTGCTTCGTTGGAGTGCTGCTCGGGACAGCGGTCGGCGTGTTGCCCGGCATCGGGCCCACGGCGACGGTGGCGATGCTGCTGCCGATCACCTTCAGCTTCGAGCCGGTCACCGCGCTGATCATGTTGGCCGGCATCTACTACGGCGCGCAGTACGGCGGCTCGACGACCGCCATCCTGATCAACCTACCCGGTGAGTCGTCGGCGGCGGTCACCGCCCTCGACGGCCACGAGATGGCCCGGCAGGGCCGGGCCGGCCCGGCCCTGGCCGCCGCCGCCATCGGGTCCTTCGTCGCCGGTACGGTGGCCACCGTCGTCCTGGCCGTCGCGGCCCCGCCGCTGGCCAGCGTCGCGTTGAAGTTCGGCCCGGCCGAGTACTTCTCACTGGTGGTGCTCGGCTTGATCATGTCGATCGCGCTGGCCCGCGGCTCGACGCTCAAGGCCCTGGCGATGATCGCGCTCGGCGTCCTGTTCGGCACGGTCGGCCAGGACATCTACACCGGCTCGCCCCGGTTCGTGTTCGACCAGCGCGAACTGTACGGCGGGATCGACTTCGTCTCGGTCGCCGTCGGCATGTTCGGGGTCGCCGAGATCCTCCGCAACCTGGAGAACGAGCAGACCCGCGCACGCGTCGTCAGCACGGTGAAGAACCTCTGGCCGAACCGCGCGGAGCGGCGCCGCATCGTCGGCCCGATCCTGCGGGGCACCGGTCTCGGCGCCGCGCTCGGCGTCCTGCCCGGTGGGGGCCACGTGCTGGCGTCGTTCACCTCCTACGCCGTCGAGAAGCGCGTCTCGAAGCGGCCGCAGGAGTTCGGGCGCGGCGCGATCGAGGGCGTCGCCGGCCCCGAGTCGGCGAACAACGCCGCGGCACAGACGTCGTTCATCCCGCTACTCACCCTGGGCCTGCCCGCCCACCCGGTGATGGCGCTGATGGTCGGCGCGTTCATCGTCCACGGGATCACCCCCGGCCCCAACGTCATCACCGAGGAACCGGCGCTGTTCTGGGGCCTGATCGCGTCGATGTGGATCGGCAACCTGCTCCTCGTGATGCTGAACCTGCCGCTGATCGGCATCTGGGTGCGGATGGTCCGCATCCCGTACGGAGTGCTGTTCCCGATGATCATTCTGTTCGCGGTGATCGGGACGTACTCGCTGGGGTTCAACGCGTTCGACGTCTACGCGATCGCGTTCTTCGGGATCCTGGGCTACGTCCTGATCAAGTGCGGGTGCGAGCCGGCGCCGCTGCTGCTCGGCTTCGTCCTCGGGCCGCTGCTCGAGGAGAACCTGCGGCGGGCGCTCATCATCTCCCGCGGCGACGCGTCGGTCTTCCTGACCCGCCCGATCTCCGTGGCGCTGCTGGCGCTGGCGGTGGCGGCGCTCGTCGTCGCCGTACTCCCGGCGATCCGCCGGCGCCGTGAGGTGGTGTTCGCGGAGGACGAGTAGCAAATCGACAGGATCGGCCGTGCCAGCGCCCGGACCAGCGTTCCTGCTGGTCCGGGCGCTCGCTCCTGCCAGCTCCGCTGCTCGTCAGACCGCCGGGATGTCGTGCACCCGGGCGCTCACCACGAGGGTCTTGGTCGTCGTGCCGTGGGCGTTGCGGACCGTCAGCAGATAGGTGTGCCGCTGGATGTCACCCTCGCCACCCTCGCAGGGGAAGTTGAGCGCCTCGCTGCCGGCGGCCGGGTAGTTGTCGGCGTAGATCCCGGGACCGTCGATCGACAGGGCGACGGAGTCGACGTTTGTCGCCTTCCACTCCAGCAGGACCGGGTGCCCGGCGATCGGGTTGACGGTCGTCCCGGCGGGGCAGGACGGCCTGTCGGCGATCCGGAAGTAGACGATGGCGGGTCCGCTCGACTTCGCACCGGACTGACCGCCGCTGCTTCCGGTGCCGCCGGTCGCGCCGCCACCCGTCGGGCCGCCACCCGTCGCACCGCCACCCGTCGGCCCGGTGCCGGAGACGCCGGGAGCGGTGGTCGTAGCCGCCGCGCTCGGGGCCGCCGCCGCGCCGTCGGGGGCCCCGGTCACCGTCGTCGACGCGGTCGACTCCGTGGCATCCGTCGCGGACGCGCAGCCACCGGCCGCGAGTGCGACGAGCACGGCGACGGCGGCGGGGCGGAGCAGAGTTCGAACGGACATGACCACTCCTTCGAGGTGCCACCGGCGAGGCCCGGGGCGGCTGGACCCCAAGTTAGGGCCACCCGGCAACAGGAACCCGGACTGCGGCTCCACATAGTCCTGACCCGGCGATATGTGGCTCACGGACACGTGGGTGTGCGAAGTCCGGCAAGTTCGGCCGCTGTCGATCGAAATGCGGTCGTTGCCGCAGGTCGTACGGCCGGAATTCGGTGGCCGACACACCGGAACGGAGTCCCGAGTGGCGCTGCGGCACATTCGACCGGCGTCTGCGGAACCCCATTCTGGTCCCGCATCCGCCGGACAGGAGAAAGGCGACAACCATGCTCAGTGCCATTCGTCGAACCGCGGTCGTGCTGGCGCTCGCGACGGGACTCGTCGGTGGGGCCGGTGCCGCCGCACAGGCGGTGGTCAATCCGGTCACTCCGCAGTCCGTGTGCGGGACGGGCTACGTCGTGCGGGACCAGGACCCCATCCACCACGCACAGACGGGCGAGCGCCTCGGGACGGTCTACCTGATGCACAACCCACTGCTCGGGTACGCCTGCACGGCCACCGTCAAGACCGCGTACGTCGGTACGCTGACCCGCACCCAGGTCTACCTCGCCGCGCAGTTCCTGCCGACCCAGACCGACGACGGGAGCAGGCTCTACGCGGCCGGCCCGGCGCGGGCGTACGCGCGGGGTGGCTGCACGATCTGGGGCGGGTTCATGGCCGACCCGTCGGGCGCCATCCACTACCACGACCGCGCGAACCCGGCGATCGGCGGGATCGGCACCTGCTTCTGACGTGCGGCGCAGGGCAGGCCCGCACCCGCTGCGGGCCTGCCTCGCCGGCCTGAACACGATTCATGTCTATATTGACGCTCGGCGACGGCAGGGACAGAATCACGACACCACCATGATCCTCTGGGAGAAGCCATGACCCGTCCCCGCCTGCCGTTCCTCCGAGCGGCCACCCGGCTTGCCGCCTTCGCCGCGGCCACCGCCGGCGTGCTGCTCGCCTCCACCGCACCCGCCAACGCCGCCGCGCCCACCGGGCGTTACGTCGCGTTGGGCGACTCGTACACCTCCGGCCCGCTGATCCCCACGCAGACCGACCTGAACTGCCTGCGCTCCAACCGCAACTACCCGTCCCTGGTCGCCGCCTCCGCCGGCTCGTCGTCGTTCGCCGACGTGAGCTGCTCCGGGGCCACCACGGAGGACATCCTCCTCGGCGGCAGCGGCGCACTGGGCATCTCCCTGCCGCCGCAGCTCAGCGCGGTCACCTCGAACACGGCGCTGGTCACCGTGCAGATCGGCGGCAACGACATCGGCTTCTCCGGCATCATCACCGACTGCGCGGAGGCGAGCCTGAGCAGCCCGCTCGGGTCGCCGTGCAAGAACAAGTTCACCGCCGGCGGCACCGACCAGTTGCAGGCCAGGATCGCGGCCACCGCGCCGAAGGTGACCGCCGTGCTCCAGGCGATCCGGCAGGCCGCCCCGGGCGCGCGGGTCGTGGTGCTCGGCTACCCGGCGATCCTGCCGGACAGCGGCTACGGCTGCTGGCCCGTGGTCCCGATCGCCTACCAGGACGTGCCGTACCTGCGCGGCGTCCAGAAGTCCCTCAACGCGATGCTCGCCAGCACCGCGAGCGCGAACAACGCCAGCTACGCCGACGTCTACACCCCGTCGATCGGCCGCGACACGTGCAAGAGCAGCGGCACCCGCTGGGTCGAGGGCCTGGTCCCGCAGAACGCGGCCGCCCCGTTCCACCCGAACGCCAGGGGCGAGCAGGGCATGGCCACCGCGCTGCTGGCCAAGCTGAACAGCTGACCGGTCACCCCACCGGCGGGGACGAACCCGCCGGTGGGGCCGCCCGGCCACGGCGCCGACAGACGGGAGAGCGACAACGTCACGTAAGACATTGATTTATGTAACATGATCTATATAGTCTCCCGGCACCACCTGTCGTCCAACCCGGACGACACCTGGTTTCGGGAGGAACACGTGACCCTCGGACGGTCCTGGCGCACCCGCCTGCTCGCCCTCACCGCCACCACCGCCGCCGGCCTGGCCACCGTCGTGGCCATCCCCTCGCCCGCCCTCGCCGCCGGTGCGCCCTTCCGGGCGAAGCCGGTCCCGATCACCGCCCCCGCCGTCGACGAGAACACCACCCTCATCCCCGGCGCGTACCTGGTCACCTTCCGCGAAGGCGCCGACCCGAACGTCGCGCTGCGGGCCCTGAAGGCCGGCGCCCGGGTCAGCTTCGGCGAGGCCGTCAACGGCTTCGCGGCCAACCTCTCCTCCGCCCAGGTCACCGAGCTGCAGCACAGCTCGGACGTGGTCCGCATCGAGCGGGACGCCTGGCACTCCAACGTGCTCGACGCCACCCAGACGAACCCGCCGGCCTGGGGCATCGACCGCATCGACCAGACGACGCTCCCGCTGTCGGCCAGCTACACCTACACCGCCACGGGCGCCGGGGTGCACGCGTACGTCATCGACTCGGGGATCGACGCCTCCCACCCGAACTTCGGCGGCCGGGCCCAGTTCAACTACAACGCGATCGACACCAACAACACCGACTGCAACGGCCACGGCACGCACGTCGCGGGCACCATCGGCTCCACCTCGTACGGGGTGGCCAAGCAGGCCACGCTGCACGGCGTGAAGTGGCTCAACTGCGCCGGCGGCGGCAGCACCTCCGGCGCCGTCGCCGCGGTCAACTGGGTCACCAACAACCACGTCAAGCCGGCCGTGGCGAACACGTCGTGGAACGCGGCGTACAGCGCCACCCTGGCCACCGCCCTGACGAACATGATGAACGCCGGCGTCTTCCTGGCCACCTCGGCGGGGAACACCGGCGGCAACTCCTGCGACCGGTTGCCGCGCAACCTGACCGCCTCGCTGGTCGTGGCGGCCACCACCTCGACGGACGCCCGGGCCAGCTACTCCTCCATCGGCACCTGCGTCGACATCTACGGCCCCGGCTCGGCGATCGTCTCCACGGTGCCCGGAAACGCCACCGCCAGCTACAACGGCACCTCGATGGCGACCCCGCACGCGGCCGGCATCGCGGTGCTCTACAAGGCGACCTACGGCGACGCGAGCCAGGCCACCGTGCACACCTGGATCGTCAACAACGCCACCACCGGCGTGGTCACCGGCAGCCTCTCGGGCACCCCGAACCGGCTGCTCAACAAGAAGACTCTCTGAGTCACCGGCCGGGGGCCGGGGCACCCGCCCCGGCCCCCGGCCGCCCGGGCCCGGCCAGCCC
This sequence comes from Micromonospora sp. NPDC047074, assembly GCF_040643815.1. Lineage (NCBI taxonomy): Bacteria > Bacillati > Actinomycetota > Actinomycetes > Micromonosporales > Micromonosporaceae > Micromonospora > Micromonospora sp. NPDC047074. The sequence goes on from NZ_JBEYVB010000011.1 coordinate 69,593, forward strand.
GGAGCCTCGCCCTGGCGGCATCGCACGCGGCCCGGCAGACGTGTGGAGGCGGCCCGCCCGGATCACCCGGGCGGGCCGCCTCCACAGCCTCGTCAGAGACCGATGGCGGCCTGCGGCCCGGCGTAGGTCTTCACCACGGTGGGGACCTGCGAGGCCGGGTCGAGCCGGTACGAGTAGAAGCTCGACGGGTTGAACGCGTCCCCGCCGGTCTGCTGCTTGCCGCTGCTGTTGACCACGACGCTGCCGCTCTGCCGCAGCTGCGCGTTGGCGTCCTTGTAGTAGGGGTCGGTCACCTTGTCGAAGTAGGTGTTCTCCAGGACCATCCGGGTCGCGCCCCGGGAGTAGTTCCCCTGCCCGGTGTTCTGCATGTAGTTGTTGTAGAGGTGGGCGTACGCCACGTTGTCGGTGCTCGGCATCCGCACCCGCGAGTCACGGATCCAGTTGTGGTGGATGGTCATCCGGGCGGTGACGTTCTCGGTCCAGCCGATGCCGAAGGTCTTGTTGTTCTCGGCGAGGACGTTCCACGAGACGGTGAGGTTCGTGGTGTCCTTTCGGCTGTCGATGAGACCGTCGTTCATCCGGGCGATGTGGTTGTGGTCGATCCAGATCCGGTTCGCGGTGTCCATCTGGATGCCGTCGTAGTCGAAGTCCTTGTCGTCCGGGTCGTCGGACGCCATCCGGGTGTCCCGGATGGTCAGGTTCCGGATGATCACGTTGCTGGTGCCGGCGCCCAGGAAGAACCCGCCGTTGACGATGTTGCCGTTCTTCCCGACCCCCACGACCGTCTTGTTCGACTTGATCGGGATCTCCTTGCCGTACGGCGTCACGGTGATCGTGCCGTTGACCCGGATGATGTGCGGGGCGCTCGCGGAGGCGTACCGCTCCAGGTCGGCCTGGGTGGTCACGGTGACGGTCGTGCCGCCCGCGCCGCCGGTCGTGCCGGCCGCCCCGGCGAAGCCGTCGGGGCTGTTCGAGTAGGGCACCGCCGGCGGGGTGGTGGGCGGCGGGGTGGAACCGGTCGGGTTGAACCGCCACTGCATCCGGGCGATGTCCGCACAGGGCTCCTGCACGATCGGATTACCACCCGACGTCGACCCGTCCTTGTTGCTCACACACAACCCACTGGACGCACTACGGATCAGGTACCGGTCCGTGGAAGCGGTGGACGCGGTGAACGTCCACGTCTGATTGGCACTCCCACCACACGTCCACTGCCACAACTGCTCACCCGACACAGTCGACGAATACGGCACATCCACACACTTACCACTGCCGCCGTTGACCAGACCGAACCCACCGCTCTGCGCCACCACCCGGAACTGCTGCGCACCAACAGCCGGATCACACGCGATCTGACCCAACAACCCCCCATTGGCCGTCGATCCACCAATGACATTCACACACTTACCACTCGACGCACTCGCCAACGTGTAGACACCGTTGCTGACCGGCGCCGCCGCCGACGAGGCCGACGCCCCGACGACGACGACGCCGACGAGGGCGAGGGGAACTGCCGTCAGGGCCGCCATGGCGGCGGCCAGCCTGGGACGCTTGGCGATCCGCTTCGTTTTCATTTCTGCTCCGGGAGATGGTGGTGGTGTGGTGACTGCCGTGGGGGCGTTCACATCGGGTTCCAGCCGTCGGTGCCGGCCAGGTACCGCTGCGGGGTGTAGTTGGCGGCCTGCGCGTCGGTGAGCTGGGGACGGTTGCTGTTGACTACCGCGCCGGATCCGGTGTTCCGGTACTCCCGGAACCGGGCGTTCTGCCAGGTGGAGTCGCCCATGTTGGTCCACGGCTGGGAGTTCTTGATCGTCGAGCCCAGGCTCGACTCGCGGTACAGGACCTGGGCGCCCTGCCGCCACGGCCGGCCGAGGTTGGTGTTGTTGCTTCCGGTGCCCGTGATCGTCGACCGGTAGAAGAGGAAGCCGTAGGCCTTCTCGACGGGCGTGCTGGCCGCGGTGATGGTGCCGCCGGTGGAGCGCTTCTCGTGGACCGTGGAGCGGTCGATGACGATCGTGCCGCCGCCGAAGACGAAGTCGACGGTGCCCTCGACGTACGAGTTGACCATGTACGCCCGCGTCCGGTCGTTGACCAGGAACGTGTCCTGGTCGCCGAGGAGCCGGACGTTGCGCAGCACCGCCCGGTCCGCGTTGAGGTGCAACGCGACGGCCTGGTGACCGCTGCTGGTCGAGTTCTCGTCGAAGTCGTTGGAGATCGTCAGGTTCTCGGCGACGAAGTTGGCCCCGTCGACGAACATGCTCGCGCTGCCGGAGGTGCCGTGGCTGTTGGCGGAGTTGTTGAAGACCAGCAGCGTGTTCGACGGGCCGGATCCCAGGCCCCGCAGGGTGATGTGCGGCTTGTTCGAGGGCACCCGGACGACCTGCCGGTAGGTGCCCGGCTTGATGGTGATGGTCACCCGCTGGGTGTTGTTGGTCGGCACGGCGTCGATCGCGGCCTGCACCGTGCGGTACCGGCCGGTGCCGTCCGCCGCCACCGTCGGGGTCTCGCTCGGCGGCGGGGTGGTGGGCGGCGGGGTGGAACCGGTCGGGTTGAACCGCCACTGCATCCGGGCGATGTCCGCACAGGGCTCCTGCACGATCGGATTACCACCCGACGTCGACCCGTCCTTGTTGCTCACACACAACCCACTGGACGCACTACGGATCAGGTACCGGTCCGTGGAAGCGGTGGACGCGGTGAACGTCCACGTCTGGTTCGCACTCCCACCACACGTCCACTGCCACAACTGCTCACCCGAAACAGTCGACGAGTACGGCACATCCACACACTTACCACTGCCGCCGTTGACCAGACCGAACCCACCGCTCTGCGCCACCACCCGGAACTGCTGCGCACCAACAGCCGGATCACACGCGATCTGACCCAACAACCCCCCATTGGCCGTCGATCCACCAATGACATTCACACACTTACCACTCGACGCACTCGCCAACGTGTAGACACCGTCACCCACCGGCGCCGCCGCCGACGACGCCGACGGGATGCCGAGGATGCCCGCGACGGCGACCGGCACCGCGCTGAGCGCGGCCACCCGAAGCCATTTGCCTGTCTGCTGCATGATGTCGGTTCCCTACCTGTCCTGTCCCTGTCTCGCTGGCTGTCCGCTGCCCTCACATCCGAATTTCCACACAGATGCCCGTCGATTGATCGAGATCTGCGCACGGATGGTCGCGGCGCGAGTGCGCTGCCCACGCGACACCCACTCCACGGGAGGGGCCACAGGGCGTGGGTGCGCTGCCCGGACAACACCCACGGCAGTGGCGTCGTACTGGAGATGCCGCAGCCGGCCAGTCGACAACCGAAAAGTCAGAGAAATGTTTCCGGGCGGTGACGCGAGCGCTCCCCGAGACGCGCGCCGGAACGCCGTGCGACGACAGTCGGCCCGTACGAAGCTCCGTACGGGCCGACTGTCATGTCCGGCGGCACCAGCGGGCTGGCCCCGGATCGGACGGTCAGGCCGGGTGGACCCGGGGCTTTCCGCTCTCCACGACGAACCGGCTCAGCGAGTACACCGGGTCCAGCGGCGTGCTCACCCGGTCCACCCCCCGGTACGTGATGGTCATCGCGTCCGGAGTCAGGCTTCCGACGGCGTAGCCACAGTGCAGGTCGGCCCACTTCATCTGCGGATTGACCCGTACCCGGACCTGCCGGGCGGCATTGGCGGCCGGGTCGAAGTCCCGGGCGCTGCTGATCGACAGGCTGGTGAACTCGGTACCGATCGGTGCCGACAGCGGATCGTCCAGGTCGGAGGGCAGTTCGGACACGTAACCGCAGTGCACGTCACCGGTCAGCACGACGAAGTTCGACAGGCTGCCCTTCCGCTGGGCGCGGGCCACCGCGTCGTAGATCCGCTTCTGCGACGCCTGGTAGCCGTCCCAGGCGCCGGTGGAGAACCTCGGCGCCGCATCGGTCGAGGCGGCGGTGTTGACCATCGCCATCAGCACGCCCTGTGGGGCGACGTGCCAGCGCGGTCCGGGCCGCGAAAGCCCGTCGACGAACCACTTCTCCTGTTCGAAGCCCAGGATGCTGCGGGTCGGGTCCCGCCGTTCGGGTGTGTCAGCCGTCGATCCGCCGGGGAGGCCCGGAGAGCGGTACTGCCGCGCGTCGAGCAGATCGAACTGCGCGAGGTCGCCGTACCGCAACCGCCGGTAGAGCCTCGCCTGCGGACCGACCGGCCGCTGGGGTGGCCGCAGCGGCATGTGCTCCCAGAACGCCCGGTAGCCCGCCGCCTGCCGCAGCAGCTCCGCCTCGGTGTCGGTGCCGTAGTCGTTGGCGACCTCGTGGTCGTCCCACATCATCACCCAGGGGGCGTTCTGGTGCGCGGCGATCACCTCGGGCTGCGACTTGTACAGCCCGTACCGCAACCGGTACTGCTCGAGCGTCACCGTCTCCGGTAGCACCTCGGCCGGCAGATCCGCCGGGATCGCCCGGCCGGGGAAGATCTGCTCCACCGGGTACTCGTAGACGTAGTCGCCGAGGAAGAAGACCACGTCGACGTCCTCGGCCGCGATACCGCCCATCGCCTGGAAGTAACCCGCGCGGTAGTTCATGCAGGACGCGAAGGCGAACCGCAGCTCCGCCGGCATGGAGCCGGGCGCGGGCGCCGTGCGGGTACGTGCCGGAGCGGTGCGGTGGCCGCCGACCGAGAACCGGTACCAGTATTCCGTCGCCGGTCGCAGGCCGCGCACATCCACGTGGACCGAGTACGAGTACTCGGGGTGGGCGTGCGCCACGCCGTCGCGGACCACGCGCCGGAACCGCTCGTCGGTCGCGACCTCCCACCGCACCGGCACGGGACGCAGGGTCGGCATGCCGCCGGCCGGGGCGAGCGGCTGCGGCGCCAACCGGGTCCACAGCACCACCGCGTTGTGGGTGGGGTCACCGGACGCGACGCCGAGCGTGAACGGATGGTCGGGAAGCCGGGGCGTCGTCGGGCTGGCCGCCGTGGCCGGGCGTTGCAGGCCGAACGCGAGGGCGGCGGCGCCGCCTCCCGCAGCGAGCAGAAGCCGCCGGCGGTCGATCGCCGAGAGGTCGGCCAGAGACTGGCGTGTTCGGGGTCTGTGCATGCGTTCACGCTGGCAGTGCCACCTGGGCGGCCGGGTGGCACGAGGCTGAACATTACATGATCTTTCTTGGGCCCGGACGGCTCGCCGTCCGCACGCCGAACGCCGGCGCGCCGGAACGTCAAGGATCCCTCAACTGTCAGATCAAAGGGTTGATCAAACAGCTCCGGCGGTGCAAAGATCCAGGCCACGCGACTCGTCGATGTGACAGACGCACCGCATCCGCCGCCTCAGTTCCGCTCACACCCCGCACGGTCCTCGACGCGATCCGTCGAAGCCGGGCTCGCCGTGGGCGGGACACACGACGCACCGCATCCGCCGTAACGAACTCCGCCCACACCCGGCGCGGCCCTCCGACGTGATCGGTCGAAGCCGGGCTCGTCGTGGGCGGGCTCACCATGACCGTCCTGAACGAACTGGTTCGGGCCGGCCCGCACCCGGGCCGGTCCGCGAGATCACTCACCGCCAACGACAGAAGGAGGGGAGCATGCGAGGAAGACAGCCGCGCATCGTGCTTTTCGCGATGTCCGCACTCGTGGCAACCGCTTTCGTGGTGACCGCGCCTGCGGGCGCGGACCCCGCGAAGCCCACCGCCACAGGCCCGGAAGGATCCCACCACGCGGACCACGGGTCGAGCCACGTACTCATCAAGCTGACCGGATCCGACATGCTGGACAAGGTGGTGGCCGCCGGCTACGACCTTGAGCACGGGCTCACGCGCGTGCCGGACGGCATCGAGGGCGAGGTGCACGCGGACGCCGAGCAGGTCGCCGAGCTCACGGCGATGGGCGTCAAGATCCTCGGCGAGAACGAGCGCTTCACCTGGAGCGACGTGGCCGACGGCGGCTTCCGGGCCCTCGGGGCGCGGGCTGCCCAGCCGCTCGCCCAGCCGGCGCAGGCGAACGACTCGACGGTACGGGTCGTCCGCGCCGACTGGTTCACCACCAAGGGCCAGGGCTTCCTCTACGTCGAGGCGCGGACCACCGAGGGCCAGCAGGCCGATCCGGTCGTCCTGATGCAGCTCGAGAACGACTCGGGTGCGGGTACGTCGTTCGGCTTCGCCCGGACGATGAGCCGCTTCGTCGACTCCGGGCAGTACATGTTCCACCGGAACCTGTTCAAGCTCGACGCGCGTCCGGACCAGATCAAGGTCACCAGCTCGACCGGTGGCGTCACCACCGGCAAGGTCTCCAACTGGCTCGAGGACGCTCCGCCGCCGCTGACGGACACCCCGGGCTACAAGTCGGACTTCATCGACGGCTACAAGCACCCGCAGCAGCTCTTCCAGCGTGCTGAGGAGATCGCCCGGCAGTACCCGGACATCGCCGAGATCGTCTACCTGCCGAACAAGACGAACGGCTACCAGCGCAAGGCGCAGGCCACGATCGGCGGTACCGGGCAGGCGGCGGTTGTCGTCAGCTCGGCGGCGTGGGGCCACGAGGGTGGCAACGACGTCACCGCCGAGTTCGTGGAGCGGCCGGGGGCGAACCTCCCGCTCGCCGTCGAGGTGTCGGGCAAGGCGGTCCGCGTCCTGCTCGCGAAGGACGCCAACGGCGCGCTCGCCAGCACCGCCGCGCAGGTGGCGGCGGCACTGGAGACCCAGTCCCAGGGCCTGATCGACCGGGCGCACCCGTACCGCACCAACGCGGGCACCGGGATCGTCGTGCCGACGTCCGCCCCGGTCGCGCTGAGCGACTTCCTCGACCAGAAGCGCGTCGGCGCACCGGAGGGCGAGGTGCCCCGTGGCCCGGCCACCATCCCGGTCCTGCGGATCGGCAAGCACCGCGACGGCCGCAACCCCGGTGTCCTGATCCAGGCCCAGGACCACGCCCGCGAGTGGGTGCCCGCGACGACGACGCTGGAGACGGCCGAGCGTCTGGTGCACAACTACAGGACCGACAAGGAGACGAAGAAGATCGTCCAGGAGACGGACATCTTCCTCATCCTGTCGAACAACCCCGACGGCGCGAACTACAGCTTCTACAACTACGCCTCGCAGCGGAAGAACCTGACGAACCACTGCGAGGACGCGAACGCCGACCCGGACCGGCGCAACTCGTGGGGCGTCGACCTGAACCGGAACTACCGGGTCGGGTCGGCCCACGACGGCTACGCCGGCGGCTCGGACGTCTGCACCAGCGGCACCTACCAGGGGCCGGGGAAGCTGTCCGAGCCGGAGTCGAAGAACATCGTCTGGCTGGTCGAGAAGTACTCGAACATCAAGTTCATGATGTCGGTGCACTCCAACGGCGGCCAACTGTTCTGGCAGCCCGGCGCCTACATCGCGGACGGTCGGGTCACCACGCCCCGCCCGCCGCTGGGCGACGAGGCGTTCTACTGGCAGTCGGCCGGCAGGATCCTGTCGCAGGTCAAGGCATACCGGGAGACCGTCGTCACGCCGCAGAACGTCGGCGGCTCGTCGGACGTCCTGTACTCCTCGGCGGGCAACGTCCGTGAGGACCTGTACCACACCTACGGGATCTACGCCTTCGGCTGGGAGGTCGGCGGCTCGATCTACAACCCGGCCACCGGCAACTGGCAGGGCGGCTCGTTCCAGCCGGCGTGGGAGGGCGACCCGGCCCTCGTCAGCGGCCACTCCGAGACGATGGAGTACGCCAACGGGATCATGGAGATGTTCCGGATCGCGGCGGAGTGGGGCAACGACAAGAAGAAGCCGACGTCCGAGCTCGTCCCGGGCGGCGGCAGGTACACCGGCTCCGTCGACGTGCGCTTCGAGACGAGCGAGCCGGCCACCATCTACTACACGACGGATGGCAGCCGGCCCACCCTCGAGTCGCCGCGTTACCAGGCGACGGAGTTCCGTGAGCCGGGGCAGGTGTTCCGCGTCACCGAGACCACCACGTTCCGCTGGTTCTCGGTCGACGCCGCCGGCAACGTCGAGAAGGGCTACGACCCGGAGAAGAACGGCAAGAACTACCGCTCGGCGACGGTCACGGTCGTCAAGTAGGTAGCGCCGCAGGTCATTGCCTCGTCGGTGCGGTCCCCCCGCACCGACGAGGCAATGCGCCTTTCCATGGTGGACCGGCTCACCCGGCCGTCAATCTGGCCATGCTCTTGACTTGAACCGAAGTTGAGGTCCTAGCTTCGTCCCCAATGGTTCCGTCCCTGGGGGTATAGATCACATGACGACGCTGCAGCTTTCCGACGTTGAGCTCGCAGGCCAACCGGCCGCCTACTGGACAGGCGTCGCCTACGAATCCCTCATCGCTTTCACCCGAGCCCGGCATGCCGAACTCGGATTCACTCAGCCCCAGTTCTGGCTGCTGCGGAACCTCTCCAGGAACGACCTCCTGCCCGATGACGGCGGGATGACCGTTCCTGAGCTCCGGCGGGCGATGAGTTCGTATCTCCGGGCCGAAGACGATCTGGACGTCGAGGCGGAGGTTCTGCTGGAGCGCGGGTGGCTGACCCGCGACGAGCAGGGCAGACTGTGGATCACCGAAGCCGGAGAAGGTGCCCGGGTCAGCCTCAGACAGCATGCGCCGGCAATCCGGGCCCGCATCCACGAGGGCATCGACGACGCGGACTACGTCGCGGCTCTCAAGGTGCTCCGGCAGTTGATCCTGAACACCGGCGGCGCGGCGTAGTGCCCAAACTCGCTAGTCAAGCTCGGTAACGTGAGGCCATGCCTCTTGACCCGGTAGCACACAACCGCACCGCCTGGGACCGGCAGGTCGAGCAGGGCAACGAGTGGTCGCGCCCGGTCTCCGCCGAGACGATCGCCAGGGCGCGGTCCGGTGACTGGTCGGTCGTCCTGATCGGCTATCAGCCCGTCGACCGGTCCTGGTTTCCCGCCGACCTCTCGGGGACGGACATCCTGTGTCTGGCCTCCGGCGGCGGGCAGCAGGGTCCGACGCTCGCCGCCGCGGGGGCCCGGGTCACCGTCTTCGACAACTCGCCCCGGCAGCTCGAACAGGACGAGTCGGTCGCCCGGCGGGACGGGCTGGAGCTGCGTACCGTCCTCGGCGACATGCGTGACCTGTCGGTCTTCCCGGACTCCTCGTTCGACCTGGTCTTCCATCCGGTGTCGAACCTGTTCGTGCCCGAGCTCGCGCCGGTGTGGCGGGAGTGCTTCCGGGTGCTGCGACCGGGCGGGACGCTGCTGTCCGGCTTCCTCAACCCGGACGTCTTCCTCTTCGACAACGAGGCTCTGGACCAGCGCGGCGAGTTGGTGGTGCGTCACCGGCTGCCGTACAGCGACCTGACCCACGTCCCGGCGGCGGAGCGCGAACGCCTGTGGGGCGCCGACGCACCGCTGGAGTACAGCCACACGATGACCGGGCAGTTCGGCGGCCAACTCGCCGCCGGCTTCGTCATCGTCGGATTCGAGGAGGCGCCGCACCACTCCGACGCCACCGCCGGCTGGCTGCCGGGCTACTTCGCCACCCGGGCGGTCAAGCCGTGACGGCGGGCGCTCGGAGACGGGCGCCCGCCCCTGGTCATGCCCATGATCACCCCCGGTACGGGACAGTTGGCGACGATGCCACCATGTCCCGATGACCGATCCGACCTTCGTCCTCGTCCACGGCTCTGCCAGCAACTCGTTCACCTGGGCCCCGATGCAGCGGGAGTTGGCCCTGCGCGGGCACCGTTCGCTCGCCGTCGACCTGCCCGGGCACGGGTTCGGCGCGGCCTTCCCGGTGGCGTACCAGGCTCCGCAGGACCTCGCCGCCCTGGCCGCGGCGCCCAGTGCGATGGCCGGCATCGGGCACGCCGACAACGTGGCGCACGTCCTGGACGTGGTGCGGCGGGTCCGCGAGCACGGGCCGGTGGTCCTGGTCGGTCACAGCCGGGGCGGGCTCACCCTGACCGGGGTCGGCAACGCCGCCCCGGAACTGGTGGACCGGCTGGTCTACATATCGGCGTGGTGCTGCGCCGCCGACACCCCGGCCGGCTACCAGGCCTCGGCGGAGAACGCGTCGAGCGCGCTGCACCACGTCGCCGGCCTGATCGCCGCGAACCCGACGGAACTCGGCGCGCTGCGATTCAACTGGCGTACCGCCGACCCCGAACTGCTCGCCACGCTCCGGGAGGCCGTTCTGGCCGACGGCACCGACGACGAGTTCCACGGATTCCTCAACACCCTGGAGCCGGACGAAAGCCTGGACACGGGGAACGAGCTGGCCGACGCCGCGACCTGGGGCCGGATTCCGCGTACCTACGTGCGGCTCACGGCAGACCGGTCGATCCCGATCGCGCTCCAGGACCGGTTCATCGCCGACGCCGACGTCCTCACCCCCGACAACCGGTTCGACGTCCGGTCGCTCGATGTCAGCCACGCCGGTGTGCTGGTACGCCCGGGCGAGACCGCGGCCCTGCTCTCCGCGCTGGTGAAGGAGTAGCAAGCGCCGCGGCGATGGTATGGGGATTTCGATATGGGCTGGGCGCCACCTCCATATATAGACTTCTTTCGATTTGCTCTGCGCGGCCGTCGGAGAGGAACGAAAGATGACCCACTCACGCACCCGCTACGGACGCCAGATGCTCGGCGCCCTCGTCGCGATCGCGACCGGCGTCGTGGTCACCGCCGGGCCAGCGGCGGCGGCACCGGCCGTCGGCGAGGTCCGGTTCGCCGACAGCCCGAACGCGGTCGCGGGTAGCTACATCGTCGTGCTCAAGGACGAGGCGGTCGGCGCCCGGACCAGCGTCGCGGTGCCCGCCAAGGCCGGCGAGCTGAGCAAGCGGTACGGCGGCGCCGTCACCCGGGTCTACGGCGCGGCGGTCAACGGCTTCGCGGCGACGCTCAGCGCCCCGGCCGCGAGGCGGCTGGCAGCCCACCCGGACGTCGCCTACGTCGAACAGGACCAGGTGGTGTCGATCAACGCGACCCAGCTCAACCCGCCGTCCTGGGGGTTGGACCGGATCGACCAGCGCGACCTGCCGCTGGATCGGGCCTACACCTACCCGAACACGGCCAGCAACGTGCGGGCGTACATCATCGACACCGGCATCCGTTTCTCGCACACCGACTTCGGCGGGCGGGCCACCAGCGGCTACGACGCGGTCGACGGCGGCTCCGCGGACGACTGCAACGGTCACGGCACGCACGTCGCGGGCACCGTCGGCGGTGTGGTGCACGGCGTGGCCAAGGGGGTCCAGCTCGTCGCCGTACGGGTGTTGGACTGCACCGGCAGCGGTACCCTGGCCGGTGTCATCGCCGGGGTCGACTGGGTGACCCAGAACGCGGTGAAGCCCGCGGTGGCGAACATGAGCCTCGGCGGCGGAGCGAGCGCCACACTGGACAACGCGGTCACCAACTCGATCCGCTCCGGCGTGACGTACGCCGTGGCGGCCGGCAACTCCACCGCCAACGCCTGCAACTCCTCCCCCGCCCGGGTCCCCGCCGCGATCACCGTGGGCGCCAGCACCAGCACCGACGCGCGTGCGCCGTACTCCAACACCGGAACCTGCCTGGACATCTGGGCGCCCGGCTCGGCGATCACCTCGGCCTGGTACACCACCAACACCGCGACAAACACCATCAGCGGCACGTCGATGGCCGCGCCGCACGTGGCCGGCGCGGCGGCCCTGGTGGTGTCCGTCACCAACTGGCCGCCGAACCTGGTCCGCGACTACCTGGTCGCCAACGCGACCACCGGCAAGCCGGCCAGCCCGCTGCTGTTCGTCGTGAACTGAACCGGAAAGGGCGGGCGCAATGACACTTCTCAGCGGCGGCCGGCAGGCGCTCGCCACCGGCCTCGCGATGGTCGCGACCCTCGCGGTGGCGAATCCCGCCCCGGCCGCCGCCGGGGTGACCGGAGAGATCCGGTACGCCGGCAGCGCCACCGCCGTCGACGGCAGCTACCTCGTCGTGCTGCGGGACGGGGCGGTGGGCGCGACGGCTGGCACCCGGCGTGCGATCGACGCCGTACCGGACCTGGCCGCAGGGCTGGCGCGACGGTACGGCGGCAGCGTCACCCGGGTCTACGGCGCGGCGCTCAACGGGTTCGCGGCCCGGCTGACCGAGTCGGCCGCGAAGCGGTTGGCCGGCCACCCCGACGTGGCGTATGTCGAACAGGACCGGACCGTCACCGCCAACGCCGTCCAACGGCCCACGCCCTCGTGGGGCATCGACCGGATCGACCAGCGCGCCCTGCCGCTGAACCAGACGTACAACTTCGAGTTGATCGCCAGCGGGGTGCGGGCGTACATCATCGACAGCGGCATGTCCGTCGCGCACCCGGACTTCAGCATCGGCAGGGCGACCAGCGGGTACGACGCGATCGACGGCGGGACGGCCGACGACTGCAACGGGCACGGCACGCACGTGGGCGGCACCGTCGGCGGCCGCCAGTACGGGGTGGCGAAGGACGTCAAGCTGGTCGCGGTACGCGTGATCGCCTGCGTACGGCCCAGCACCGTGTCCGAGGTGATCGCCGGCGTGAACTGGGTGGCCGCCAACGCGGTGAAGCCGGCGGTGGCGACGCTGGCCGTCAACACCTCCGCCTCGACCGCCCTCGACAACGCCGTCGGCACGGCCGTCACCTCCGGCGTCACGTTCGTCGTCTCCGCGGGCAACGACGCCGGCAACGCGTGCAACTACTCCCCCGCCCGGGTGCCGACGGCGATCACGGTCGGCGCCACGTCGCAGACCGACCAGCGCGCCGCCTGGTCCAACACCGGCGTGTGCCTGGACCTCTTCGCCCCCGGCGTGAGCATCACCTCCGCCTGGTACACCAGCACCGCCGCGTCGATGAGCGCCAGCGGCACGTCGATGGCCGCCGCCCACGTGGCCGGGGCCGCCGCCCTGGTCCTCGCGGCGAACCCGACCTTCACCCCGGTCCAGGTGCGGGACGCCCTCGTCGCGAAGGCGATTGTGGGGATCGTGCCCAATCCCGGCACCGGCTCGCCCAACCGGCTGCTCCACGTCGGCCCGTGACCGGACTGCGCAGGGTCGTCACGAGCCGGTCCGCCGCCGCAGCGGGCGTGCATCAGGGGGCGTTCAGGGCGTCCAGGGCTCTGGCCCGCAGCACGAGCCGTGCGGGTACCACGCCCCCGACGACCCCGATGAGCAGCGCCGCGGCACAGATCAGTGCGTACTGTCCGGCGGCGAACGGCAGCCACAGGGTGTGGGTGAAGATGTATCCGTACCCGAGCAGCGGAACGGCGGCGACGGCCGTGCCGAGCAGAAGGCCGCCGAGCACGATGATCGCCGTCTCCCAGACGACCGCCCGAACCACGTGGCCGGGTTGCGCCCCCGCCAGCCGCAGCAGTGCGAACTGTCCACGCCGGGCCATCGCCGAGGTGACCAGTACGTTGATCGCCGCGATGCCCGCGTAGCCGCCGATCAGGATCACGAACAGGTAGATGATCCAGGTGTCGCCGCTGCTCTGCGCCCGCAGGAAGGACATGTACTCGGCCTTGGTCAGCGCCCGCACGTCCGGGTCGACCGTACGCAGCGCGTCGATACGGGCCGCGACGGCAGCCTGTTCGGCGCCCGGTTCGAGGGCGACGAGGACGCCTGCGTCGTACGGTTCGAGCATGTGCCCGAGGACCATCGAGCGGGGCACGAAGACCGAGAAGGTGGCCGAGTCGGCCTCGAAGACGGTCGCCACGGTCGCCTGGGACGGTGTGCCGTCCGGAAGTAACACCTTGGCCTTTTCGCCAGCCTGCCAGCCCTGCGCCTCGGCGATTCCGCGTTCGACGGCGATGCCGTCGTCGCCGAACGCCGACCAGTCACCGGCGTGCGCTTCGAGCGCGAACAGGGTGGGCACGGTGGCCGGGTCCACGGCGACCACATCGAGGGACGTCACCGACATGGCCCCGTCCGGCAAGCCGATCCGGGTATTGATCATGCCCGTGGCGGCCCGTACCCCGTCGAGTTCCGAGACCCGTCCGGCCAGTTCCGACGGCAGCCCTAGCTGCTCACTCCCCCGCACGGCGAGATCGATCCGCAGCTGTCGCTCGTAGTTGCGCGCCCGCGCCTCGAACGTCCCCTCCTCCTGAAAGATCAGCAGACAGGCGAACGCCACCATCAGCATCAGTGGCGTGGTCACACCCACCGCGCGGGAGAGGTCGCTGCGGATCTGCCGGGTCGCCAGAAATCCGCCGAACGAACGAGCCAGCAATGGCCGGACAACGGCCAGGATCCCGGCGAGCAGTGCCCTGCCGAGCAGCACCGCGGCCAGCACCAGGAACGGCGCGGACATCAGGAAGAGCACACCCGCCACGTCCACGGCGGTGAAGCCGCCGGTCCGGGCGGTGACGGCCCCCGCGGTGACGAACCCGGCGGCGACCGTGAGCATCAGCACGCCCCAGATCACCCGTGCCCGACCGGACTGCGCCGGCTGGACGTCCACCGCCCGCATCGCCTCCGCCGGAGCGACCCGGGACGCCTTCCAGGCGGGCAAACTGCCGGCGAGTACGGCGGTGACCAGGGCGACGCCGACGCTGACGACGAGCGGAGTCAGGCCGACGACGAGTTCGGTCGAGCGGGACACCATGCCCTGGGCGGCGAAGAACCGGATCGCCACCGCGCCGAGGCCGACACCGGCAACCGCACCGGCCGTTCCCGCGACGAGCCCCATGAACGCCGCCTCGCCGATGACGAGGCGACGGATCCGACCGGGCGTCGCACCCACGGTCCGCAACAGTGCGATCTCCCGGCGGCGCTGCATCACGGACACGGACAGCGTGCTCGCGATGACGAGCGCGGCGATGCTCAGAGCACTGGTCGCCATGACCGCCATGAACTGGCCCGATCCGCCGGACAGCTCGGCCTGTCGACGGTCAAGGAAGAGTGCGTGGGCCCGGTCCAGGGTCACTTCGGCCTCAGGAAGCGAGCGCCGTAGGTTCCGGGCAACGGCGGCCGGGTCGCCCGTGACGTCCACGAGGGCCAGCAGGGGATCACCGCCAAGTTGGGCGGCCTGCCTGTCGGCGACGAACACCGCATGCTCGAACTGCGAGCCGGGCCAGTCGCCCACCCCGGTCAGCCGGTACGTCGAGGCGCCACGCGTGGTGCTCAGTGTCACCCGGTCGCCCACCCCGACGCCGGCCTCCTCCGCCGTGCTCCGGTCGAGCACCAGTTCGTCGGCCTGGTTCGGCGGGCGCCCCTGTGCGAGGGCGAACGGCTCGACGACCGCAGTGCTCCAGGGATGGGCCCAGGAACGCTTCTCCGCGTCGCCGATCTTCCGGCCGTCGACGACCACATAGGCGGGCGAAGGGGTCTCGGCGGTGACCGCGGCGACCCCGGCCGTGGCGCGGATCGTGGCGAGTTGGGCGTCGGTCAGACGCCGACGATCGGTGAGCAGGATGGTGCGCCCCTTGCCGTCCGTGGCCTCGTTCGGCATCCGGACGACCACCTCGACGTCCCGCAGTTGCCAGGGGGTCGAGACTCCGCCCGGGGTCGCGGCGGAGGACGACTGTTGGAGGATCATCGCGCCGGTGACGAGGGCGGCGCCGAGTGCGATCGCGACGACCGAGCCGAGCGCCGCGAACCACCGGGAACGCAGGCTACGCCACGCCATCACGATCATGAAACTCCCTCCAGGGCGGCGAGACGGGCCAGGATCGACTCGGCGGTGGGGGCGGCGAGTTCCTCCACGAGAGTGCCGTCGCGCAGGAACAACACCCGATGCGCCCAGCTCGCCGCCAGGGGGTCGTGGGTCACCATGACGACGGTCTGGCCGAACTCGTCGACCGCCTGCCGAAAGAAGCGCAGCACCTGCAACCCGGTACGGGAGTCCAGGTTTCCGGTCGGTTCGTCGGCGAAGACCACCTCGGGCCGGTGCAGCAACGCCCGCGCGACCGCGACCCGCTGCTGCTGCCCGCCGGAGAGCTCGGTCGGCCGGTGGCTCAGCCGATCCCCCAGGTCGAGCAGGTCGACCAGACGCCGGAACCACTGTGGGTCGGCCTTCACTCCGCCGAGCCGCTCGGCGAGGGTGATGTTCTCGGCGGCGGTCAGGGTCGGTATCAGGTTGAACGCCTGGAACACGAAGCCGAGACGGTCTCGCCGCATGGCGGTGAGCTGCCGCTCCGACAGGGAGGTCAGATCCGTGCCTCCGATCGTGACCGAGCCGCCCGTCGGCCTGTCGAGACCCGCCACGCACTGTAGGAATGTCGACTTGCCGGATCCTGAGGGACCCATGATTGCCGTGAACTGACCGTGCCGGAAATCCGCCGAGACCCCGTTGAGGGCGGTGACGAGCGCCTCCCCCCGGCCGTACGTCCTGGACAGGTGCCGGACCGAGATCGTGGGCGGCTGGCCCGCTGTCGCCGCCGGCCACGTGCCCTGGCCGGAGGCGTTTTCGGTACGCATTCCGCAGCTCGTCTCCTTCGTGCGGGAATCGGTCCGTCGATTCCAGCACCGGCCGAGCCGCCGCACATCCACGCAGGAATGAGTCTTCGCGGTGGTGCCAGCGTTACCCTGCCTGCAGGTAGGTGAGGACGGCGTGCACCCGCCGGTGGTCGGTCTCGCCGCGCGACAGGTTGAACTTGGCGAAGATGCCGTTGACGTGCTTCAGCACGGTGGCCTCGCTGACCGTCAGCGCAGCCGCGATGGCGCCGTTCGTCCGCCCCTCGGCCATGAGCGACAACACCTCGGCCTCGCGTGCGGTCAACTGCTCCAGCGGCGAGCGGTTCTGCCTGCGGCCGAGCAACTGTCGGACCACCTCCGGGTCGATGACCGAGCCACCTGCCGCGACCTGCTCCACCGCCGCGAGGAATTCGTCGACGTGGCCGACCCGTTCCTTCAGGAGGTAGCCGACCCCACCGTCACCCGAGGAGAGCAACTCGGTGGCGGAGCGATGGGTGACGTGCTGCGAGAAGACGAGAATCTTCGCCGTCGGATCCTCCGCACGTAGCTGGATGGCCACCCGCAGCCCTTCGTCGGCGAATCCGGGCGGCATGCGGACGTCGACGATCGACAGGTCGGGACGGTGCGCCCGGATCGCCGCGGTGAGGCCGTGCGCGTCCCCCGCGACCGCGACCACCCGGTGGCCACTGGAGGCCAGCAGGTGGACCAGCCCTTCGCGCAGCAGGACCGAGTCCTCACCGATCACGATTCGCACGGCACCTCCATCCGTAGCACGGTCGGACCTCCCCGTGGGCTGCTGAGCGTGACCGTACCTCCGTACGCCTCGATCCGGTCGGCGATCCCGGCGAGGCCGGTTCCCCTCGGATCGGCCCCGCCCACACCGTCGTCGGCGACGGTCGCGACCAGCGTTCCGTCGTCCGTGGCGAGGCACACCGTGGCCGATGCCGCTCCGCTGTGCTTCGACACGTTCGACAACGCCTCGCAGATGGCGAAGTAGACGGTGTGTTCGACGCCGGGCGACGGACGGCGGGGCAGGTCCACCCGCAGGTCGACCGGGAGTGGGTGGACGTCGACGATCTCCGCCAGCACCGCTTCGAGGCCCTGCTCCCGAAGGGTGGCGGGATAGATGCCGTGCACCAGGTCCCGTAGTTCACGCAGGGCCCGGTGGGCCTCGTCGTGC
The DNA here is from genome assembly GCF_040643815.1 of Micromonospora sp. NPDC047074. Classification (NCBI taxonomy): domain Bacteria; kingdom Bacillati; phylum Actinomycetota; class Actinomycetes; order Micromonosporales; family Micromonosporaceae; genus Micromonospora; species Micromonospora sp. NPDC047074. The sequence goes on from NZ_JBEYVB010000011.1 coordinate 87,132, forward strand.
GCCTTCTCGACCAGCTCCCGAACCACCGGGTCGGCGTCGGGCACCCGCACTCGCAGCAGTCCGAGCGTCATCAGCAGCGACGTCAACCGCTGCTGGGCGCCGTCGTGCAGGTCGCGCTCGATCCGCCGGCGCTCCGACTCGAAACCGGCCACCACCCGGGTACGCGACTCGGCCAGTTCCCGTACCCGGGTGCCGAGTTGCACCTCCCGGTTGCCGACGAGCAACAGCCGCGCCAGGAACGCCCGGGCGGCGGTGAGGGCGGTGAGCAGGTACAGCGCGACCGCCAGCAGGACGAGGCCGAGCAGCGGCGCGAGAACGACACCGGGCAGCCGGGACGCGTCCAGGCCGAAGTACGTGAGGATCTGGATCCGGTCGCCGCTGCCCCGGTCGTCGATGATCGGCGCGAGCACCAGCGACGCCGGGATCGCCAGCACCACGAACGCGATCATCGCGTCGACCAGGCTCAGCGGGAGCAGCAGCAGACCGTACAACAGCTCCTGCCAGGTGGCTGGCTCGCGGAGCCGGCAGCGCAGCCAGCCGCCCGCGCCGGGCCGGTCCGGCCGGGTGTGAGGCGACGGACGAGGTCCGTCCACCACCCAGCGCAGCCGCCACCGCTCCGTCACGCCGAGCGGGATCCCGGCCCACGGTCCCAGTGGCAGGCACGTCGCGACCCACCCCGTCGCCACCACCGGTGAGCAGAGCAGGTAGCCGACGCACCGCCACGGCCACCAGGTCAGCACCAGCCGCAGCCGGTACCGCGTCATCGCGTCCCACGCCGTCCCCTCGGGCGCATCCGCCATCGTGTTCGCTGCCTCCCGAGCGGTCGCGGCATCCGGTCACCGCACGCAACCCGTCGACGTCCGGACCGGCGGGCACGGCCGAAACGGGCGGCACGCATCTTACGGGCATTTGCCGTGTCGTCGTCAGGGACGAGACCCACCTGGTCGGCTCCGGCGGCGAGCGCACCAACCGCGAGGTTCAGTTCTACGTCCGGGTCGGTGGCCACTGGAAGCCGAGCTGTCGGGCGGATTCCTCGCTGCCACCGGCGAGCCGGTCCTGCCGGCGCGGGTCGCTGGCGCAGAGCCTTCTGACGACGTCGTCGACGACGTGCGCCGGGTCGCCTGCGGGCACGTCGAGTACGGCCACGAACTGGAGCCAGGGTTCCTCGCCGGCACCCGGGCGCCGGGGATAGCCGTAGGACACGTGGATGCGCCCGCGGTCGTTCGCCCGGGCCTCCAGCCAACCCGGCTGGCAGTCCCACCCGCCCAGCAGGGCTGGTTCCTCGCGCAGTCGCTTCCGTACGAGGCGGGCGACGGTCCGCTCGGGCCACTCCCAGCTGTGGTCGGATTCGGCGCGTGCGATCTCGGCGTCGTACTGCGCGGCGTCGAAGGTGTACGCCGGCAGGACGAGGCCGGGGGCGTCGGGGTTGCGCCAGTCACGCCACACGACCTCGTCACCGCGGCGCTGGATGGTGACGTGGAGAGCGCCGCAGCAGCCCTCGGTGCAGTCGGCCTCGGCCAGCCGGACCTCGTGCGGCTCGACGTCGGCGCGGAGCCGGTGGTCGAGGCCGAGGAGGTACTCGGGTGACTCCGCCGGTCCGGCGGTGAACGTCTCCACGACCACGGGCCGGCCGTCGACGAATATCCTCGTCTCGACGGCACCGGCATACACCGGGTCGGCGACGGCGACCCGGATCGAGATCCGGCTGGTCGTCTCGTTCCCGGTGTTCCCCACCGGTGGCGGCCACCCGTTCGTCGTCCGGGCCCAGGCAGCCCAGTGCGCTCGATGGTGGGTCTGGGAATCGGCGGATCGCCTGGCGGTCTCCAGGACTTCTACCCAGGCCGGCTGGGCAAGGAGGTCGTCGAGCCCCGATCTCACCCGGTCCAGCTCCTGGCGCGGCCAGTCGAGAGTCGCCGCCTGGCCGACGGAGAGGTCCGCCAGTAGCGCGACGACCAGGGCGTACCGGTCGAACGAGGGGGTCATGATCGGAGCCGCGTGCGCGAAGCGGGAGACGGCCGCCGGCGCGTCGGCGTACCCGCGCAGCTCGGCGTTCCCGGCGGCCCGCTGCGACATGGCCAGCAGCACCCGTCCGGCCTGCTCGACGACGTCGCCGTCGACGTCGTCAGCAACCAACCGGTCGACGATGCCCACGGTCTCCGCGATCCGGCGGGCATTCGTCATCGATCGTCCGTCGGGTCCGACGCCGTGCGCGAGCAGCCAGTCGAACGTCGCCGGCTCCGCGAGGGCACACAGCGCCCTGACCGCCCGGGCGCGCCGCCACGGATCCGAGCGATCGGCCAACCAGATCAGGTCATCCGCGGCGCCGGGAATGTCGCGCAGGACCCGGATGGCAATCTCCCCCAACGGCCTACCCAGCAGCCCGAGCAGGCGGACCGGGCCGGCGTCGTCGCGCTCGGCGGTCCCGGCCAGCAGCGCCAGCCCGACACTCACCGTGCCACGCTCGTGGCCGCCGTAGGCGAGCTTGCGGCCCACCTGTCGTCGCCAACCCGGATCGAAATCGACGACGACCTCCCGCAACGGGACGGCCATGCGGCAGTCGGCGCCCATCGCCGCCAGCGCCTCGGCCAGCCGCTTTCCGGCCCGGTCAGGTGCAGGGGTGTCCGCATGGACCGACCGCACGAGGTCGAAGAGAAGGCCCCTACGCTCGCCGTACGGCCTGCGGGTCGACGGGCGACCGGCGACGGGGCCGAGGTCCGGATACGGCTGGCCGTCGTTCGGGAGCGGGCCGTACGGATGAGCGGCGTGCAGGGCGGTGGCGTGTTCGAGAATCGTCGGCAGGTCGAGCGCCTTGCGCTCGGCGACGTCGCTCACCGGATCGGGCGGGACTCGATTCTGATCGTCATGTCGCACACCCTGTCACCCGTCCCGGATCCCCGGCAAGCCGTTTGCGGCGGCCACGGCGAGGGCGACCGGCACGCCGGTGAGCCGACTCCTTCACGCGGTGTCGACGATTCGACGTTCCCAGGCCCAGACGGCGATCTCGGTGCGGTTGCGGAGGCCGAGCTTGGTCTGGATGGTCGAGACGTGGCCCTTGACCGTGCTCAGGGAGATGAACAGCTCGGCGCCGATCTCCAGGTTGGTACGGCCGCGGGCGATCTGCCGGACCACGTCGATCTCGCGTACCGACAACGACGGCAGTGACCTGTCGGGCTCTGGTGCCGACGCGGTCAGGTGCCGCAGCAGCCGTACGGTGATCGACGGGGAGACCAGCGCGTCGCCGTTGTGGGCGGCGCGGACCGCCTCGACGAGCAGGGCCGGGCCGGCGTCCTTGAGGATGAAGCCGGCCGCACCGCCGCGCAGCGCGCCGTAGACGTACTCGTCGAGGTCGAACGTGGTGACCACGACGACCCGCAGCGGGTCCCGTACGCCGGATCCGGCCAGTGCCCGGGTCACCTCGATGCCGTCGAGCCGGGGCATCCGGATGTCCACCAGGCAGACGTCGGGACGCAGGCGGCGGGCCCGCGCGATCGCGTCGACGCCGTCCGACGCCTCGGCGACGACGGTGATGTCCGGCTGGTCTTCGAGGATGAGCTTGAGGCCGCCGCGGATCATCGCCTGGTCGTCGGCGACCAGCACGCGGATCGTCATCGGGACCGTCCGTCCTGGATGGGCAGGGTGGCCAGGACCGACCAGCCGGCGTCGGGGCGGGGACCGGTGTGGAGCGTACCGCCGAGGGCCTCGACGCGTTCCCGCATGCTGACGAGGCCGTACCCGCCCCGGTGGGCGGCGCGGGTGGGACCCGGTGGCGCGTCGTCGGTCACCTCGACCGTGACACCGGCGGGCCCCTGGTCGACGGTGACGGTGACGCCACCGGCGTGCGGCGCGTGCCGGGCCACGTTCGTCAGCGCCTCCCTGACGATCCGGTACACGGTGCTGGTCACCTCCGGCGGCCACGGCGTGCCCGCGTCGGGCACCCGCAGGCGTGTCGGCGGGCCCTGCCGGTTGAAGCGCTCGACGAGGACGCCGAGCTGTTCCGGCTCGGCCGAGGCGGGTGGGGCGTCCTCGGTGTCGCGGAGCAGCCCGACCACGCGACGCATCGCGCGCAGCGCCTCGGTGCCGGCGGTCTCGATCCCGGTCAGCGACTCGGTCACCTGCCCCGGGTTCCTCCGCGCGACCACCTGGGCGGCCTGCGCCTGGATCAGCATGCCGGTGATGTGATGGGCCACCACGTCGTGCAGTTCCCGGGCCATCTCCAGCCGCTCGTCCCGGCGTACCTTCTCGGCGGTGGCCGCCGCCCGGTCGTCCAGCAGCCGCAGCGTCATGCCGACGGCGACCGCGCCGAGCCAGGCCACGACGTTCATCGCCACGACCGCCGGGACGCCCGACGACTGCGGGCGGGCGGCGAGCCAGGCGCCGCCGACCACCGCGAGCCCTCCGGCGGCGAGGGCACCGGCCGGCGCGGGAGGAAGCGCGCGCACCGCCGACCCGACGAGGACGGCGAGCGCCAGCGCCATGGCCGGCCCCGGCTCGGTCGGCAGGTGGAACACCCGGGCCGCCGCGACGGCCAGTCCGGCGACTCCGAGGCCGGCGGCGGCCGTCCACGCCCGGTGCCGCCGGCGTACCAGCGCCAGCGCGCAGACCGCGACGGCGGCCGCACCGCCGGCGAGCCAGTACCGGGCGCCCCACGTCTGGGCGACCGCCACCGCCTCGATGCCGATCGCGGCGAGGAAGACCGCGGCGAGCCCCGCCGGGGCCGCGACCCCGGACAGCCGGTCCCAGACGCTCATCCGTTCACGTTAGGAGATCGCCGCGGCCCGCGAACCGGTCGAAAGTAGGGCCGCCGGCGTACCGGTCCCTGCTTTGGACCGATGCCCGGCCCGCCCCGCCGTCCGCAGGATCGACCCATGCGAACACCACTCGTCCTGCACGCCGAGCGGCTGACCAAACGGTACGGCCGCCGCGCCGCGTTGACCGACTGCGACCTGACGATCCCGCGCGGGCACGTCGTCGGGCTGGTCGGCCCGAACGGTGCCGGCAAGTCCACGCTCCTGCAACTGGCCTGCGGCCTGATCGCACCGACCGCGGGTACGTTGTCCGTCCTCGGGTCCAGGCCGGCGGCCGACGCGGCCCACCTGGCCCGGGTCGGCTTCGTCGCCCAGGACACCCCGGTGTACGCCTCGTTCACCGTCGCCGACCACCTGCGGATGGGCGCGTGGCTGAACCCGTCCTGGGACCACGCGTTGGCCGGTCGGCGGATCGCGGAGGTCGGCCTGGACCCGGCGCAGAAGGCGGGCCGGCTCTCCGGCGGTCAGCGTGCGCAACTCGCGTTGGCCCTCGCCGCCGCGAAGCGGCCCGAGCTGCTCATCTTCGACGAGCCCGCCGCCGCGCTGGATCCCCTGGCGCGCCGAAGCTTCATGCGCAGCGTCGTGGAGTTCGTGGCCGAACTCGGCGCCAGCGCCGTGCTCTCCTCGCACCTGTTGAGCGACGTCGAGCAGGTCTGCGACCACCTCGTCGTGCTCTGCGCCTCGCGTGTCCAGGTCGCCGGTCCGGTCGGGGAACTGCTCGCCGCGCACCGCGGGGTCGCCGGCCATCCGGCCAGGATGCCCGCCGGGGTCGAGGTCGTCTGGGCGGAGCACGGCCGCGCCCTGGTCCGGGGCGAGGCAGCCGTACGGCTCGACGACGCCGAGCCGGTCACCCTGGAGGAACTCGTCCTGGCCTACATGTCGCGAGCCGCCCGATCGGTCGACGCGTCCCGTGCGGCGGTGTCGCGATGATCAGAATGAGCCTGCGGCAGTTCCGTGGTCAGGCGCTCGTCGGGGCGATCCTGTTGGTCGTGGCCGCCGGCTACCTGGTGCGCCTCGGTGGGGACATCCGCGCCGTCCGCGACCCGGCCCAGCTCCCCGGCCAGTACGGGCAGACGATGCTGTTCCTCGCCGCCGGGTTCGGCCTGGTACCCGCGCTCATCGGCGCGTTCTGGGGTGCGCCGCTCGTCGCCCGGGAGCTGGAGACCGGCACCCATCGCCTCGTGTGGAGCCAGAGCGTCCCCCGTCGCCGCTGGCTCGCGGTCAAGCTGGCGGTGCTCGGCCTCGCCGGTGTGGCCGTCGCCGGTACGCTCAGCGCGCTGCTGACGTGGGCGGCGGCCCCGGTCGACGAGGCGGCGGGCGACCGGTTCACCGCGATCCTGTTCGGCGCGCGCGGTGTCGCGCCGATCGGGTACGCCGTCTTCGGCCTCACCCTCGGCGCCGTCACCGGGCTGCTGGTGCGCCGCACCCTACCGGCGATGGCGATCGTCTTCCTGGCCCTGATCGCGGTGCAGTTCGCCGTCCCGAACCTGCTGCGGCCGCACTACCTGCCCGCCGAACGGGTCACCGTGCCGATGAGTGCCGACGCCATCAACCAGGCCCGGTCGCTGGGCAGCATCACCGGTGGACCGGCCGTCGGAGGGCTGGAGATACCGGACGCCTGGGTCACGGACACCAGCAGGCTCCTGACCGCTGACGGCCGGCAGCTCTCCGAGGCCGCGTTCGACGGGTGTTTCCACGACGCTCCGAGGACCGGCGCGGCCGGCACGTTCGGCGACACCGCGGTGTGCCTCGGCGAGCTCGACCTGCACGTGGACCTGGCCTACCAACCCAACCGGCGCTTCTGGCCGTTCCAGTGGTTCGAGCTGGCGCTGTATCTCGGGGTCGGCGCGCTGCTCGCGGGGGTCGGCCTCTGGCGCGTCCAGCGCCGGGTCCGCTAGCCCGCACGGGACGCCGGGCGAGCCCAGCCCGGGGCCGGCTCCTGACCGGTCAGGGTGTCGCACGCCGTACGACGAGGCCCGGCGAGGGCGTGGGCCCGGATGGGCTGACGATCTGCGTGGCGGCGGCCAGGATGTCGGGCTTCTGCGCGATGATCGGGGGGCCGGGGCACTTGTCGTGCCCCCAGGCGGGGCCTCCCATGCTGTGGTGGCCGAGGCCCATGCCCGACGGGTCGGCTGTCAGTGCGAGGGGGACGTCGAACACCTGGTGCACCTTGGCGAAGATCCGGCCGATGGCGGCGATCTGCTTGCTTGTCAGTTTCTCCCAGCCGGGGTGGCTGGCGTGGTGGGCGCTGCCGACGCTGAACCCGGAGCACTCCACCGAGATCCAGTGCCCGTTGCCGGCCTTCTGGGTCCAGGCCTTGTCCGCGGTGTCGACCATCTGTGCGATGTCACCGTCCCGGCTGACGATGAAATGCGAGGAGTTTTCGGTGCTCGGGTCCCGCTGGTGGCTGATGGTGCCCTCGTAGGTGCCGTCGGCGATGTGCACCACCAGGCCACGAACCTCCACCATACCGCCCGGGACCCGGTTGGCGGTGGGACCGCGCCAGCTCGCAAGATCAGTCCAGATGGCCATCGGACACTCCCTTCGGCGGGTGGCCTGCCGGCGGCTCGACAACCTGAACGTATCCTTGTCCCCGCTTCCGCTCCTGGCGATTCGGTCAACCGGTCCTGGCCGTTTCGGTCGGCCAGCCGCAGGGCACCGTGGAGAACGGGACATCCGAGACAGGAGGCCACGCATGAGCCATTACCTGACCCGGCCGGTCGCCGGCGCGCGGCGGTCGGCGGCGGTGACACTGGCCGTGCTCGGCCCGATCGTGTTCACCGCGGGCTGCGGCAACGGCGACGACGCTGCTCCACAGTCGACGGTCACGCCGTCGCAGGCGACCACCACACCGCCGGCCGGGGCGCCCGGGTCGCCGTCGCCCTCGTCGTCGTCGTCGTCGACGGTGACCATCCCCGCGTCGGCCTTCATCGAGCTGCCCGCGAACCGGCAGCAGGCGCCGCGGAACAGCAACCAGGTCACCGACGCCCTGCCCAAGCTGTGCGGCAACGAGTTCGGGACCGGCGGCAGGTCGGTGACCGCGGCTGCGGCGATGGCCTACCCGTACGTGCCGGCCGACGCCCCGGAGGGCAGCGCCCCGGACGGAGTCCTCAAACAGACCATCTTCACCTTCAGCAGCGAGGGTGCCACGGACTACCTGGGCCGGCTGCGTACCTCCCTGGAGTCGTGCCCGTCGTACAAGCGCGGTGCGGACGTCGTCAAGGTCAAGGTCGAGCAACTTCCCGGCGTGGGCACCGACGCGCTGCTGGTCGTGCGGACCTGGCCCGAGCGCAACCTACCCGGCGAGCTGACCGGCGACACCGCCACGAGCCAGACCGTCGTCATCCGCGTCGACACGGTGATCACGGTGCTCGACAACGAGGGGTGGGAAGGGACCAGCGCCAACCGCGCCGCGATGGACGACTTCACCCGGCTCGCGGTGCACGCCATCGATGCCTGGCAGCGTTAGCGAGGCCTTTACCGCAGGTCGATGGCGGTGAGAGCGGCGTCCAGGATGCGGTCCTGGGCGGGCACCGTCGGGTCGAGCCCGGTCAGCGCGGCGATACGTTGTAGCCGGTAGTCCAGAGTGTTGCGGTGGATGTGCAGTTCGAGGGCGGTCTGCCGGCGGTTGCGGCCATGCCGGACGAAGCTGCGCAGGGTCTCCAACAGGTACGGGTGGCCCGTGAGCGGGTCGAGCTTGGCCGCCAGGCGGTCGAGCCCGGCGCCGGGTCGGGCGAGCTGGTACTCGACGAGGACGTCGTCGAACCGGTACAGGCCCGCCGCGCGGCCGATCCTGCCGACCAGCTCCAGCACCTCCCGCGCCTCCCCGGCGGCATGCGGGATCCGGGCGGGATCGGCCGCGTCGGCGGCGGCGGCCAGCACGGTGGTGTCCAGGGCTTCGCGCAGGCTGGCCACCGTGGACTCGGGCGAGGTCCCGTCGGGCAGCAGCGCGATGCCGTCGACGTGGTCCACGAGTACGGGCGTGCCGGCGTGCGCGTCCAGCGCCGCCTGCACCAGCCGGTCCGGTGGGCGGGGTGCGAACCGCATCATGAGCACGGTGGGGTGCTGCCCCAGGTCGACGCGGGCGTCCCGCGCCAGCGCCTGGTACGGCTGGCCGTGCAGCAGGGCGGCCATCAGCTCGCGCCGGATTCGCTTGTCCTCGCTGCGCAGGTCCTCCTGCGCCTGGATGTGGGCCAGGACGACGGCGGGCATCACGCCGATCAGGCCGTCCAGCAGGCGCGTTCCCGCCTCGGCGAGTTCGTCCGGGGCACCGACCTCGGTCACCGCCCGCCACCAGACCCGGGCCCCGATCAGGTACGCGGTCAGCGCCGCCTCCAACGGCAGGTGCTCCCCGGCCCGTCGCGCCGACAACTCCACCACCGAGGTCAGGTCGGCCGGGCCGAGCATGCTCCGCTCCCGCAGCAGTTTCAGCAGGAGGCCCAAGACCGCGCTCACCGACTCGCTCACCTGCCCGTCGAGGGTCTCCGCCGGCAGCCCGCGATAGAAGGGGACGTCAGCGGCGCAACGGCCGACGATCTCGTGGGTCAGCTCGGCGAGCCGGCAGGCCAGTCGATCGTGCAGGTCTGGCATCCCGGCATCGTCACATTGCCCAAACCGGTGCGTCAATCGTTGCCGCAAGTGCGGACTGACAGCGGGCGCGGGCAGGGCGCACGATTCGGTAACCCCCCAGAAACGAGGAGGCAACATGTCTCACCGTTCGCGCCCCGTCCCCCGACTCAGCGCGTCCGCCTGCGCGGCCGTCCTGGCCGTGGCCGCGATCCTGTCGCCCGGAGCACCGGCCTCGGCCCGGTCCGCTGCCGAAGACTCCCCGTCCACGTCGGCCGACGGCGCCTGGGACAGCCCTGGCCCGTACGCCACGGCGGTGCAGGTGGGCGCGGTCAACACCCTCTACTACCCGCGCGACATCGCGGCGAGCACCCGCCGCCACCCGGTGATCGTGTGGGGCAACGGCACCGGAGCCGCACCGCTGGTCTACCGCGACCTGTTGCTGCGCTGGGCGAGCCACGGCTTCATCGTCTCGGCCGCCAACACGCCCACCTCCAACCTCGGCATCTCGATGCGGCTCGGAATCGACGCCCTGACCGAGGCCGACCGCAACCCGGCCAGTGTCTTCCACGGCCGGGTCGACCTGGCGCACATCGGTGCGTCCGGCCACTCCCAGGGCGGCGCGGCGGCCATCGTGGTCGGTGCCGACCCGCGCATCGACACCGTGCTGCCCATCCAGCCCGGCCCGCTGGCCGACATCGACGCCGTCGGAGTTCCGGCGTTCCTGATGGCGGGGCAGAAGGACAGCATCGTCTTCCCCATCCTGGTGAAGAGCTTCTACGACGACGCCGACCACATCCCCGCGATCTACGGCGAGGTCAGGGGCGCGGACCATTTCACCGTCGTCGGCGATCCGGGCCCGTTCGCCGCGCCCACCACGGCCTGGTTCCGCTTCCACCTGATGGGCGACGCCGCGGCGGGCGCGGAGTTCCACGGCCCGTCCTGCGGCATCTGCACCGACACCCAGACGTGGTCGGACGTCCGGCGAAACGCGCTGGTGCCGTGAGCGTCGGGCTACTGCCGGCGGGCGACGGCGAAAGGCTGAACATGCGGTCCATCCAGATCCCCACGCCCGGCGGCCCGCTGCACGCCCTGCGGTTCGGCCCGGCGGAGTCCCACGACGGCAAGGTCGTGCTGGCCGCCCACGGCATCACCGCGTCGGCGATGTCGTTCGTGGCGGTGGCCCGCGCGCTGCCCGCCGACTGGGCGTTGGTCGCCGTGGACCTGCGCGGTCGCGGGCAAAGCGCCGCACTGCCCGGCCCGTTCGGCATGGACCAGCACGCCGAGGACCTCGTCGCCGTGGCGGGACAGGTGGGCGGGCCGGTGGTGCTGTGCGGGCAGTCGATGGGCGCGTACGCGGCGCTGCGGGCGGCGGCGAGGCGTCCCGACCTGGTCACCCGCCTGGTGCTGATCGACGGCGGCCTACCGCTGCCGGTCCCGGCCGGCGTCGATCCGGCCGCGGTGCTGGAGGCCACCGTCGGGCCCGCTGTCGCCCGGCTGCGGATGACCTTCCCCTCCGAGCAGGCGTACGTCGACTTCTTCCGGAACCATCCGGCGCTGGCGACGTCGTGGAACGACGACCTCACGGCGTACGTCCGCTACGACGCCACCGGCGAACCAGGGTCCGTCCGCTCCCGGGTCAACCCGGAGGCCGTGGCGGCCGACGGCCGGGACCTGCTGACCACCTCCGCCTCGTTCGGTGCCGACCTGTGCGCACTGCGCCCGCCCGCCCACCTGCTGTACGCGCCGCTGGGCATGCTCGGCCAGGAACCGGGGATGCTGCCACAGCCGCTGGTGGACCAGTGGACGCGGCGGAGTGCGCTCACGGCCCGCCTGGTCCCGGGCTGCAACCACTACACCATCCTGACCGAGCCCGCGGCGGTCGCGCAGGTCGCGCAGGCGCTGACCGACTCCCCGATCGGCACCTGACCCGGGGCGACTGCCGGAACTGGCACCGCACAGAAGTGGGCTCCCGGTGGGGCATCGAGCGACTGCTGGATGCCCCACCGGGAGCCCGAATCGCCACGGCGGCAGGTACCGCAAGACGCCGCGCGACGCGGTCAGCTACCGCAGATGCCGTACCCGTTCAGGCTCCAGTTGCCGGCGAAGCCGTCGGCGTCCTCGTCCGCCCGTACGCGCAGAGTCGTGCTGGGGGTGATGTTGAGCGCGCTGAGCAGCACCTGCCCGTTGCCGGCGTTGATGTCCGCCCCGATGCTGTAGAGCGCCTTGCCGGTCGGGCAGTTCTTCGTGCGGGTGGCGGCGGGATCACTCCCGCTGTCGCCCGTCACCACGACCCGCTCCAGGCCGGCGGGCGCGGTGGCGCAGACCGCGAACGAGGTGGCGCTCCAGCCGGTCGGTGCCGTGCCCTGCACCGCCACCGCCCGGACGGTCACCGACGCCAGGTCGAACGACGGCACCACCTGGTCGAGCACGACGTTGCCCCCGCCGCCGTTGATCCGCCCGCCCATCCCGATGACCTTCTTCGTCCCGCAGCTCGCGGTGACGAACTCCGTGCCGGCGGCGCCGGTCGTCGCGACGACCTGGTAGCCCGCCGGCGGGGTCGCGCACTGGCCGACGGCCTGGAGCCCCCAGTCGCCGGTGAAGTCCGTCGGGCCGACCTCCCGCATCGTGGTGAAGAAGCCACTGCCGTTCGCCAACGGCTCCAGGCGGTCCAGCCCGACCCTGCCCTGGGCGCTCGACCCGGCGGTCAGGAACCCGCCTCCCCCGGTGACGACCTTACCGGCGGGGCACGGCGCGAACGCCGACTTGTCCTCGCTGCTGGGCGACGCCGTGCCCATGACGGTCTCCAGCCCGGGGGGAGTCGCCGCCGCCGGCGTCGCCCAGCCCATCGCGGCCAGCACCGCCGCCGCCCCGAAGGCTGCCGTCAGAACGCCGCCGCGCGTGTCCACTCGCATCTCGATCTCCCTCTACGCCGCTGGCCGGCGCTGGTGCCGGCCGCTTCTGCCCACCGCCGGGATCCTGGCCGGTCGGTGTGCAGAAGCCTGGGCGCCGGGCCTTGTCGTCCGCTATCCGACCTCTTGTCGCGAGGCGTCCCGCCCGGTCCGTCCATAGAATGCGATCATCAGGTCACGACCGGTAAGGGAACGTCATGCGGTGGTCCGTCCTCGGTCCGGTCCAGGTGGCTAGCCGGGGTCGGGTGCTCGCCATCGCGCGACCCCAGCAACGCGCGGTGCTCGCGCTGCTGTTGCTCGACGCCGACCGGGTCGTCTCCGTCGAGCACCTCGTGGCGGCGCTCTGGGCGGACCACCCGCCGGCCAGTGCCCGGACCCAGGTGCAGGTGGCCGTCTCTCGCATCAGGACCGCCCTGCGGGCCGAGGGAGCGGCCGGCCTGCTGGTCACGCAGGGCAGCGGATACCGGCTCGCGGTGCACGGGCCGGCGCTGGACCTGACCGAGTTCGAGATGGCGGTCGAGAGTGCCCGCGACGAGGAGGCGGCCGGCAATCCGGAGGAGGCGGCGCGGCTGCTGCGCGGCGGTCTGGCGCTGTGGCGCGGCCCGGCGCTGGGCGGCGCCGCCGGGGCGTTCGTGGCCACCGCGGCCGCGGGCCTGGACGAACGACGGCTGGCCGCCCACGAACGGCTCGCCGCCGTGGAGCTCGATCTCGGCCGCTTCGCCGAGGTCGCGCAGACCCTGCGCCCGCTGGTCTCCGCCCACCCCCTGCGGGAGACGCTGGTGGCCGGACATCTGCTCGCCCTCGCCGGTGGGGGCCAACAGGCGGCCGCCCTGCGCCTCTTCGAGGAGACCCGGCTCCGTCTCGTCGAGGAGTTGGGAGTGGAGCCGGGCCCCGAGCTGGCCGCCGCCCACCTGCGGGTACTGCGTGGCGGTCCGCTGGCCCGGCCGGCCCCGGCGGTCGCCACGGCGCCGCCCGCGCCCGCACCGGCCGGACCACCACCCGCGCAGCTCCCCGCTGATCCCGCCTGGTTCACGGGTCGGGCGGCGACACTCCGAGCGCTGGACGCCCTGCTGCCCGGCCCCACCGGCACCGGCACCGCCCAGGCGGTGGTCATCTCCGCCATCGCCGGTACGGCCGGGGTCGGCAAGACCACCCTGGCGGTGCACTGGGCACGTCGGATCGCCGACCAGTACCCGGACGGTCAGCTCTACGTCAACCTGCGCGGGTTCGACCTGGACGGCCGGGCCGTGACGCCGGGCGAGGCCCTCCGCGGCTTCCTGGACGCGCTGCACGTGCCACCGGCGCGGGTGCCCACCGACGTACCCGGGCAGTCGGCCATGCTCCGGACCCTGCTGGCCAACCGGCGGGTGCTGATGCTGCTCGACAACGCCCGCGACGACGCGCAGGTCCGGCCTCTCCTGCCGGGAGCGCCGGGCAGCCTGGTCGTGGTGACCAGCCGCAACCGGCTCACCGGGCTGGTCGTGAGCGACGGGGCGCATCCGGTGAACGTGGACCTGCTGTCCCCGCGGGAGTCCCGGGACCTGCTGACCTGGCGGCTCGGCCCCGCCCGCGCCGCCGCCGAGACGGCGGCCGTCAACGAGATCGTACGCTGCTGCGCCGGTCTTCCCCTGGCACTGGCCATCGTGGCGGCCCGCGCCGCGCACCATCCGGGCCTGCCGTTGGCCGAACTCGCCGCGGAACTGCGGCACACCCGCCCGGACCGTCTCGCGGCGCTGGAGACCGGCGACCCCGCGACGGACGTCCGCGCGGTCTTCTCCTGGTCCTACCGGGTGTTGGACGCCGCGTCCGCCCGGCTCTTCCGGCTCCTCGGCCTGCACCCCGGCCCCGATGTCGCGCGGCCGGCGGTGGCCAGTCTGGTGGGCCTCCCGCCGGCCCAGGTCGAGCCGCTGCTGACCGGGCTGGTCCGGGCGCACCTGCTGACCGAGCGGAGCCCCGGGCGGTACGCGATGCACGACCTGCTCCGTGCCTATGCGGCGGAGGTCTGCCAGCGGACCGAGTCGGCCGCCGAACGCGGGGCGGCCCGACGCCGGCTGCTCGACCACTACCTGCATGCCACGTACGCGGCGGACCACCTCCTCGACCCGTACCGGCTGTCCCGGCCGGCCGCGTTGCCGCCGCCGGAACCGGGGGTGACGGTGGGCGACCGCCCGGAGCACGCCTGGGCGGCCGACTGGTTCGCCGCCGAGTGCCATGTCCTGCTCGCCGCCGTGGAGCAGGCGGCGGGCAGCGGGCTGGACCAGCACGCCTGGATGCTGGCCGCCGCCCTCACCACGTACCTCGACCGCAGCGGGCACTGGCCTGAACTGGCCGCCGCACACCGGACCGCACTGGCGGCGGCCCGTCGCCGCGCCGACCTGGCCGGGCAGGCCACGGCGCACCGGGGGCTGGCGATCACGTGTACCTGGCTCGGCGACTACCCGGCCGCCCAGGGGCACTACCTACGGGTTCTCGCGCTCTACCGCGAGATCGGTGACGACACCGGCCAGGCGCACACGCACATCGGGATGAGCTGGGTGCTGGCCAGGCAGGGCGGGCACCGGGCAGCCCTCGACGAGACGCGCCGGGCGCTCGGCCTCTACCAGGCCAGCGACGACCGGGTCGGGCAGGCGAAGGCCCTCAACAACCTCGGCTGGCTGCACGCCCGGCTCGGTGAGCACGAGCCGGCGCTGCACTGCTGCCGGTCCGCACTGCGCCTGCACGAGCGGACCGGCGACCGGCACGGTGCGGCCCTGACCTGGGACAGTCTCGGCTACGTCCACCACGAGCGCGGCGAACACGAGCAGGCCGCGGACTGCTACCGCAGGGCCCTCGCACTGCACCGGGAACTCGGCGACCGGTACGACGAGGCGGAGGTGCTGGACAACCTCGGCGACAGCCGCCGCGCCGCCGGTGACCTCGCCGGCGCGCGCATCGCCTGGCGCGAGGCGCTCGTGATCTTCGACGAACTGCGGCACCCCGACGCCGACCGGCCCAGGTCGAAGCTCGCCACCACCGCGGCGCCGAGACCGCACGCCACGGTGCGCTGACGTCGTACCCACCGACCGAAGCCGGTGGGTACACCGCCACGTCCCGCCGACCGTCAGCCGTCGGCCGGCCGCACGCCGCCCGGCTCGCGGGCGACGTGCGGCCGTGATGCCGAGGCGTTCAGCACCTCTGCCGCTGCGCCGTGTAGTGCGTGCCGACCTTGCCGATCACGGTCAGGTCGGTCAGTGCGGTGTTCGCGCCGCGGGCGATGTAGCAGGAGTAGCGGTGCTGGTTGATGACTTCGAGGTGGATGTGGGCGCCGGAGTCGCCGTTGACCTGGTAGCAGCTCGAATAGCGGAACCGGCCGGTCTCGCCGAGCTTGGTCCACGGGCCGACGGAGGCGCCCACCACGATGCCGGAGGGCTTGTTGGTCACGTGCATCACGTCCGCCCGGCCGAGGATCTGGCCCGTGGTGGTGTCGCGGGCCTCCAGCCCGATGCGGTAGCCGCCGTCCGCGAGGTTGCCGGTCGCGCAGCCCGCTCGCACGGTCACCACCTTGACCGCCACGGGGTGCCCCGACGCGGTCTTGGTGCCGAAGGGCGAGACGACCGTGGCGCCCGGGTTGCGGTAGATGTCGACCGCCCAGTCGTTGGGGTAGCCGTAGTTACCGAACACGATGTGGTGCGAGGTGGGCCCGGACAGGCCGAAGCGGTCCCAGGTGGACGATCCCTGGATCGGCGGATAGACGCTGACCTGGTCGGCGTCGGGGTGCGCCTGTGCGACGCCGGCCGGCGCGAGGGCTGCCCCCACCGCGAGCACGAGAGCGGCCGCCGCAGAAGCGAGACGACGAGGGTTCACTAAGCCTCCAAGAAGTGTCCTGGCGCAGGGTGACCAGCAAGGATCGCGCCGGGACGGCGATCGATCGGGTCTGCGCGGCAGATCGGAGCACGATACATCACTGATCGACGGCCATAACCATCCACTGTCCTCCATGGCGGACGGTTGCGGATCGCGTACCGGCGGCAGCGGCGCCGTCTGTCGCGGCGTGGCCGCCTACCCGCCGATTCCGCGCCTCCTGTTACGCGACCGGGTGGCGTACGGCAACGCGAACAGGTAAAGACCGGTGAACATGAGCAGGAAGAGTGGGGGTAGCGGCGAGAGGTACACCCATTCGGCTGGTTCCTCCTGCGTCAGGACGACGATGGTGACGATGACGACGGCCAGCGTGAAAGCGATGGACAGCCAGCGATGGCTCTGCCGCACCCACTTGTTCCAGTTCAATGGGACCTCCTCGGAAAAGGAGCGACCCCGGCCTTGGCGACCTGCCGGATCGGGGACGTCCAGGTGATGTCGACGACAATCACGCTATGCGCCGCCGAGGGGCCCGGGCTTCTCGATTCCTGACCGGTCAGCCCGCGCCGAACTGAAGACGGGTGCCGCCGACGGCATGCAGGACGAGCCGGAACTGCTGCGTCCCGCGCGGCTCGGCGACACCCTCGCGCTCGACCGACCGCTCGGGACGCGCATCGACGCAAGAGCCACTAATATCGACGGCAGTAGATCAATACGACGAGGGGAAAAGCATGCGCAAGGGAATCGCCGCACTCGGGTTCGCCGGGGCACTCACGGGCCTGCTGGCCGTCGCCACCCCCGCCAGCGCCGCAGCCCCGGCCGAGCAGCGGGAGGGCGTCCGGGTGGCCGCCGTGTGCGAGTGGGTGGTCACCTGGCCGTCGGCGGGCGTGTACGAGTCGCCGACCCGGGCAGACGCGCCCCTCAAGGTGAAGAACGCCGGCGACCGGGTCGGCGGCGGCTACTGCATGGAGCACTACAACACCAGCGAACTGGAGTGGTACGTGTCGGTGGCGTGCACCTGCGCCAGCGACGACATCGGCTGGATGCGGCGCAACGCGCTACGCCCGGCGTGACCGTACGGCGGCTCGGCCTGCGAACCGGCAGGCCGAGCCGCCGCACCGGGGCCTCGCCCCGGGACCGGACAGAGGGCGCCACTCACCTCCGACCCACAGGCCCCCGAGTTGACGACGCGGCGCGGAGGCGCTAAATAAGAAGAGGAAGTTGAGTCCCATCGGCTCAACTTGAGGACCTTCGGCCAGGAGAACCGAGGAGGCAGGGTTATGTTGATGCGTACCGACCCGTTCCGTGAGATCGACCGGATCACCGAGCAGTTCTTCGGCACCGCGGCGCGCCCCGCGGTCATGCCGCTGGACGCCTACCGCGACGGCGACTGGTTCTACGCGGCGTTCGACCTGCCCGGCGTCGACCCGGACAGCATCGACTGCACCATCGAGCGCAACGTGCTGACCGTCCGCGCCGAGCGTCGCCGGCCGAACGGCGACAACGTCGAGCTGGTCGCCGCCGAACGCCCGATGGGCACCTTCACCCGCCGGCTGTTCCTCGGCGACACCCTCGACACCGACAAACTCGAGGCCGGCTACGACAGCGGCGTGCTGACCCTGCGGATCCCCGTCGCGGAACGGGCCAAGCCCCGCCGGGTCACCGTCACGGCCACCAGCAACGGGCGCAGGGAGATCAACGCCTGACTCCGGCCCCGGGGGCGGGCCGGCAGGTGCAGCCGCCCGCCCCCGAGCCGGGGCTCCTGCCGTCCGCCCCCGAAGCAGGACACCGGGCTGGTATCTGCCACCTGGTTCCCGATGCGGCGGATCAGCCCGGCCGGGACGAGGTGAGCACCGTCCTGGGTGCGCCGCAGGTGTCAGAGCCGGCACCGTGTGCGAGCCAGACCAGGACCCGGTTACCGAGCGGGGCGGCCAGGCGCACGACCACCTCACGTTCCTCCGCGTACGCCAGGCGAATGCCGCCTGGCCCGTCGAGAGGAACCTCCACCGGCTCGACGAGTACCGCCGTGTCGGTCTCGAACACCTCGGCGTCGGGATAGTCGGCATACGCCCTGGGTGTTCCGGTGAACCGGTACGTCAGCGTGCGACCGTCGTCCGCGAGCAACGACTCCTCGTTGCCGGAAGCGCGCAGGCCCTGCGGCCACCACGTCATCCGGCGTGCGAAGTCCGGATCCAGGGCGATGAACGGCCATCTCCGGTTCTCGGGATACATCATCCACGCGGGAAGCTCGCGGAGGCCCCGATCGGTGGCGAAGGGACCGTTCGCGCGAATGAGCCGTGCCAGCGGTCCCGGTGCCCCTGTCTGCACGTTGCGGCAGTACTTCGCCGCGGCCGGCGCGATCTCCGGCGGCATTTCGGACGCCGGAACGTCAGGGCCGTCGAACAGCGCCCGCCACCGGGTGTCCGCCGCGAGCCGGTCGAGCGCCAGGACGCCCATCTCGGTCAGCACGACCGGGCGTGGCGCACGGTGGACCGGAAAACCCTCCCACTTCGCCAACGCCTGCCGGGCCTGCTCGGGATGGATCGCCATGTCCGTCAACCTAACGACCCGGCGCCCGGCCGGCCGGGGCCACCACGCCTGACCATTCGCGCGGGCCGATGCCTGTCCGTTCCCGAAGGGTGTCGGGCTAGCGCCATGGCGCAACTCCGCCAGGTGCAGGCGTAGGCCGCCGCTGGCACGCGCTGCGACGATGCGTCGCGACGCCTCGCGTACCAGTGGAAGGATCCCACCCCCGCCATGCCTGTTCTGTCGCGACGACGGCGCGCCGTCGTCCTGTCGGCCACCGCCGCGCTCGCCCTCACGACGCTCGCCGCGCCCGGCTCGTCCGCCGCGGCACCCGGCTCGTCCGGTGCCGCACCGAGCCGGCCGCTGCTCGGCACCGAGCCCACCGCGAACGGCACCCTGGTCACGCTGATCACGGGCGACCGCGCGGTGCTGACCACCGACCCCAACGGCAAGCCGGGGGCCACCCTGCTGCCGGGCCCCAACGGCGACTCGCACGGCTACACCACCCGGGCGTTCCGCGACGACCTGTACGTCATCCCGGCCGCCGCCATGCCGCTCATCTCCGCCGGCCGGGTCGACGAGGAACTGTTCAACGTCACCGGGCTGGTCCGCCAAGGCTACGACGACCGGTCCACCGCCAGCCTGCCGGTCCTCGCGACGTACGGCGGAACCCTGCGCCGCACCCGCCAGGCACCCGCGGCGCCCGACGGCGCCAAGGTCACCGCGTCGCTGCCGGTTGCCGACGCGGTCGCGCTCGACGTCACCAAGGAGAAGGCCGCCGAACTGTGGCGCGACCTGACCGACGGTAAGGGCCCGGCCATCGGCAAGCTCTGGCTCGACGGCCGGGTGACCGCCGCCATGGCCGAGACCACGGCGCAGATCAACGCGCCGCAGGCCTGGAAGGCCGGCCTGGACGGCGCGGGCACCACCGTCGCGGTCCTCGACAGCGGCTACGACGCCAAGCACCCGGATCTCGCCGGGCAGGTCGTCGGCGAGAAGAACTTCACCGACGAGACCGGCGGCGCCGTCGATCACCACGGGCACGGCACCCACGTCGCCTCCACCGTGGCCGGCACCGGTGCCGCGTCCGGCGGTGCCGAGAAGGGCGTCGCTCCCGGCGCCGACCTGCTCATCGGCAAGGTGCTCAACCGCGCGGGCCAGGGCCAGGAGTCCTGGATCATCGCCGGCATGCAGTGGGCCGTCGACAGCGGCGCCGACGTGGTGAACATGAGCCTCGGCGGCAGCGTCGGCTCCGACTGCACCGACCCGATCGGTGTCGCCGCCCAGCAGTTGACCCAGCAGTCGCGCACGCTGTTCGTGCTCGCCGGCGGCAACTCCGGCCCGGCCGCCCGCACGCTCGGCTCGCCCGCCTGCGCGGACGGCGTGTTGACCGTCGCCGCCGTCGACGCAGACGGTGCCACCGCCGCGTTCTCCAGCCGCGGCCCGGTCACCGGCTCGCACAAGGTCAAGCCCGAGATCGCGGCGCCCGGCGTCGACGTGCTCGCCGCCGCCGCGGGCAGCCCCGGCGGCAACCCGTACGTCCGGATGTCCGGCACCTCGATGGCCGCGCCGCACGTGGCCGGTGTCGCCGCGCTGCTGAGCCAGCGGCACCCGAAGTGGAGCGCGCAGCAGCGCAAGGCCGTCCTGGTGTCGTCCGTCCAGCCGGGCGGGCAGGGCAGCGTGTACGCGCAGGGCGCCGGCGTGGTCGACGCGTACCGCGCGATCAACGCCACCGTGTACGGCCCCGGCACCGTCGACGCCGGCTCGTACGCCTGGCCGCACCGCCACCAGAAGCCGACCACCACCATGGTCACGCTGACCAACACCGGCGACAGCGCGGCCACCTTCGCGCTGTCGATCGAGGGTGCCACCGGCGAGGACGGCCAGCCGCTGGCCAGGCGCACGCTGACCGTCGGCGTGGACCAGGTCACCGTGCCCGCCAACGGCACCGCCGACGTCCCGGTCGTGCTCGACCCCGCGGTACGCCAGAGCGACGCCGGCTACGGCACCATCGGTGGCCGCCTGGTCGCCCGCGCCGCCGACGGCAGCACCGTCAGCACCGCCGTCGGCGCCTGGCTGGAGCCGCACACGGTGACCGTCACGCTCGACCTGGTCGACCGGCGCGGCCAGGCGCCGACCGCCGGTTCCTTCGTGGACGTCGTCGACATCGACCGGCTCACCGCCCAGCGGTTCAGCACCTTCGACACCGCCCCGCGGCTGCGCCTGCGGGAGGGGCGCTACTCGATCGCCGCGCTGATCGCCAGCCTCGACGAGGGCACCACCGGCGAGCAGGGCCTGGTCAGGTCGATCGCCTTCATGGGCGACCCGGACCTGGTCATCGGCAACAGCGCCACCGACATGACGATCACCTACGACGCGCGCACCGCGGTGCGCCAGCGCGTCGAGGGTGAGCGCCCGTTGGAGGCGCAGAGCACCACGCTCCAGTACGCCCGCTGGTGGGACACCGCCTACCTGGCCGCCTCGTACAGCGGCGGCAAGTCCGTCGACGAGGTGTACGTCGGGCAGACCGCGCCGGTGCACTCCGGCGCGTTCGAGCTGGACACCTTCTACCGCATGTACGCCCCGGAACTCGGCCTGCGCAGCTCCACCGGGACCGTGCTGGCGCCCGAGTACCTCGTCGGCAACATGTTGCAGGGCACGGCCTCGAAGAAGCTCGACGGCTCCGGCTCGGCACCGCTGGTCGCGGCCGGGGCGGGCAGCAGCGCCGAGATCGCGGCCGCCGGGGTGGCCGGCAAGGTCGTGTTCGTCCACGACGCCGTCAACCCGGCGGCGGTGCTGACCACGGCGGCAGCCGCCGGCGCCAAGGCGGTGCTGTTCGGCCGCGACACCCCGGGCCGGTGGCTCGCGGCGGCGACGGCCGGCATTCCCGGCCTGACGCTGAGCGGGGCCGAGACCGCTGCGCTGCGTGCCGACCTGGCGGCCGGCCCGGTGACGCTGTCCTGGGACGCCGTCGCTGCCAGCCCCTACGTCTACCACCTGGCGTTCGTCGCCGCGGGCAAGACCCAGCCGCAGGTGCCGCTGCGCGTGCGTGACCGGGACCTCGGCCGGGTCGACGAGCAGATCAGCTCGCTGCGGACCGACCGGGCGGTCTACGACTACCTGCGGGCGTTCCGGCCGGACTTCCCGACCGTGGCCACCATGGCGTCGGAGGCGTTCACCGCGCCCCTGCGGCGCACCGTGTACTACACCGCGAACCAGCAGTGGCAGCACATGGTCGGCGGCGCGGCGGTGTTCGACGAGGTCATGTTCGACATCCCGCGCACCTACTCCGCCGGCTCCCAGCGGGCCGAGCGGTGGTACGCCGGGCCGGTCCGCTCGGCCGCCACCCGCCGTGCCGACGGCTCGCCCGAGCGCATCGCCGAGCGCCAGGGCAACCTCATCGGCGTCGCCATGGTCCCGTTCGGTGACACCGAGCCGGACCACTTCAGCCCGGGCGGCGGGTTCGGTGACACCGGCGCGGCGGTCCTGAGCCGCAACGGCGTGGAGGTCGACTCGTCGGCCTGGCCGTCGGGCGTGTTCACGGTGCCGGACGGCGACGCCGACTACCAGCTGCGGGTGCTGACCATGCGGTTCAACCCGCGCCCGCCCTACCACCCGAACTGGAACCTGTTCCACCGCACCGACACCACGTTCCGGTTCGGCTCGCAACGGCCGGCCGACGACGCGGCACATCCGCTGCCGATCGTCGTGCCGACGTACGACATCGCGCTGGACAGCCGCAACCTCGCGCCCGCCGACGCCGCGTTCGCGGTGCGCTTCGGCGGGGTGGGCCAGCGCGACTACGACGCGGGCGGCATCGTCGCGGCGAAGCTGTGGGTGTCCTTCGACGACGGCACCACCTGGGCACAGGCCCCGGTGGCGGCGTCCGGGGCGGGCTTCGTCGGCACGGTGGACCAGTCGGCTGCGGCCGGGCGCGACGTGTCGCTCAAGGTGGAGCTGACCGACGCGCACGGCAACGGCGTCGAACAGACCATCATCCGGGCGTACGGCGTGCGCTGACGCGACGGTCTGTCGGGGCCCGGGACGGTGACCGTCCCGGGCCCCGCTCGTCAACAGCCTCTCGCGGTGCGGCCCGGCCTCGGACTGCCGGTCAGGATCGTCGGGGTGCGGCGATCACGACACCACGCGCCAACGCTGGTTGTCACTGCCGCCGCACAGGCCGTAGGTGACCTGCTGGCCGGGGCCGTTGGAGGTCAGGCAGCCGCTCGTGTTCTCCTTGCGGAGCTGTTGCCGACCCGAGTCGTAGACCCACCCGAAGGGGTTCACGTCGGCCGCCGACAGCACGCCGAGCGCGTCATAACCGACGGTGAGCTGCTTGGACGGTGCGGACCGCACGACCAGGACGTTGCCGGCCGAGTCGAGTCGCCAGCGCTGGCCGGAGGCGTTGCGCCAGGCGGCGGTCACCACCTTCGAGCCGGCGTGCGTGCCGGTGGTGCTGAGCACGGTGCCGTCGGAGCTGACGATCACCATGTTGGCGGCGGTGAAGGGGCCGGAGGGCAACCCCGGGTTGCGAGGGGCAGCCTTGGTGGTCGCCGGGGTGCCCGGCGCGGCCTTGCTCGGCGCCGGACCGGCCGAAGGGCTGGTGGCCGTCTCCCGGCCACCGCCGGGTGCACCGGTCGGACCGGTGGTACCGGTCGCGCCGGGCACGGTGGCGGGGCGGGAGGTCCCGCTGGCGGGCGGGGGCGAGGTGGCCACGGCGGCGGCGACGCCGGCCGGGGAGCCGTCGGCCGAGGGCTCACGGGGCGTCGCGCCGCCATTGGCCAGATAGGTGCCGGCCAGGATCACCACGAGCACGCCGACCGCCGCGGCGACGGCCGGTCGACGCCAGTTCCGGCGCCGCACGTCGGCCGGTGACACGACATGGGTCGTCAGGTCCTTCAGCTTCGCGGCGACCGGCTCGACAGCGGTGTCGCCGCCAACGGCGACCATGGTGAACCCGTCCTGGCCGAGCAGTGCGGTGGCGGTCCGGGTCGGTGCGACGCCGGGCGGCCCGACGGGGATGGTCAGCGCGGCCCCGACCTGGGGAAGGGTCCTCTCCAGGCCCTCCGGCAGCCAGCCCTGCCCGGCGGCTGCCGCGCTGCGCTCGACGTAGGCGTCGATCACGTCCTGCGGGGTGGGGCGCAGCTGCGGCTGCTTGACCAGGCAACGACTGACCAGCTCCCGCAGCCCCGGATCGGTGATCCCGTCGATATCGGGTTCGCCCTGCGTGATGCGGTAGACGAGCTCCGCGTCGTTGCCGGCGCGGAAGGGAGCCCGCCCGGTGGCGGCGAAGGCGACGACGGAACCGAGCGCGAAGACGTCCGTGGCGGGAGTGGACTTCTCCCCGCGTAGCTGTTCCGGTGACATGTAGGACGGGGTGCCCATCCGTACGCCGGTCTGGGTGAGGTCGAGTTCGCCGTCGGCCCGGGCGATGCCGAAGTCGATGACGCGGGGGCCGTCGGCGGCGAGCAGCACGTTGCCGGGCTTGAGGTCCCGGTGGACGATGCCGGCGGCGTGGATGGCCTTGAGGGCTTCGGCCACCCCGGCGGCGAGTCGCCACACGCCGTGCAGGGGCAGGGTCCCGTGGCGCGCGACGGCAACGGCGAGATTGGGACCCGGCACGAAGGCGGTCGCCAGCCACGGGCGGGCGGCTTCCGAGTCGTGGCTGAGCGCGGGCGCGGTGAAGATGCCGCCGACCCGCATGGCGATCGCGGCCTCACGCGCGAAGCGGGCGCGGAACGAGGGATCCGCCGAGTAGGGATCCTTGACGACCTTGACCGCCACCGCCCGGCCGGCCTGGGTCACGCCGAGGTAGACCCGGCCCATGCCGCCCTCACCGATCCGGCCGAGCAGCCGGATGTCGCCGATCCTGCCGGGGTCATCCGGGTCGAGGGGGAGGAATTCCAGCCCCAGATCGGGCAGGGTCGGGATCATGTCGTTCACTCGGTGCCCTCTCGTCGTCGCAGCGATGCTACAGACGTCGCGAAGGCTGCCGTCGATCTGGTTCGTGGGCGCAGGACGACACGGCTCCACTGTGGTGGAGCCGTGTCGCATGTGGACGGAGCGTTACCAGGTCAGCCCGGCACCGTACGGGTAGAGCGGGTTTCCGTACCCTGTCGGCACCGGCTGGCCGGCGTCGATGTGGGCACGGATCTCGGCCCGCTGCGCGGCGGTCGCGCCCAGGTCGTACGGCAGGTCCCAGTGCTCCACCGCGTCGGCCGGCACGTCCGTGCCGCCGGGCCGCAGCACGTCGGACAGTGCCCGGGGCAACTGCCACGGCAGCCTGCCCTTCGGCGAGTAGTCGCCGAACAGCAGGCTGGCCAGGGCCGGGCCCATCTCCTCGCCGCCCCGGTAGGTGACGACGATCGCGGAGGCGAGATCGTGCCACTCCGAGATGACGTACGGCCGGGGCATCACCAGCGCCACCACCACGGGGATGCCCTGGCGTTGGAAGTTCTGGATGAGGGCCAACTGGTCGGGGGGCAGGTACGGCTGCTCCTTAACCCAGCTCGTGGCGTGCGTGTAGGAGCCCTCCCCGACCGCCACGACCGCCAGTTTCGGTGCGGGCCCGGTGTCCTGGTAGACGGTCACGCCCGCCGACGCGGCCCGGGCGCGCACGGCGTCCAGGATGTTGAGCGACCCGTACTGCTGGTGGAAGTAGCTGGTCCAGACGCAGCACGCCGAGGAGTCGGTGGCCCGGGGGCCGGCCACGACGATGTTGTCGCCACGGTTGAGGCGCATCGGGAGGACGCCGTTGTTCTTCAGCACGGTCATCGACTCGCGCGCGGCCTGGTTGATCAGCCCCGTGTACGACGGCTGGTGGAACCGGTACGGCCCGTTCACCGGGTCGCCGTACGGCGTCTCGAAGATGCCGAGCTGGAACTTCAGCCGCAGGACCCGGCGTACGGCGTCGTCGACGCGGGCCGCCGGCACGTTGGCCAGGAAGGTGGCGATCGAGAAGCCGGCAGCCCCCGGGTCGGCCCCGCCCATCACGTCGGAACCCGCCCTGGCCGCACCGACCCACGAGCCTGACGGCAGCCAGTCGGTGGTGATCAGGCCGGTGTAGCCGAGGTTCTGGCGAAGGTAGGCGAGGATCGGGGCGCTGTCGCCCGCGCCCGGCCCGCCCGGATCGAGCAGGGTGCTGCCGGCGTACCCGGGCATGATGTTGACCGCGCCGGCCTCGATCGCCGCCCGGAACGGGATCATGTGGTATTTGATGGTCACCGCGTCGTACACGATGATCGCCTCGCCGCCGGCGCCCTCCCCCGGCCAGTGCTTGACGGTCGCCAGCACCGACCGGGGGTTGAGCTCCGGACCGCTTTGCAACCCGGCCACCAGCGCACGGACCTGGGCCGCGGCCACGTCGGCGTTCTCCCCATTGCCCTCCTGGATGCGCGGATAGATGACCTTGGTGCCGACCTCGGCGAGCGGGCCGAGCACGCCGCGCGTGCCGACCTCCAGTTGCTCGCGGCGCTGCACGTCACCGAGGCGGTAGACCAGCGGGTAGTTCCTGGCCGCCGCCAGGGCGCTCTGCGTCGGCCAGGTCGTCTCGTACCCGTGGATGGTGTCCCCCGCGGAGACGAACGGGATGCCGAGCCGGGTGCCCGACGCCGCCAGCAGCATGGTGTGCAGGTCCTGCGCCTGCGCCGGACCGAAGTGCCAACCCGAGCGCGGGTACGCCTGGGCGTTGTAGAACATCTGGTACGCCTTCTCCTCGGCCGTCATGCGGCCGAGCAGGTCGTTGACGCGGGTCTCGACCGGCTGGCGCCAGTCCTCGTACGGCTCGACGGTGCCGTTGCGGTTGAGGTCGCGGGCGCCGTTGACGAGACCGACCCCGTCGGCGACGGTCTCCACGTCCGGCAGGTAGACGCTGAACCGCCTGATGGTCGAGACCGTGGTGGCGCCCGAGGAGTTGACCGACACCACGTACCACTTGTAGGTCCACCGGTCCGGCAGGTCCCAGGTGGGGGTGTAGCTGGTGCCGACCGGCTCGGCCACCTTCGTGTAGAGGTCGATGAGGCTGCCCGACCGGGTGAAGTCGTAGTCGGTCCGGCTGATGTTGATCCACACCTGGTAGCGCGTCGCACCGCCGACCGCCGCCCACGACAGGGCCGGACGCCGGGTGGTGGTCACCATGGCGCCGTCGGCGGGAGCGGAGAGCGGGAACTGCCCGACGGTCGCCGGTGGACGCGTCGGCCCGGACAGCAGCGGCGGGGAGGTCGACCCGGTGTCGAGGGTGCCGAAGACCTGGAACTCCCAGAGCGAGTAGCCGTAGCCGGTGGCCCTGGTGACGCCGTACAGCCGGAGGTAGCGCCCGGTGCCGCTGACGGTGAGTCGCTCGACACCACCGGCTCCGGTGGTCGTCGAGTGGATCGCGGTCCAGGTGGTGCCGTCGGTGGAGGTCTCCAACCGGTACGCCCTCGCGTACGCGGACTCCCAGTTGAGCACCACCTGGTTGACCGTCGCGATGGCGCCGAAGTCGATCCGCAGCCACTGCGGATCACTGAACTGGCTGGACCAGCGGGTGTTCGTACGGCCGTCGAGCGCGGCGGCCGGCGCGTTGCCGCCCTCCCAGGACGACGCCGACACCTGCTTGAACTCCGAGATCGGGGTGCCGCCGGCCGGCGGGTTGCCGGTCGTGCCGAAGACCTGGAACTCCCAGAGCGAGTAGCCGTAGCCGTTCGCCCGCGCCGTGCCGTACATCCGCACGTGCCGGCCGGAGCCGGGCACCGCCAGCGTCTGGACGCCGCCGGTGCCCGTCGTGGTGCTGTAGATCGTGGTCCAGGCCGTCCCGTCCGGCGAGGTCTGGATCTCAAACGCCCGCCCGTGGGCGGCCTCCCAGTTGAGGACGACCTGGTCGATGGCGGCGTTGACGCCAAGGTCGATCTGTATCCACTGCGGGTCGGAGAAGGCGGAGGACCATCGGGTACCGGTGTCGCCGTCCACGGCGGCGGCTGCGGGGGTGCCGGCGTTCTCGGTCGACGAGGCCGTCACCGGTCTGCCCTGGGACAGCAGGGCACCGGCGGCCTGGGCGGGTTGCGTGGGTCGCACCACGGTGAGGCAGCCGAGCACGAGCATGAGGACGAGCAGGGCACGGCCGTGGCGGCTGAGGGCACGAGTTGGTGGTGGGGGCGGAATCGGGACGGGGGGCATCGAGAGCTCCTGGATGACTCGCATCGGATCGCACGGTGAGAGAGCGCTCTCCGACCAGAGTCATCAATGATGCTCGATCAGTCAAGACGCGTACCCATGCCGGGAATTCGGCGCCGGATCCGGCCAGCCAGGCCGTCGGTGGATGGCCGGTCAGGAGAGGATCTCGACGTACCCGCCGCTGCCGTGCACGCGGATCCGCTGCCCGTCGCTGATCAGCCGGGTGGCGTCCGGCACGCCGACGACAGCCGGCAGGCCGTACTCCCGCGCGATCACCGCGCCGTGCGTCATCAATCCTCCGACCTCCGTCACCAGACCTGCGACGGCGACGAAGAGGGGTGTCCAGCTCGGATCCGTGTGCGCGGTGACGAGGATGTCGCCCGGTTCGAGATCGGCCTCGGCCATGTCCAGGATGACGCGGGCGCGCCCCTCGACCGTCCCGGCGGAGACCGGTAGGCCGATCAGGGCGCCGGTCGGCACGTCGTCGCGACGGTACGCCCCGACGACGGCCTCACCGTCCGAGGTCAGCACCCGGGGCGGCGTGAGCGCCTGGTACGACCGGAACTCCTCCTTGCGCCGCTCGATGAGCGTGGCATCCACCCGGTGCGAGCGCACGACGTCGTGGAACTCCTGGAAGGTCAGGTAGAAGACGTCCTCCCGCGCACCGATCACGTCGGCCCGCACGAGACGCTCGGCCTCCTCCAGCAGGGCCTGCTTGTAGACCTGGTAACGGCTGATGATGGCGTACTTCGGGTACTCCCGGTAGCCGATGAAGGTCCGGACCCGGTCGATCATCCGCCCGGTCTCGTCGGCCTTCCGCTCGCCGTCCGGCAGCGCCCGCAGGCGTTCGCGCACCTCCCGCGCCTTCTGCTGAGCCTCTCGTCGCCCCTGCTCGAAGCGCCGCGCGGCAGCGCCCGGCTCGAAGAGCCTGACGTTGTCGAGGATCAGGGGCACGAGCGTGGTGGGTCGTTCGCTCCAGCGCGGCCTCGTGATGTCGATCTCGCCGGCGCAGCGCATGCCGTACCGGTCGAGGTACGCCTCGATGGCGTCGCGCGCCTCGGTCCCGCCCGGGAGCTTCGGCAACTCGTCCAGGAATCCCTCGTCCTCGACGCCCTGCAGGAACGCCACCACCTCCGGGTGGGGGCGGATCACGTCCGCGACGTCGAGCAGCGCCAGCCCCATCTCCGACGTGACGTTGCCGGGGGCGGAGAGGGTGAGGGCGTCGGCCGCGTTCTTTTCACCCAACCACTCCCGCAGCCGGTCGTTGAGCCACCAGGTGGCCTCCATCCCCGCCATGATCGCCCGCATGCTCAACGGATCGGCGAGGAGCCGCTTGTGCTCCGCGAACGCCTCCAGCAGGAAGTCGAACAGCGCCGGCCCGGTCTTCGTCCCGATGTCACGCCGCAGGGCGGCGACGGAGGCCTGACTGCGCTCGATCAGCTCGGCGACGATGGCCGGATCGGTCTCGATCGGGGCGGACGCGCCGGCCGGCGGCCCGCCGGGACCCTCGTCCGGGCGCGTCGGCACGAAGTCGTGGCGGTCGAGGACGGTCTCCAGCGCGTCCCTGCTCAGCGGATCGTCCCTGCCCATCATCTCCAGCAGGCCGGTGCGACTCGCGGGCGAGGCCAGGCGCCCGGTGACGTCGACGAACAGCCTGCCGCCGGCCTCGTGCATCGGCGCCATGGCCGTGAGCTGCCACATGGAGAGCCCCAGTGGCTTCATCGGGTCGGTCATCATCTGCTGATGGCCGACGGAGAGGTAGACGCGGTTCTCCCGGTCGCGGGCCACGGGAATGGGAAACAGCGTGGTGATCGGCCGGCTCTGCACGATGTGGAAGTCGTCGTCGAGCAGGCACCACTCGATG
The DNA here is from genome assembly GCF_040643815.1 of Micromonospora sp. NPDC047074. Taxonomy (NCBI): domain Bacteria; kingdom Bacillati; phylum Actinomycetota; class Actinomycetes; order Micromonosporales; family Micromonosporaceae; genus Micromonospora; species Micromonospora sp. NPDC047074. The sequence continues at coordinate 116,792 of NZ_JBEYVB010000011.1, forward strand.
TCCTGCGGGCGGCCGAACTGCGCCTCGATCTGCCGCCCGAGCCGCACGAGCCGCACGACCTGCGCGTCCGTCAGCGCCGGCTGCTGCTGCCGCTGCGGGTCGATCGCCACTTCCTGCGTCCCGCCGGTCGGCAGGGCGCGAACGGCACGCCGTTTGGCGGCGACCGCCCCGGCGACGACCTCCCCGTCGCGCACCGTGAAGACGTCCGGGTTCACCAGGCCGGAGACCAGGGCCTCGCCGAGGCCGAAGCTGGCGTCCACGGTGGCGACCTTCCGGTTTCCCGTGACAGGGTCGGCCGTGAACAGGATGCCGGCCGCGTCCGGGAAGACCATCTTCTGCACGATCACCGCCATCTGGGCCGCCCGGTGGTCGATACCGTTCCGCAGGCGGTAGGTCACGGCCCGCTCGGTGAAGAGCGACGCCCAGCACCGGCTGACGTGCCGGAGGACCGACGCCGGCCCCACGACGTTCAGGTACGTGTCCTGCTGGCCGGCGAAGGAGGCCGTCGGCATGTCCTCCGCCGTCGCGCTGGACCGCACGGCGTGGGCGGCCTGCTCGCCGAGCGGGGCGAGCGCGCGGGTGATCGCCGCCGACAGGTCGCCCGGAATGGTGATCCCCTCGATGGTGCGGCGGACCTCCGCGCTGGACCTGCCGATCGACTCCCGGTCGTCCGGGTTCAGGCGGGACAGCCGATCGAGCCGATCGTCGATCGACGGCGCTTCCGCCATGATCCGCCGGAAGGCGGCCGTCGTGACGCAGAACCCGGCCGGTACGCGGATGCCTTCGATCCGCGACAGCCCGCCCAGGTGCGCCGCCTTGCCGCCGACGACCGCGACGTGCGTCCCGTCGACCTCCCGAAGATCCACCACGTACGGCTCGGTCACTTCGACACCCCCCACGACGTGCCCCCTCTTCAGGTCGGCGCTGTGTCCGGCCGCCGATTCTGCGGCACATCCCGGGTCTTGCCGCAAGCCCCCCTGTGCGCTATACGTTAGAAGTGGCAAGGAGCGCTGTCTCCCTGCCTTTGCTTTTGCCGACCGCCCCGCCGTGCTCCTTCGAGCCTGCGCCAGCCGCTGGGCGGCTTGGACCACAGTCACCTGGGCGTTGCCGGCTGCCTCCGGCGGAGGTTCGCTGCGCGTCGACTCCGGGCCGACGAGCACCAGTCGTCGGCCCGGAGTCGCCGGCACTCATCCGGCGGCAGGAACCAGCCGCACCGTGACCACCTGGAACGGGCGCAACGACAGCTCCACCCCGTCGGGCGCGAGCTCACCATCGGCTTCCGGCCGGGTCGGATGCGACGGGGCCGCCCGCAGCGCGTCGGCCGCGATCGGGCGCTCAAGCAGGTCGGCCTCCGTCACCCGGGCGACCGGGAAACCGGCGCGCAGTCGTGCCGTGGCCCGCCCGCCGAGGGACTCGTAGAGGCGCACCACCACATCGCCGCTCCGGTCGTCGGCGAGCTTGACCGCCTCGACGATCACCCCCTCGTGCGTCACCTCCACCAGCGGCGGCACCGCGGCGGCACCGGCAGCTCGGCGTGCCGGCAGATTGATCGCGTAGCCCTCGCGGATCGCGTCGACCAGACGCTCGCCCGGCACCAGGGCGTAGCGGAAGCTGTGCCGGCCCTGGTCGGTCTCCGGATCGGGAAAACGCGGGGCACGGAGCAGGGAGAGCCGTACGGTGGTCAGCGTGCCACCCCCGGGCCGGGCCTCCCGCCGCACGTCGTGGCCGTACGTGGCCTCGTTGACGAGCGCGACGCCGTAGTCCGGCTCGCTGACCCGTACCCAGCGGTGGGCGCACACCTCGAACTTCGCCGCCTCCCAGGAGGTGTTCTCGTGGGTGGGGCGGTGCACGTGGCCGTACTGGGTCTCGTAGGCGGCCCGGTCGGTGTGCACGTCGAGCGGGAAGGCGACCTTCAGGAACTTCTCCCGCTCGTGCCAGTCGACCTCGGTGCGCAGGTCGACCCGGCGTCGACCGGGTGCCAGACCGATCTCCTGCACCACCGTCGAGTCGCCGAACCGGCGGAACACCAGGACGGATTCGGCACCGCCACGGTCACCGGGGATCGGGTCTTGCTGTTCACCCTGATCCGCCTCGGGGAAGGCCGTGCAGACGAGGCGGTCCACCCCGGTCAGGTCGGTGACCCGGTTGCGGTAGAAGGCGTCGACGTCCCAGGCGTCCCAGCGGTTGGGCAGGTCGGCGTGCAGTTGCAGCAGGTTGCCCGGCAGGCCGGGCGCCAGCACCTCCCGGTCGGCGGCCAGGTCCCGCACCGAGGTGAGCAGCCCGTGCCGGTCGACGACGATCCGCAGTAGGCCGTTGTCCAGCACGAATCCGCCGTCGGCCCGGCTGACCCGCACCGGATCGCCCGACGGGTCCGGCTGCCCGGCGCCGAGCGCCGGCACCCCGTCCCGCGCGTACGGGCCGGCGTTGAACACCACCGCCTGACCGCCGGCCGCGTCCTCGCCAGCGCCGGTGGGAGCCCCGGCCAGCGCGGCGACGGCCGTACCGATGATCTCCTCCAGCTCGGCGGCGATCCGCCGGTAGGTGTCCCGGGCCTCCCGGTGCACCCAGGCGATCGAGGAGCCGGGCAGGATGTCGTGGAACTGGTGCAGCAGCACGCTCTTCCAGATCCGGTCCAGCGCGTCGTACGGGTAGTCGACCAGCCCGGCCCGCGCGGCGGTGGCGCTCCAGAGTTCCGCCTCCCGCAACAGGTGTTCGCTGCGGCGGTTGCCCTGTTTGGTCTGGGCCTGCGACGTGTACGTGGCCCGGTGCGCCTCCAGGTAGAGCTCTCCCACCCATACCGGGGCCTGCGGGTACTCCTGTTCGGCGGCGGCGAAGAAGGCCGCTGGCGACTCGACGCGTACCCGGGGGGAACCCTCCAGGTCGGCGACGCGGCGGGCCCGGGCGAGCATCTCCCGGGTCGGACCCCCGCCGCCGTCGCCGTGACCGAACGGCACCAGCGAGCGGCTGGCCGGCCCCTTGTCCCGGAAGTTGGCCACCGCGTGGGCGAGCTCGCGCGCGGTGAGTTCGGCGTTGTAGGTGTCCACCGGGGGAAAGTGGGTGAAGAGCCGGGTCCCGTCGATGCCCTCCCACCAGAAGGTGTGGTGCGGAAAGCGGTTGGTCTGGTTCCAGGAGATCTTCTGGGTGAGGAACCAGCGCGACCCGGCCAGCCGGACCAGTTGCGGCATGGCCGCCGAGTAGCCGAACGAGTCGGGCAGCCACACCTCCGGGGTGTCGATGCCGAAGGTGTCCAGGAAGTAGCGCTTGCCGCGGACCAACTGCCGGGCCAACGCCTCGCCGCCGGGCAGGTTGGTGTCCGACTCGACCCACATTCCGCCCACCGGGACGAAGCGGCCCGCCCGGACCTGCTCGGCGACCCGCTCGAAGACCTCCGGCCGGTGCTCCTGCAACCAGGCGAACTGCTGGGCGCTGGACATCGCGAAGACCAGGTCCGGCTCCTCGTCCATCAGCTGCACCACATTGGCCGCGGTACGGGCGACCTTGCGTACCGTCTCCCGTTGCGGCCAGAGCCAGGCGGTGTCGATGTGCGCGTGCCCCACCGCGGTCAGCCGGTGCGCGCTGGCGTGGGCCGGTCGACTCAGCACCTCGGCCAGTTCGGCGCGGGCCAGGTGAGCCGTGCCGGCGACGTCCGCCAGGTCCAGCGCGTCCAGCGCGCGGCCGAGCGCCCGGTGGATCTCCCAACCGCGGGGATCGCCGTCGGCCAGCTCGCGGCGCAACCCGTCGAGCACCTCCAGATCGGCGACCAGCTCCCAGACCTCGGCCTCGAACACCGTCACGTCGGCCCGGACCAGCCGGTAGAGCGGCTGCGCCCCGGCGGTGTCCCGGTCGCCGAGTGGGGTCGGCAGGAACGTGCTCATGTCGCTGAGATAGGGGTTGGCCGCCGCCTCCAGGTAGAGGTCGATCCGCTCCCCACCGGCGGCCGGCGCGGCCACCGGGATCCAGTCGTTGTACGGGTTGAGCCCCTTGACCACCGACCCGTCCGGCCGGTAGACCAACCCTTCGGCCTGGAACCCGGACATGCCCGGCATCCAGCCGAGATCGACTCGCAGCTCGACGCGGGCACCGGCCGCCACGGCCGGCACCTCGCCGGTCAGGTGCAGCCAGCTGGTGCCCCAGGCGGGCCCCCATTCCTGGCCGACCCGCAACGGCACGTACCGCTCGTCCGGGCCGCTCGCACCCGGCTGGGGCAGCGCGGCCGAGGGCGGCACCGGCTCGCCCTGACCGCCCTCGACGTGCCATGCGGTCACCTCCAGCGAGGCCACCGTACGGTGGGTGGCCGGCCGGATCCGTTCCCGCAGCAGCCGGGCCAGCCGGTCGGCGATCAGCTCGCGGTCATCATGCATTGATGGGTCTCCTTGGTCAGGCCCGGAGCGGGGCGGGTAACCCGGTGGTCAGGAGGGGTCGGCGAACCTCCCGGGCTGGCCAGGTCGAAGGCCGGTCACCCCGGGACGGTTCCGCCGTGTGTCAGGTGGCGGCGACTGCCCGGTCCAGGTGCCGTCCGGATCGCCGTTGGCATCCTGCCACCGACGCGACCCGCTCAGCAGGTCGGCCACCGGGTCGGCGTACCCGGGACGACCGGCCAGGTCGGTGCCCTGGCAGGGACGGGATGACCCTGGCGCAGCATCGCGATGTCGAGATGCTGCAGCGCGGCCCGTGGGGCCTCGACGTCACCTGACTCCAGCGCGGACCACGCTGTCGAGAACTGCCCGTCTCAGGTCAGCGGCGCGTACCACTGGGCGCCGGTCACCCGGATCCGCGTGGACTGCTTGCGGTTCCACTCCACCCGCATGCCGTGCCTTCGCAGCACCGGGAAGGCGATCTCGTCGAGGAGCCGTTCCAGGTCGGCCTGGTAGCGGGCCTGCTGTTCCGCCTCCGACAGTGCGGCATAGGCGACCTCGTCGAAGTCCGCCGGCGGATAGGCGCCGTAGCCGAGGTAGACCTCGCCGTCCTCGCTCGCGAGCAGCGACTCCGTGTCCTGCTGGTGGTACCAGAGGTAGCCGTGCCAGTGCCGGGAGCCGTCCCGCTCATCGTGGATCTCAGCGGCCGCGCAGGTGCCACAGCAGCTGAAGTTCTCCCTGGCCAACACGCCGAGGTCGGCGAGTTCGTCGAACGCGCGGGTGAGGTTGCTCCGTACCTCACCCCACTCGCGCTGCTGCTCCCGCCGAGCGACCAGAGCCTTCTCGTACGCCGCCCTGAGCTCCTCGTCCGTGGCGCCGTGGCGCTGCTCGTCCACGTCGAAGTAGTCCAGGAAGTCGCCGGCGTCATCCTCGCCACGCACGACCCAGTCCCAGATCTCGGCGTCGATCTCCCCACGGCCCGGTTCCGCAACCCGCTCGGTCAGGAACCTGAGGCCCTCAGGGCGATCGTTGTAGATCCATCCAGTCACGCGACGATGTTTGCACGGACCTGTGACAGGTCCGTGCCAGGGCGCGGGGACGTCCGGCAGCTGACGACGACCGCCACGACATCGATGACCTAGAATGGCTGAGCGCTCGCCCCTCGACGTACCCGCTCGGAGCACCGACGGAGGCCCACTGATGGCACGCTCCCGTACCGGCACCGCGCTCGCCACGGTTGGTCTGGTCGTCGCCCTCGCCGGGCTGGGCTCGACGGCCCTGGCGTCCGCGCCCACGGCGTCCGCCGCCGCCCCCGACCTGACCGCCGTGTTCTCCCAGAGCTCGGTGTGGAACACCGGATACGGCGCCCGATACGTCATCACCAACCGGGGCGACGCCGCCAGCACGGGCTGGGTGGTCGAGTTCGACCTGCCCCCGGGTTCCCGGGTGACGAACTCGTGGAGCTCGGTGCGGACCCAGATCGGCCAGCACTACCGCTTCACCAACGCCGGCCACAACGGCGACATCGCCCCCGGCGCCGCCGAGGACTTCGGCTTCAACGTGGCGGGCCTCGGCGTGCCCGTCAACTGCACCGTGGACGGAAAGCCCTGTGGCGGCGCCGCCCCCACGACCGTCCCGCCGACCACGACACCGTCGCCCACGACGGCCCCACCCACGACGCCGCCACCGCCCACCACTCCGCCGGCCGGGCCAGTCGTGGACGTCTCCACCGCGGCCCAACTCCAGGCCGCCCTCGCCGCCGCCCAGCCCGGCCACACCATCCGGCTCGCGGCCGGAACGTACCGCGGGTCGTTCCTGACCCGGCGGGCCGGCACGGCCACGTCCCGGATCACGCTGACCGGTCCGCGCACCGCGGTTCTGATCAACGACGGTCCCACCGGCACCGCCCCGTCCTGCCCGGTGCCGACGGCCGGCTGGGACTCCGGGTACGGCCTCTGGCTGTTCGACGCGCCCTACTGGAACCTGACCGGCTTCACCGTGGCCGAGTCGAAGAAGGGCATCGTGCTCGACAACTCGCAGCACGTGACCATCGACGGGGTACACGTACACCACACCGACGAGGAGGCGGTGCACTTCCGCCGCTCCTCCGCCGACGGGATCATCCGCAACTCCACCATCACCGACACCGGCCTGACGCAGCCCGGCTACGGTGAGGCCGTCTATCTCGGCTCGGCCCAGTCCAACTTCGGCTGCCACGGCAACTCCGGCGGCGTGGATCGCTCCGACCGGGTCCAGGTGCTGAACAACGACATCGGCCCGAACGTCACCGCCGAGCACGTGGACGTCAAGGAGGGCACCGAAGGCGGTGTGATCAGGGGCAACAGGTTCAACGGACAGGGCATCTCCGGCGCCAACTCGGGCGACTCGTGGGTCGATGCCAAGGGCAACGGCTACCTGATCGAGGGCAACACGGGCACCTTCCGCGCGCCCGGCACGTTCGCCAACGGCTACGAGACGCACAACCTGCTCGACGGGTACGGCTGCGGCAACATATGGCGCCACAACACGTCCGACCTCGGCGGCGTCGGCCGTTACGCCGTGTACGTCTCCTCGACGTCGCGCTGCGCCGCCAATCCCAACCTGGTGTACGCCTCGAACACCGTCACCAACGCTGTCACCGGGCTGACCAACATCAACGTCACCCCGTAGCCCGGCGCGCACGTCAGGTCGGCCAGGGCCCGGCAGAACTCGGAGTTCCGGGTTCGTGGTTGGTACCGTGATGCAAGGCTCGCGTCAACGTATCTCACGAGAGGGCAGCCATGGCCCGGACCGCTTCCGCGAACGCGTCGTCCCCCGGTCCGTCCCAGGCAGGTCACGACGGGCACACCGCAGAACCGCTGCTGTCCGCGCTCGGGGCCGCGTCCGGCTCGGAGTCGCTGCTGGAACGTGCCTTCACCGAGGCGCTGGAACGCGCCGACGACAACGACGAGGTCGCCACGCGGATCCTCGACGCCGCCTACGAGCAGTTCTGCCGCATGGGCATCCGCCGGTCCACGATGGAGGACGTGGCCCGGCGCGCCGGGGTTTCCCGGATCACGGCGTACCGCCGGTTCGCCACCAAGGACAGGCTGGTCGAGCAGGTGGTCCGCCGGGAGTTCCGGCGCTACTTCGACCAGTTCCTCCTCGACATCCAGCAGGCCCCGACCGTCGACGACCGGGTGGTCCTGGGCTTCGTCAGCGCCTTGCAGGCCTTTCGCCGCAACCCGCTGATCGGAGGGCTGATGACCGCCGAACCGGACGTGCTCGTCCCCTCGATGATCAGCGACGGCGGGCGGACGCTGGCCACGGTGCAACGGTTCGTCGCCGGCCAACTCCGCCGCGAGCAACGGGCCGGCAACATCCCCGCCACCGCGGACGTCGAGGTGGTGGCCGAACTGATGACACGGCTGTCCTGCTCCTTTCTGGTCACCCCCAGCCACGTCGTCGACCTCGACGACGCCGAACAGTTGCGCGCCGTGGCCCGGCGGTTCCTCGTGCCCATGCTGGAGTACGGTTCACAGTCCGAGTGACCGGCCGATCACCTCCTTCATGATCTCCGTCGTTCCGCCGTAGATCGTCTGGACGCGGGCGTCCAGATACGCCCTGGCCACCGGGTACTCGCGCATGTAGCCGTAGCCGCCGTGCAACTGCAGGCAGCGATCGACGGTGCGTTGCTGCAACTCGGTGCACCACCACTTCGCCATCGCCGCCGTCTCCGCCGTGAGGGTGGGCTCGACCAGGCACTGGTCGACGAAGACGCGGCCGAGGCGCAGTTCGGTCGCGAGTTCGGCCAGCACGAACCGGTTGTGCTGGAAGCTGCCGATGGGGCGACCGAACGCCTGGCGCTGCTTGCAGTAGGCGAGGGTCTGCGCGAACACCGCCTCGGCACCGGCGAGCGCCGCGACCGCGATCGACAGCCGCTCGAAGGGCAGGTTGCGCATCAGGTAGGCGAAGCCCTGGCCCTCGTCGCCGAGGAGATTGGCCGCGGGCACCCGGACGTCGGCGAAGAACAGTTCGGCGGTGTCCTGCGCCTTCTGCCCGATCTTGTCGAGGTTGCGGCCCCGCTCGAAGCCGGGCATGCCGCGCTCGACGACCAGCAGGCTGATCCCCCGGTGCCCCGCGGCGGGATCGGTGCGGGCCACCACGATGACCAGGTCGGCCAGGATCCCATTGCTGATGAAGGTCTTCTGCCCGTTGAGGACGTAGTCGTCGCCGTCGCGTACCGCGGTGGTGGTGATGCCCTGCAGGTCGCTGCCGGCGCCCGGTTCGGACATGGCGATCGCGGTGATGACGTCGCCGGAGCAGAAGCCCGGCAGCCACCGCTGTTTCTGCTCGTCGTTGGTCAGATCGGTGAGGTACGGCCCGATGATGTCGTTGTGCAGGCCGAACGCCGGGCCACTCGCGCCCGCCCGGGCCAGTTCCTCGGTGAGGATGGCGTTGAAGCGCCGGTCCGTCACCCCGCCGCCGCCGTACCGTTCGTCGACGAAGAAGCCCAGCAGGCCGGCGGCGCCGGCGGCCCGCCACACGCCGCGGTCGACGATGCCGTCGGCTTCCCAGCGGTCGTGGTGCGGCGTGACCTCCTTGTCGATGAAGGCGCGCACCAGTTCCGTGAACGCGAGGTGGTCGGCGGAGAAGATCGTGCGGTTCACCATGTGTGTCGACTCCTTACTGCGCAGGTCCCTACCGGGCCATGTCCTTCACCGCGGCGATGAGGCGCCGGGGCTCGGTGCCCAGCGGCGTGACGTTGAGGATCGTGACGCCGGCGTCGCGATAGGCCTGGACGCGATCCCGCACGTAGCTCTCCGGCCCGATCAGGCTGGTGCGCTCCAGCAGTTCCGCCGGCACGGCGGCGGCGGCCGCCGTCTTGCGGCCGGCCAGGTAGAGGTCCTGGATGCGGTCCGCCTCGGCAGCGTACCCGTAGCGGGACAGCAGGTCGTGGTAGAAGTTGCGGCCCCTGGCGCCCATGCCGCCGACGTACAGGGCGATCAGCGGCCGGGCGAGGTCACGCAGGCCGGTCACGTCCGGGCCGATGGCCAGCGGGCCGCCGGCCACGACCTCGAGTGGGCCGAGATCGTCGGGCCGCTTGTCCCGGCCGGCTGCCAGCGCCGCGCCCCAGACGTCGGCCGCGCGCTCGGGGTCGTAGAGGAACGGCAGCCACCCGTCGGCGAGCTCGGCGGTCATCCGCACGTTCCTGTCGCCCAGGCTCGCCACGTAGATCGGGATGTGGTCGCGGACCGGGTGGGTGAGGAGCTTCAGCGGTTTGCCGAGACCGGTGCCTTCCTCGGGAGGCAGCGGCAGCCGGTGGATGCCGTCATGGACCAGCATCTCGCGGCGCCACACCTGCCGGCAGATCCGGATCACCTCACGGGTCCGGGCGAGCGGCCGGTCGTAGGCGACGCCGTGCCAGCCCTCGATCACCTGCGGCCCTGACGCGCCCAGGCCGAGGATGGCGCGGCCGCCCGAGATCGCGTCCAGGCCGGCCGCGGTCTGGGCCAGCAGCGCCGGGGTCCGGGAGTAGATGGGCAGGATGGCGGAGCCGATCTGCAGCCGGGTCGTCTTCGCGGCGAGGTAGCCCATGATGGTCGGCGCGTCGAAGCCGTACGCCTCCGACACCCAGACCACGTCGAGGCCGTCGTCTTCCCAGGTGGCCACGGCGTCCGCGCCGCTCCTGGGATCCGTGGCGTACGCCAGCGGTGTCGCGATACGCATCAGCGAACTCCTCTTGTCTGGCTGACGGCGCCGTTGCCCAGCCACCTTGGCAGGTCTGCGCCGAGACCCCACTCGGTGAGCACGGTCTCGGTGTCCGAGCCCGGCAGCGGCGGGCTGCCACCGATCGCCCCCGGTGTTTCCGACAGGCGGGGCGCCACGGCGGGCTGCCGGACGCCGAAGTGCTCCTCGAACGTCGCGCGCGCCACCAGGTGTGGATGGCGCTGCGCCTCGACGAGCGACAGCACCGGTGCCACGCAGGCGTCGGTCCCCTCGAACAGCTTGGTCCACTCGTCGCGGGTGCGCTCGGCGAAGGCCGCCGCGAAGCGCGCGCGCAGCACCGGCCATCCGGCGACGTCGTGCTGGGCCGGCAGGTCCGCGTCGGCCAGCCCGAGCAGCCGCAACAGCTCGGCGTAGAACTGGGGCTCCAGTGCGCCGACGGCCATGTGCCCGCCATCGGCGGTGGCGTAGACGTCGTAGAACGGCGCGCCGCCGTCGAGCAGGTTGCGGCCGCGCTCGGGTTGCCAGGCGCCGCCCGCGAGGAGACCGGCGAACAGCGTGGTGAGGTGGGCCGTGCCGTCGACGATGGCGGCGTCGACGACCTGCCCGCGGCCGGTGCTCCGGGCCACGTGCAGCGCCGCCAGGCAGCCGACGACGAGGTAGAGCGCGCCACCACCGAAGTCACCGACGAGGTTGAGCGGGATCTGCGGTGGCCCGTCCGGGCGGCCGATCGGGTGCAGTGCTCCGGCGACGGCGATGTAGCCGATGTCGTGACCGGCGGCGCGGGCCAGCGGCCCCTGCTGTCCCCAACCGGTCATCCGTCCGTAGACGAGGCCCGGGTTGCGCTCCAGCGCGGCCTGCGGCCCGACGCCGAGCCGCTCGGCCACCCCGGGACGCCAGCCCTCGATCACGATCGCGGCCCGGTCGGTCAGCCCGAGGATCGCCTCGGCCCCGTCGGGATGCTTGAGGTCCACGACGACCGACCGCTTGCCCCGGTTGAGCAGGTCCCGTCTCGGGTCGCCGGCCGACAGCGCGCCCGGCTCCGGTCGGTCGACCCGGACGACGTCGGCCCCGAGGTCGGCCAGGAGCATCGCCGCGAACGGACCTGGGCCGATCCCGGCGAGCTCCACGACCCGGACCCCGGCCAGCGGGCCGCTCATGCGCCGGCCCGCGCCGCGAAGCGGGGAGCACGCCCCTGGAGCTGGCTGGCAAGGGCCTCACCGAAGTCAGCACCGGCGAGGGACGCGCCCATGAGCCGGCCGGCGTCGGCGGCCGCCTCGGCCACCCCGGTCTCCAGGCCCGACCAGACCTGCCGCCGGATCACCGCCATGGACGCCGGCGAGCAGTGCGCGGCGAGGTCGGCGGCATAGGCTTGCGCCTCGGCCAGCACCTCGTCGCGCGGGAGCACTCGTTGCACCAGTCCGATCCGGAACGCCTCCGCCGCATCGATCTTGCGGCCGGACACCAGCAGGTCCAGCGCGTTGCCGGCGCCGACCAGGCGGGGCAGCAGCCAGGCGCTGCCGTACTCGGCGATCAGGCCGAGCCGGCTGAACGCGGTGGCCAGGCGCGCCTGTGCCGCCAGGAACCGCACGTCGGCGTACAGCGCGTGGACCAGGCCGAGGCCCGCGGCGCCGCCGTTGACCGCCGCGACGATCGGCGTTCCCAGCGTGATCGGCAGATGTGGTGCGAAGCCGAACTCGTCCATCAACTGGTCGCGGTGGCTGTCGTCGAGCAGCGCCTGCAGCGCCTCCGGGTCGGCGCCCGCGCAGAACCAGTCGCCGGTGCCGGTCACCACGATGGCCCGCACCCGCGGATCCGCGTCGGCCGCCAGCAGCGCCGCGTAGTAGTCGCGGAACATGTCCAGCGTCATCGCGTTCCGCCGGTCGGGCCGGTCGAACCAGATCGTGCGGACCCCGGCGCGGGTGGCGGCCCGCAGACCGCAACCGGCCGGTTCGGCCTCAGGCAAGCTCATCGGCACACCCCTTGTGACATTTGACATTTGATACTGTAGTCGCGTGGCGCAGCGGAGCAAGGCCCAGGACGTATCTCATCCTCAGCTGTCAGAGACGGTGGCGAGCCTGCTGCGCGACCGGATCATGTCCGGCCAGCTGCGTCCCGGCGAACGGATCCGGCTCGAGGAGGTCGCCCAGGAGACCGGGCTGAGCATCACGCCGGTGCGCGAGGCCCTGCTGATGCTGCGCGCGGAGGACATGGTCGAGCTGCAGCCGCGGCGCGGCCACGTGGTCGCGCCGCTGTCCCGGCAGGACATCGTCGACGTGTTCGCCCTGCAGGGCGACATCGCCGGCGAGCTCGCCGCCCGGGTCGCCGTCAGCATCACGCCGGCCCAGCTCGACGACCTGCGGCGGCAGCACGAGCGGCTGCGCCGGGCCGCCCAGGCCAGGCAGATCAACCGGGTCGAGCAGCTCGAGTTCGAGTTCCACCGCAGCATCAACCGGCTGACCGACGCACGCAAACTGTCCTGGCTGCTGCGCACGGCGACGCGCTACACGCCGTCGCGGTTCTACGCGGCCAACCCGGAGTGGCGGGCGGGCATGATCGCCGATCACGAGGCCCTGCTCGACGCGCTCGAGGCCCACGACCCGGCCACCGCCCGACCGGTCATGGCCCGCCACTTCACCGACGGTGCCGAACGGTTGGTCAAGCATCTCGACGGCCTGGGGGTGTGGAGCGAGTGAGTCACGGGCGGCCATGGCGCCACTTGAACATCGCCCGCGAGAGCCGCATGGCGTGAGCGGTCGGTTGCAGCGTCATCACGTCGATCGGTGCCCGGAACCGCTGCCACGTGACCGACCGCGGCCGGCTGAACTCGCGCAGGCCGTCTGCGCCGTGGACCCGCCCGAAGCCGGAGTCGCCGACGCCGCCGAAGGGCAGTGAGGGCACGCCGGCGTACCCGAGCACCGAGTTGACCGACACCGCGCCCGCCCGCACCCGTGCGGCGAGCGCCAGTCCGTGCCGGCGGTGTCGAGTGAAGATCGAGCCGGAGAGCCCGTAGCTGGTCGCGTTCGTCCGGCGCAGCGCCTCGTCGGCGTCGGCCACCGGGTTGACCACCAGCACCGGGCCGAACGTCTCGTCGGTGACCGCCGTGCTGTCCTCGGGGACGTCGGCCAGCAGGACCGGCTCGACGAACGGCGGTCGCACCGAACTCGCGTCACCGACCACCGCCCGGGCGCCCCGGTCGATCGCGTCGGTGACGTGGCTCAGCACGATGCCGGGCTGGGCCGGCGTGCTCATCGGCCCGTACGGCGCGTCGGGCTCGGCACCTGGCCGGACCTGCCGCACCAGCTCGGCCAGCTTGGCCACGAACGGCTCGTACACGGCCTGCTCGACGTAGACGCGTTCGACTCCGGCGCACGTCTGCCCGGCGTTGCCCAGGCCACCGAACACAGCCGCCTGGGCGGCCGCGTCGAGGTCGGCGTCGGCCGTGACGATGAGCGCGTCCTTGCCACCGCCCTCGATCACGACGGGAGTCAGCCTCTCGGCGCAGGCGGCCATGACCGCACGCCCCGTCGCGGCCGACCCGGTGAACGCGATCTTGTCGACCGACGCACGGCACAACGCGGCACCGGTCGTGCCGTCGCCCGTGACGACCTGCAGGACCGGTCGATCGGGGAGCAGTTCGCTCCACCGCTGCGCCAGCCACACACCGACGCCGGAGGTGAACTCGCTGGGCTTGAACACCACCGCGTTGCCGGCGGCCAACGCGTGCGAGATCGCCCCCATCGGCGTGTAGACGGGGTAGTTCCACGGGCCGATGACGCCGATGACGCCGTACGGCACGTACTCCACGGAGCTGGCCTGGTTGAACGCGAGCATGCCGGAGGACACCGACCGCCGCCTCAGCACCCGCCGGGCGTGCCGGGCGGCCCAGTCCAGGTGCTCGACGGCGAGCATCACCTCCAGCTGGGCCCCCGCGACCGACTTGCCGGTCTCGCTCCGGATGAGGGCGGCCAGCTCGTCGATGCGGCTCGCCACGAGTGCCTTGTACGCGAGCAGATGACGCCGGCGTTGCCGGGCGTCCAGGCCGGCCCACCACCCCGCAGCGTCGCGCGCCTGTTGGACGGCGGCGTGCACCGCGGCTTCGTCGGCGATGTCGTGGGCGGTGCGGGGCTCGCCGGTCATCGGGTCGACGACGTGGAGCCGGCGAGGGTGCTCAGCGAGAGACGTCATCGGCTGCCTCCTGACATTTGATATTCGATAGTTTAGCCTTGCTGTCAATCCCCGTGTGACGCTGGAGGTACAGCTGTGGAGTGGAGCGACGAGCAACGATCACTTGTCGCGGCCGTGCAGGACTTCTGCCGCCGCGAGGCCGGAACCCGTGAACAGCGGCAGAAACTCACCAACGGCGGACGGGAGACCCACAGCCCGGAGTTGTACCGCAAGATGGCCGACCTCGGCTGGCTGGGCCTGTCCCTGCCGGAGGAGTTCGACGGCGGCGGCGCGGGCATGGTGGAGCTGTGCCTCTTCCTGGAGGAGACCGCGCGGGCGATGGCGCCGATCGGCGGCTTCACCACGTCGATCATCGTCGCCGCCACGTACGAGCGGTTCGGTTCGGCGGAGCAGAAGAAGCTCATCCTCAGCGGGGTGGCCCGGGGCGCCATCGAGGCGGTCGCGATGTCCGAGCCCGAGGCCGGCTCGGACGTGGCCAACCTGAGCTGCCGCGCCGAGCGCCGGGGCGACGGATTCGTCGTCAACGGCCAGAAGACCTGGTGTTCCAACGCCCATCTCGCCGAGCACATCCTGCTGGTCGCCCGCACGTCGGGCCGGGCCGGCGACCACGACGGCCTGACCATGTTCCTGGTCCCCGCCACGGCGCCCGGGCTGACCATCTCCGGCATCGAGACCATGGGCGGGCGCGAGGTCAACGACCTCTACTTCGCCGACTGCGTGCTGCCCGCCGACGCCGTCGTCGGCCAGATCGACAACGGCTGGCGGCAGTTGATGGCCGGGCTCAACATGGAGCGGCTGATCCTCGCCAGCGTGATGCTGGGGACCGCCCAGCGGGCGTTCGACGACGTCGTGGACTACGTCAAGAACCGGCGCCAGTTCCGCCGGCCGATCGGGTCGTTCCAGGTGATCCGGCACCGCCTGGCCGACCTGGCCACCGAGATCGAGTGCGCCCGGCTGCTGATCTACGACACCGCCGCCAAGGTCGACCGGTCCCCGGACACGGTGCTGCCCCGGGAGAGTTCGATGGCCAAACTCAAGGCCACCGAGGTCGCCCGCCGCGTCGCCCTGGACGCGATGCAGATGATGGGCGGCTACGGGTACGCGACCGAGTTCGACATGGAGCGCCTGGTCCGGTCCTCGATCGTGTCCACCGTCTACGGGGGCACCAGCGAGATCCAGCGCGAGATCATCGCGAAGACCTACGGACTGTCCGACCGGTTGCAGTGAGGCTGATCCACGACCAACCTGACCACCACGTCGCCGCCGGTCGGACGCGGGATCCCCGCCATCGTCACCGGCACCCAGTGACACACCGTCAGTGAACGCGTCACCAACGGTGTACACCCCGGCCTGAGAGTGTGCCAAACACTCACAGGCCGGGGTGTTTTGTTAGGCGCGGTTCGCAGCCATTGCTCGGATTCAGGCCTCCCGGCGTCGCCGTCCAGCCGACGCCCAGGCCCGGTAGGGCCACATAAAGCTCGAAGTGCTGGTGAAATCCGATTGCCAGGGCGCTGCCCGCGACCCTTCCCAAGAAGTTACGTGTGATTTACAGTGCCGTAAGCACGAACAGGACGCCCGCGCTATCGATCGCGGGCCGATCGCATGTCACCGCCGGTACCGCCGGTCCGGTCCCGCACCGGTCCGGCGGTGCGCCGTCCCTGGCATCCACCGACACCGCCAGCCACCAGCGGCAATGTCTGACGTGACGCCACAGGACAGGCCCGTCGCATCACGGGAAGTCGTTCGGTCGGCGCCTCGAACCGTTGACGGCACCGACCATCGCGTCGAAATGAGGTTCCATGCATAGAGCCCCTGCCGTCATCCGGGCTTCCACCGTTCTCGTCGCCGCCATGGTGGCCGCCACCGGCTGCGCTTCGGACGCCCCGAGCGCCCAGAGCACGACCTCGACGCTGTCCAAGCCACCGATCGTCGTGGGCTTCCTCAACCCGTCCGGCGGGCCGGTCCCCCAACCCGGCGCCGACACCGGGGCCAAGGCGGCGGTGTCCTACATCAACGGCGAGTTCGGCGGCATCAACGGCCACCCGATCGAGGTCGTCACATGCGACACCGACACGACGCCTGAGCGGGCCCAGTCGTGTGCCAACATGTTCGTCGAGAAGAAGGTGGTCGCCGTCATGGACGGCTACAACCTGTCGTCGAGCGCGGCCCTGCCGACCCTGACCGCCGCACAGATCCCGCTCGTCGGCATGATTCCGTTCGACTCCGTGACCGGCGCCAAGGCGGAGAACCGCGTGTTCTTCGCCGCGCCGCAGGCCGCCTTCCTCATCGGCGCCCTGCAGGCGTTCAAGACCGAGGGTAAGAAATCGGTGACGCTGGCCCTCGTCGACACCCCGTCGTCACACCAGACCATCGACAAACTCCTTCCGGTGGTGGCCAAGGCGCTCGAAATCGACGCCAAAGGCATCTATTTCTCCCCCACGAACCCCAACTTCACCGCCGTGGCCTCCACGATCGCCCGGGACAAGCCGGATGTGGGTGGCCTGGTCGCCGCGCCGAGCGAGGCCGTCTGCACCGCCCTGGTCAAGGCATTGCGGCAGTTGCGGTACCAGGGCGAGATCTTCACCGCCGCGTGCACCGACTACGTCAAGGGTGCCCCGCAGCAGGCTGCCGGCGGCGCGTTGTACTCGTCGAACTGGCTGCCCGCCGCGGCCCGGTACGCACCCCCGGAAGCCCAACGCGATCTGGCGCTGGCCGAGAAGTACATCTCCGCCGTGTCCGGCGGCACCGCCGGCTACTACGCGTTCGGGGAGTTCGCGCTCTTCATGAACTTCGCGAAGGCGATGTCCACGGCCACCGACGCCGACCTGACCGGCCCCGGTGTCCTCAAGACGCTCAAGGCGCTCAAGGACTTCCCGAGCTTCCTCGGCCCCAAGGTCACCTGCGGCAGCGCCACCTCCCCCAACTGCACCACCCAACTACTGCTGTTCGTGGTCCAGCCCGACGGTTCGATCAAGCCCGTCACCGACACCTGGATCACGCCCATCCCCCAGGTCATGAGCGTCATCCCCGGCGCGGTGTGAGCCCCCGGCGACGGCGTGCGCGGGCCGCACGCCGTCGCCCCCGTCCACGTCCGGGCCAGCACAAGGAATCGACCATGGATCAGCTCTTGTTGTTCGTCACGCTCGGCTTCGCCGGCGGGGCGGTGTACGCCGTGATCGCCGCGTCCATCGTGTCCCTGTACGCCGCCACCGGGGTCCTCAACTTCGCACAGGGCTCCCTGGCCCTCTGGGCGGTGTGGGTGGTGGCCGAGCTGCGGCAGACCGGCACGCTCGTGTTTCCCATCGGCGCCGTGCAGCTCAGCTCGCAACCGCTGCCGGCCTGGCCCGCTGTCGCGCTCGGCGTGCTCAGCGCGGCAGGGCTGGCGTTCGCCGCGCACTGGCTGGTGTTCCGGCCGCTGCGCACCGCTCCACCGTTGTCGCAGGTGGTCGCATCGGTCGGGCTGATGCTGGCGATCGCCGCGCTGGTTCCGCTGCGCTTCTCGACCGACGGCGTACTCGCGCCCGCCCTGCTCACGGACCGGACGCTGTCCGTGGGCGGCACCGTGGTCAACGTCAGTGACCTGCTGCTTCTGGTCGCGGCCCTGACGGTGGCCGTGGTCCTCTCGGTCTACTTCAGGTTCACCAGGTTGGGCGTGGCGACCCGGGCCGGAGCCGAAGACGAGCTCGCCGCCAGACTGACCGGGTTGTCGCCCGACCGGCTGGCCAGCGTCATGTGGCTGCTCACCGGTGCGGCGACGTCACTGGTGGCGGTTCTCGCCGCCCCGACACTCGGCCTCGACCCGATCGGCTACATGTTCTATGTCCTGCCGGGGCTCGCCGCCGCCCTGCTGGCCCGCCTGACCTCGATCATCATCGCGTGCCTGGCCGGTGTGGGTATCGGCATCCTTCAGTCGGTGTTGCTGTTGTTGAGCAGCTTCGATGGTTGGCCGGTCTGGGCCCAGGCCGGCCTCGGCGACGTGGTGCCGTTCCTGCTCGTGATCGTCGCGTTGGTCGTCCTGGGTCGGCACATCCCCGCACGGGGTGCGTTGGGCACGGTACGCATGCCGGCAGTGGAGCTGCCCCGACGGCCGTTGCCGGCCGCCGTGGCGCTGGCCGGGGCGGCTGCCCTGGCCGTCGGCCTGACGTCGGGCAGCTGGCGGTTCGGCGTCGTCACCTCGATCATCATGGCGCTCATCGCACTCTCGCTGGTCGTGCTCACCGGCTATCTGGGCCAGATCTCGCTCGCCGCGATGGCCTTCGCCGGTACCGCCGGGTTCCTGCTGTCCCGCGCGACGATGTCCTGGCACGTACCGTTCCCGCTGTCGATCGTGGTCTCGGCCGGCGCTGCCACGCTCGTCGGTGTGGTCGTCGGCCTGCCGGCGCTGCGGGTTCGCGGGGCGCAGCTCGCGGTCGTGACCCTGGCCGGCGCCGTCGCCCTGCAGCAACTCGTCTTCGCCAACCCGGCGCTGACCCCGTTCGAGGGCAACCTCATCGCGGACCCCACTCTGTTCGGCTGGGATCTGGCGGTACGCCGCGGTACCGACCTGACGACCTCCGCGTTCGCGACCACGGTCATCGTCATCGTCGGTGTGCTGGCCCTGGCCGTCGCCCGGATCCTGGCCGGCGCCACCGGCCAGTCGTTCCTGGCCGTCCGGTCCAACGAACGGGCCGCGGCAAGCGCCGGCATCAACGTTGCCCGCGTCAAACTGACTGGCTTCGCGCTCTCCGCGTTCCTCGCCGGTGTCGGCGGATGCCTCATCGGCTACAGCCGCTCACAGCTGTCGGTCGAGTCCTTCAACATAATCGTGGGACTCAGCGTCCTGTGCATGGCCTACGTCGGCGGGATCACCCGAATCAGCGGTGCGCTCATCGCCGGACTCGTCGCACCCCTCGGCGTGCTCTACACGCTGCTCAACGGCACGCTCGGCCTCGGCCGGTACTACACCCTCATCGCCGCCTGCGCCCTGGTCGTGACCGCCGTACTCAATCCGGCGGGTATCGCCGGCGGCGCCACCGGCCTGCTGCGCGGACACACCCGCCGGGAGGTCACCTCGTGAGCGAGACCCAGCCGCTGCTCACCACGACCGGCCTGACCGTCCGCTACGGCGGCGTGGTGGCCAACAACGACATCAGCATCCAGGTCAACGAGAACGAGGTCGTCGGGCTGATCGGCCCGAACGGCGCCGGCAAGACCACCTTCGTCGACGCCGTCACCGGATTCACCCCGGCCCAGGGCACGATCAGCGTGGCCGGACGACGGATCGACCGGCTCGCGCCCCATGAACGCCGCCGGACCGGTCTGGCCCGGACCTGGCAGGCGGGAGAACTCTTCACCGACCTGACCGTGCGCCAGAACATCGCGATCGCGTCCGGCCGGGGGCCCCTGCACAACCTCTGGAGTGACCTTGCCGGTCGTCGCCAGCCCGACCACGACGTCAACGGCGTGGTGGAGATGTTCGGCCTGCACTCGATCGCCGATCGCCGTCCTGATGAGCTGAGCCTCGGCCGGCAGAAGATCGTCGGCGTCGCCCGAGCCCTCGCCGGCGCCACTCGCGTCCTCCTGCTCGACGAACCGGCTGCCGGGCTGGACACCGACGAGAGCACCGAATTCGGCGGCCACGTCCGTGCCATCGCCGCATCGGGCCGGGCGGTGCTGCTCATCGAGCACGACATGAACCTCGTCGCCGACATCTGCGATCGCGTGTACGTCCTGGACTACGGGGCCGTCATCGCCTCCGGAACGCCAGGTGCCGTGCTCTCCGACCCGGCCGTGCGTACCGCGTACCTCGGATCGGAGCTCGTGCCGTGAGCGATGTCCTGAGTCTGCACCGCGTGACGGCTGGCTACTCCGACGTCCCCGCAGTCCGGGAACTCGACCTTCACGTCGGCGAGGGCGAGGTCCTGGCCCTGCTTGGCCCCAACGGTGCGGGAAAGACCACGGCGCTGCTGACCGCTGCCGGGGTCATCCGGCCGATGGACGGCACCGTCACCGCGTTCGGTCGGCCGCTGAGTGGACGGTTGGAGCAGAACGCCCGCGCGGGCCTGATCCTGGTACCTGACACACGAGGGGTGTTCCACAACCTGTCGGTACGCGAAAACCTCGCCCTCGCCCGAGGGTGGCGCGCCAACCTCGGGCATGCCCTCGACCTCTTCCCCGCCCTGAAACCACTGATGTCACGCCGGTGTGGTCAGCTGTCCGGCGGTGAGCAGCAGATGCTCGCCATCGCCAAGGCACTGGTCTGCCGGCCACGGGTCCTGCTCATCGATGAGATGAGCATGGGTCTGGCCCCGATCGCGGTCCAGGCCCTGCTGCCCGGCATCCGCGCACTTGCCGACCGGCTCGGTGTCGGCATCGTCCTCGTCGAGCAGCACATCGATCTCGCCCTGTCCATCGCCGACCGGGCGATGGTGCTTCACCACGGCCGAGTCGTGCTCACCGGGTCCGCCGCCGAGCTCCGCGCCGACCGGCGCAGTGTCGCCGAGGCCTACTTCGGTACCGCCCCCACGCCCGGCACCGGCCACTCGGAAACCCGCCCACCGCTCTGAAACGGAAAATCATGGAATTATCTGCCAAACAGCGCGCTGCCCTGGCAAGCATCTGCGACACGTTCGCACCAGGCGACGGAGCCGACCTGCCGCCGGCCAGTCAACTCGGCGCCGTCGAGGTCATGGCCGCGCTGGTGCTGCACAACCCTCGTACCGCCGAGGTCAGGCAGTTCCTCCGGCTGCTGGACCTGTGGGACTCCCCCGCCACCCAACTGGTCCTCGGCGGGGGCGCACGGCGGTTCTCCCGGCAGACCCAGGGGCGCCGCGAGCAGATGCTGCTCTCCCTGGCCGGGTCGAGCGTCACCCGCAAGCGGGCGCTCTTCCAGGCGCTCAAGGGCGCCGCCACCCTGTCCTACTACCTGGCACCCGGACCGACCGGTCATTCGCCACTGTGGGACGCCATCGGCTACCCCGGCCCGCTCGGCACCAGGGCCGACGCCCCCGAGCCCGTGCTGGCCCCGATCCGCCCGGCTGAGGCGACCACCCTGGACTGCGACGTCGTCATCGTCGGGTCGGGCGCCGGTGGCGGCACCGCCGCGGCCGTCCTCGCCGGCCGTGGCCTGGACGTGATCGTCGTGGAGAAGGGCGGGTACTACGACGACAAGGACTTCGACGGCGGGGAACTGTCCGGCCTGTCGCGGCTCTACGCCCCGGGCCCCTCGGCCACCGCGGAGGGCCAGCTGAGCCTTCTCCAGGGCCAGTGCCTCGGTGGCGGCACCGTCGTCAACTACAGCACGTCGTTCCGCACCCCGCCGCGCGTCCGCGACGAGTGGGCCGCGCTGGGCGTGCCGCAGTTCGCCACCGACGAGTACGACAGTTGCCTCGACGCGGTGTGGTCCCGGCTCGGCGTCAACCGCGACCACGGCCGGATCTCCTCCCGGGACGCGCTCATGGAGCGCGGACTGGCCAAGCTCGGCTGGCACGTCGACGAGATGCCCCGCAACGTCGACGGCTGCGACACCGGCGTCGAGTGCGGGCGGTGCGGCCTCGGCTGCCGTCTCGGCGCCAAGCAGTCGACGACCAAGACCTGGCTCGTCGACGCCCAGCGGGCAGGGGCGCGGCTCGTCGTCGGCGTCGACGTACGCACCGTCACCGTCCGGGCCGGCAGGGCGACCGGCGTCGCCGGCCACACCGCCGACGGCCATCCGGTGACCGTTCGCGCCCGCGCCGTGGTCGCCGCGGCCGGCAGCGTGCAGACGCCGGCCCTGCTACGCCGCTCCGGCCTCACCAACCCGAACATCGGCCGGCACCTCCACCTGCACCCGGCCACCGGCGTCTGGGGCGTGTTCGACGAGGAGGTCCGACCGTGGGAGGGCGGGATGCAGACCCGGTACTCCACCGAACACGCCGATCTCGACGGCCGCGGCTACGGCGTCATCTACGAGACCGCCGCCACCAACCCGGCCACCGCCGTGTCGTTCATGAGCTGGACGGGCGCCCAGGCCCACCTGGACCAGATGCGGTCGCTGCCGAACCTCGGCGGGGTCGGCATCATCACCCGCGACCGCGACAGCGGACAGGTGAAGGTCGACGGCGACGGCGAGCCGGTGGTGCACTACCGCCTCTCGGCCTACGACGCCGCCCACATGCGGGCCGGCATCTCCGGTGCCGCCCGTATCGTCGAGGCGGCCGGCGCCCGCAAGCTGTTCTCCGGACATCAGCGCGGCAGGATCTGGGAACGCGGCAAGGGCTCCATCGACGACTTCATCCGGCAGACGGACGCCCTGGGGACCGCGCCCGGCCAGGTCGCCATGGCCGCCCTGCACATCATGGGCGCGGCCCGCATGGGCGGCAGCAGCGCGACGTCGGTCGCCGGGCCGGACGGTGCCACGTGGGAGGTGCCGAACCTGGTCCTCGCCGACGCGTCCACCTTCCCGGCGTCGTTGGGCGTCAACCCGATGATCTCCGTAGAGGCCATCGCGTACATGAACGCCCAACGTCTCGCCGCCGGACTCTGACCTACCTATTCGAACCGCTCGCCCCGGTCGGCCTTGGCCAACAGCAGCGGGGGCGGGCTGAACCGGTCACCGTAGCGCTCCGCGAGCACCCGCGCGCGGGCGACGAAGCCCGGCAGCCCGCCCTCGTACTGGTTGACGTACTGCAGGACGCCGCCGGTCCAACTCGGGTAGCCGATGCCCAGGATCGAGCCGACGTTGGCGTCGACCACCGAGGTCAGTACGCCCTCTTCGAGGCACCGCACCGACTCGATCGCCTCGACGAAGAGCATCCGCTCCTTGAGGTCGTCGAAGGGCGTGTCGAGGTTCGTACCGCCGAAGTTGTCCCGCAGGCCCGGCCAGAGCCCGACCCGCTTGCCGTCGCGGTAGTCGTAGAAGCCGGCGCCGCCCGAGCGTCCCGGCCGGCCGTAGTCGTCGATCATCCGGTCGATGACGGCGTCGGCGGCGTGCGGCTGCCAGGTGCCGCCGGCGGCGACCGTCGCCGCGGCCGTCTCCTGCCGGATCCTGCGGGGCAGGGTGAGCGTCAGCTCGTCCATCAGCGCGAGGACCGGCGCGGGGTATCCGGCCTGGCTACTGGCCTGTTCGATCGTGGCCGCCGGGATCCCCTCGGCCAGCATCGCCACGCCCTCGTTGGTGAACGTCCCGATCACCCGGCTGGTGAAGAAGCCGCGGCTGTCGTTGACGACGATGGGCGTCTTGCGGAGCCGGCGTACGACGCCCAGGGCCCGGTGCAGCGTGGCCTCGTCGGTCTGCTCGCCGCGGATCACCTCGACCAGCGGCATCTTGTCCACCGGCGAGAAGAAGTGCAGCCCGACGAACTCCTCCGGCCTGCTGACGCCCTCGGCGAGCAGGGTGATCGGCAGCGTGGACGTGTTGGAGGCGATGAGCGCGCCCGGGGCGACCTGCTCGATCTCGGCGTACACCTTGTGCTTGAGCGCGGGATCCTCGAAGACCGCCTCGATGGCGAGGTCGATGCCGGCCAGGTCGGCGACGTCCCCGGTGGCCTGGATCCGCGCCAGGATCGCGTCGCGCTCGTCGGGTGTGGCCCTGCCCCGGGCGACGGCCTTGTCGAGCAGGCCCGCCGAGTAGGCCTTGCCCCGCAGCGCCCCCTCGACGGTCACGTCCTTGAGCACGACCTGCATCCCGGCCCGGGCGCACACGTAGGCGATGGCGGCGCCCATCATGCCCGCACCGACGACAGCCACCCGCCGCAGCGGCGGATGGCCCTCACCCACGTCCCGCGAGTTGGCGGTCTGTACGTCGAAGAAGAGCGCCTTGATCATGTTCTTGGAGATCTGGCCGGTGGCCAGCTCGGTGAAGTACCGCCCCTCGATGGTGAAGGCGGTGTCCAGGTCGACCTGCGCACCTTCGACGGCGGCGGCGAGGATGTTGGGCGGGGCGGGATAGGGCGCACCCTTGAGCTGCTTACGCAGGGTGGCGGGCATGGCCGGCAGCTGGGCGGCCAGCGCCGGGGTGGACGGGGTCCCGCCGGGGATCTTGTAGCCCTTGCGGTCGTAGGGCTGTGTCGCGTCGGGGTTGGCGGCGATCCAGGCGCGGGCCGCGCCCATCATGCCCGCCTCGTCGGCGGCGATCTCGTCGACCAGCCCGTGCGCGAGCGCGTCCTGCGGCCGGCGCCGCTGACCGCGCAGCAGCCAGTTGACCAGCGCGTCGGTCACGCCCAACAGCCGGACACTGCGCACGACGCCACCACAGCCCGGCAGCAGGCCGAGCGTGACCTCGGGAAAGCCGATCTCGATAGCCGGGTTGTCGAGCACGATGCGGTGGTGGCAGCCGAGGGCGAGCTCCAGCCCGCCGCCGAGGGCCGATCCGTTGATGGCGGCCACCACCGGACGACCGAGTGTCTCCAGTCGGCGCACGGCGTTCTTGAGCGCACGGGTGTCGGCCTCGGACGCCTCGGCGTCGGCCGGCGTCAGCCGCAGCAGGGATTCCAGGTCACCGCCGGCGAAGAACGTCTTCTTGGCCGAGGTGACGATCACGCCGGCGATCTGGTCGCGCTCGGCCTCGAGCCGATCCACGGTCGCCATGAAGCTCGCGGTGAACTCGTCGTTCATCACGTTCGCCGAACGCCCGGGGTGGTCGAGGGTGAGCAGGACGACGCCGTCGTCGCCGTGCTCCCACCGGATCGTGTTGACCATTCGTGACTCCTCAGATTCGTTCGATGACGGTCGCGATGCCCATGCCGCCGCCGATGCAGAGCGTGGCGAGCCCGTAGCGACCGCCGCGTCGCTCCAGCTCGTCGACGAGCGTGCCGAGGATCATGGCTCCGGTGGCGCCCAGCGGGTGCCCCATCGCGATCGCCCCGCCGTTGACGTTGACGATGTCCATGCTCAGACCCAGGTCGGCGACGAACCGCAGGACCACGGCCGCGAACGCCTCGTTGATCTCCACCAGGTCGAGGTCCTCGACGCCGAGGCCGGCCTTGGCCAGCGCCTTGCGCGCGGCCGGCGCCGGGCCGGTGAGCATGATCGTCGGATCGGCGCCGCTGAGCGCGGTGGCGACGACGCGCGCCCGCGGGGTCAGGCCGGCGGCAGCCCCGGCGGCCTCGCTGCCGACGACCACCAGCGCGGCGCCGTCGACGATGCCGGAGGAGTTGCCCGCCGTGTGCACGTGGTTGATGCGCTCGACCCAGTGGTACTTCTGCAGCGCGACCGCGTCGAAGCCGGCCTTCTCCCCGATGCCGGCGAAGGAGGGACGGAGCGCGGCGAGGCCCTCGGCTGTCGAGTCCGGCCGGATGTGCTCGTCGCGATCGAGCACCACCAGCCCGTTGCGGTCCCGCACGGGCACCACGGAACGGGCGAAGTAGCCGTTGGCCCACGCCTTCGCCGCCCGGGCCTGCGACTGCAGGGCGTAGCCGTCCACCACGTCCCGGTCGTGGCCGTCGAGGGTCGCGATGAGGTCCGCGCTGACGCCCTGCGGCACGAAGTCGGTGCGGAAGTTGGTCTCCGGGTCCAGCGCCCAGGCTCCACCGTCGGACCCCATCGGCACCCGGGACATCGACTCGACGCCGCCGGCGAGGACGAGGTCCTCCCAGCCCGAACGCACCTTCTGCGCGGCGATGTTCACCGCCTCCAGACCCGAGGCGCAGAAGCGGTTGAGCTGCACGCCGGCCACCGTGTCGGGCAGACCGGCGACGAGGGCGGCCGTCTTGGCGATGTCGGCGCCCTGGTCGCCCAGCGGGGACACCACCCCGAGCACGATGTCGTCGATCAGCGCCGGATCCAGGCCGGGCATCCGCCGCAGGGTCTCCCCGATCAGACCAGCGACGAGCGAAACCGGCTTAACCCCGTGCAGCGATCCGTTCGGCTTTCCTCGACCGCGCGGGGTGCGCAACGCGTCGTAGATGAACGCCTCCGTCGTCATGGCCAAGCTCCTTGCTGCTCACCCGGATGCGAATTGCGCCTAACTTTCGTTGAGTTCGCGGTCGCTTGTCAAGGAGACTCCGGCCACGAAGCGCGCTGGCCGCATTCGGCCCCGCCCGCGCACGGCGAGCGGGAAGGCCGACGGTCGCCGCGGCCTTCCCGCGAGGTGGCGCTAACGTGTAGGGGTGCGACCAGCAGCGAACGGCACGAGCCCCGTAGCGACGAAGCGGCCGAAAGACCGCAAGGACCGCATCGCGCTGGCCGGTGCCGAACTGTTCTGCGAGCGGGGCTACCACCGGGTCTCCGTCGACGAGATCGCCGCCGTCGTCGGCATCAGCGGTCCCGCCGTCTACCGGCACTTCCCGAACAAGTACGCGATCCTCGTGCACGCCACCCGGGAGGTCGTCGGTGCCCTGCTCGCCGCGACCGCCGACCCGCAGACGGGCACCACCGAGGGCGTCCTCGACGAACTGCTGGGCACGCTCGCCGGAGTCGCCGTGAGCAAGCGGCGCGTCGCCGGGCTGTACCAGTGGGAGGGCCGTTACCTCACCCCCGAGCATCGGCGGGAGTTCGCCGCGACCATGACCACGCTCGTCGGCCGCCTCGCCGCGCCCCTGCGCGAGCTACGGCCCGAACTGACCGCCGGGCAGGCGGAGCTGCTGGTCAACGCGGCGCTCAGCGCCTTCGGCAGCGTGGCCACCTACCGCGCGGCGGCCACCGGCACCGACACCGAACAGCTGCTCACCCGGGTCGCCTGGACCCTGCTGCGGGCCGACGCGCCCCAGGTGCCGCCCCAGCCGCGCGCGGCACCGGGCACCGCGCCGTTGCGCCCGGCGTCGCGCCGGGAACTGCTGCTGAGCGAGGCGATCCGCCTGTTCCACCGCCACGGCTACCACGCCGTCGCCGTCGAGGACATCGGGCGCGCGGCCGGCATGCAGGCCTCCAGCGTCTACCGCTACTTCCCCAGCAAGGCCGACCTGCTCGCGGCCGCCTACTACCGCGCCACCGACCGCCTCACCGGCGCCACGACCGCGGCGATCGCCGAGGCGAGCGACCCGCCCGACGCCCTGCGCCGGGTCGTGCAGGCCTACGTCGCCTTCGCGTTCGGCCAGAGCGACCTCGTCGCGGTCTACCTCGCGGAGAACAACAACCTGCCCGACGAGGACCGCCACCAGCTGCGCGGGGCACAGCGCTCGCACGTCGAGGAATGGGTGCGACTCGTCGGTACGGTCCGACCGGACCTGCCGGCCGCCGACGCCCGCGTGCTCGTGCACGCCGCACTCAACGTCGTCACCGACATCGGCCGGCTCGGCCGCTTCGACCGCACCGAGGGCTACGACGCCCAGACGGTCCGCCTCGCCCTCGCGGTGCTGCGTTCCTGAGCTGCCCGGCCCCGCCGCTCAGGGTGGGACGCGCTCAAGGCCCGCCGTGATCCCGAGGGCCTCGGCGGCGCTGTGATTGACTGCACGTATGGTCCCGTGTCTGCCCCCGTCCACCCGAGAGATCCTGTGACCACCGGGCCGACTGTGGCCACCCGACCGCGCAACCGCAAGCAGGCCATCGTCGAAGCGGCCGGGCAGATGTTCAGCGAGCGTGGCTACCACGCGGCGTCCATGGAGGAGATCGCCGCTGTCGTGGGGATCAGCGCGGCGGCGCTGTACCGGCACTTCCCGAACAAGTACGCGCTGTTCGCCGAGTGCGCCAACATCATGGTGGACAAGCTCGTCGCGGCCGTCGACGGGTGGCCACCCGAGGCGGCCCTGAAGGACGTACTCGCCGCCCTCATCCGGGTCACGGTCGCGCACCGCGCGTCGGGCGGCCTCTACCGGTGGGAGGCCCGCTACCTCGAACGCGAGGACCGCAGGCAACTTCGGACGAAGTTCGCGTACGTCGTGGACCGGGTGATCGAGATGGTGCGGCGCGAGTATCCGCTGCCCGACGAGCGCCTGCGGGCCGTGGCGGCCCTCGGGGTGATCGGGTCGGTCACGATGCACCACACCTCGATCGCCCAACGCCGGATCGAGGACCTGTTGCTGGCATCCGCCATGCACGTGGTCGCGACCGATCCGGCGGCGGCCACGGGCACCTCGCGCCTGGTCGAACTGCCCGCCCAGCCCGTGCCGCGCACCAGGCGCGCCGAGATCCTGGCAGCGGCCATCCCGTTGTTCGCGCGGGACGGGTTCGCCAACGTCACGAACGCACAGATCGCCCAGGCGGTGGGGCTCGCTCCGTCCGCCATCTATCGCCACTACCCCGGCAAGGTCGACATCCTGGTGGCCGCCTGTCTGCAGGCGGCGGGGCTGCTGGCCCAGGCCGTGGACCGGAGTCTTCGCCAGGCGGCCGACCCGCGTCAGGCCGTGGTCGCGCTGGCAGCGGCGTACGTGGCCTACTGTTTCGAGCACAACGCCCTCACCAGTGTCGCCGAAGCCGAGGTCGCCAGTCTTCCGGCCGACCTGCGGCGCCCCCTGATCCTCGCGCAGCGCGAGCACATCGCCGTCTGGGAGCAGCAGTTACGGCTGGTCCGGCCGGAGCTGGACCCGCGACAGGCCCGGCTGCTGGTCCATGCCGGGTTCGGCGTGGTGGTCGAGGCCGGGCGCGCCCTGCGCTGGCAGGACGCACCCGGCCACCGGGACACGGTCACGGCTCTGGTCACCGGATCCCTGACCCTGTGAGGGAAAGGCCGCTCAGCTGCCGGGCCGGTTGTGCGTCGGAATGGTGATGGGCGTGTGGCTCGACGAGGTGCCGTTGTTGAGGAAGAGCATCGCCAGGCCACGCACGAAGCGGTCGAACATGCCGAAGGTGCCGGGCATGACCGGCGACAACCCTTCGCGGAACATGACGTACGTCGGCCAGCCGACCTCGATCACGCCCCGTGACACCAGGTCACGCGGCAGCCTCAGCCAGTTGCCGATCTCGTCGCTGAGCACGTAGCGCGCGAACTCGCGCTGGAATCCCTTGGTGATACCCAGGTCGACCGACGAGGTCAGGTTCAGCAGGATGTCGGCCAGGTCGATGCCCTCCCGCGTCGGAGCGAGCAGTGGCGTCAGCGCGTACTCCGACTGCTCGTACGCGGCAGCCCAGGTGGCGGGGATGAACTCGTCGCGCACCCCCAGCAGGTGCAGCGCGACCTGCCACATGTGCAGGAAGGCCTCCTCCTCCGCGGCCGAGATCCGAAGGCCGTAGCGGCGCCACTCCGTCAGCTTGCGGTGCACGTAGGTGCCCAGGCTGTGGAAGGTGATCAGGATGTCGCCGTTGCTGATCGGGATCGGGTGGTCCGTGACCCCCCGCCACGCTGCCGACTGCGGCAGCAGGTGCCGCACCGCGGCGTGCGTCAGGCGCGTCTTGGTGGAGGTGGTGATGAACTTGCCCGTGGACTTGAAGGCGTCGGCCGGGTTCATGTCGTAGCCGTAGGTGAAGGTCTTGGCCGCCCGCGCCTTCATGTCGGCGCCGCCCTCGGACCAGTAGACGTTGCGGGCCTCCCGCGGGATCACCGTGCTCATGATGCCGCTGCCCAGGCCGTAGAGCAGGAACAGGTACATGCTCATGCGCTTGTTGAACTGGGCGGCGCGGTCCAGCTTGGCCTGGTCCGCCCACGACGGCAGGGTGTTGACCCTCCTGATGTACGTCGCGAGCGCGGGGGGCAGGCTGCTGGGCAGTGGGTCACCGTTCTTGATCCACGACTTGAACGCCTCGTTGACGGCCGGAATCTGGCCGTTGACCAACAACGACGCGACGAGCGGGTCGGTGTCGTCGTCCCAGACCTCCCACGGGTCGGTGACCGCGTCGGTTCCGGCAATCGAGTTGGCGGACGACCACGCCCACGCCTTGGGAGTGTCCGTCGCGGCTACCAGACCCAGCGCGGCACCGAGGGTCAGGATGCCTCTTCTGCTGAGATTTTGCATTAGCGCTCCTACCTACGGTCGGCCGGACATTGCCTTGAACACCGGCCTATGGCAACGATACGAGCAGGTTTCAAGTCATCCGGTCATGTGATTTTCTATTAACATAGAGGAGCATGACTCTGCCGGCAAGAGGTCATGTGGCGGCGGCCTCGTCCCCTCAGCCGAAGGTCAGGACGGGCTTGATGGCGGTGCCGTCGCGCATGCCGGCCACGGCGTCGCCGATGTTCTCGAAGGGGAAGGTGGCGATGAGCCGGTCCAGCGGGAAGAGGCCCCGCTGGTGGAGGTCGACCAGCTCGGGGATGAAACGCGCCGGGTCCGCGTCGCCCTCGATCACGCCGTGGACCCGGATCCCCTTGCTGAGCAGGCTCATGACGTCGAACGCGACGTCGGTGCCGACGCCGACGAGGGCGAGGTCACCCCGGGGCCGCAGGGCGGCGACGGCCTGCCGGAGCATTTCCGGCCGGCTGGTGGTGTCCACGATGTGGTGTGCGCCGCCGCCGGTGAGGTCGCGCACGGTGGTGGCCAGGTCGTCGGCCGCACTCGGGTCCAGGGCCGCCTTGGCGCCGAGCTCGATGGCGAGGGTGCGTCGCGAGGCGACCGGCTCGATGACGACGACCGGGTCGCAGCCCAGGACGACCGCTGCCATCAGCGCGCTGAGTCCGACCCCGCCGGCACCGATGACGACCAGGGAGTCTCCCGGCTCGGGGCGCAGCCGGTTGAACACCGTACCCGCCCCCGTCTGCACACCGCAGCCCAGCGGCGCGGCGACGGCGGCCGGCAGGTTGGCGGGAACCCGGATGGTGTTGCGCTCCCGGGCGAGCGCGAACGTGGCGAAGCTCGACTGGCCGAAGAAGTTGCCGTGGACGGCGGCCCCGTCGCGGGACAGCGGCCTGCTGCCGTCGCCCCGGCCGCCGGAGGTGTTCAGGAGCCGCTGCGAGTGGCAGTAGGCCGGGTGGCCCGCCGCGCACTGCTCGCACGAACCGCAGCTGTCGAAGGTCAGGCAGACGTGGTCGCCCGGCGCGAGGCCCGTCACCTCCGCGCCGACCGCCTCGACCACACCGGCCCCCTCGTGACCGAAGACCATGGGGGTGAGCCGCCGGGGCCAGACCGCCTGCATGCTGAGGTCGGTGTGGCACAGGCCTGCCGCGGCGATCCTGACCAGCACCTCGTGCGGCCGTGGAGCTTCGAGATCCACGGCCTGGATGACGAACGGCCCGCCCGGGGTGTCGGTGACGGCTGCCCGGATCCGCATGACGAACTCCTCCGTGCGACCGGACTCAGGCGACGCGATCAAGAACGAAGTAGAAGAAGGGGCCCTCGGCGGCGAATCGCTTGCCGTTCATGATCCCCATGAGGGTGTGCTCGTCGACCCGCTTGAAGTGGTCGAAGACCGGCTGGCCGTCGTAGACCATCGTCGCGGTCGACTCGCCGCGGAACTCGACGGTCCACAGGCTTGCCTCGCCCTTGCCGAGCACCGTGTCGGAGTACAGCTCGCCCTTGTCGTTCCGGCAGATCAACGGCTTGGCGTCCTGGACGGTGACGAAGGTCTTGCCATACCACCCCACCCGGTCGAGCTGCCCGTTGAGGGGGTGCCCCGTGACGAACTCACTGCCCTTCCACTCACCGAGGATCTCCTCGGGGCGGACCGTCTCCAACACGGCCCAGATCTCGTCGAGTTCGACGGCGGAGACCAGGCCTTCCTCCCTGCGTAGCTCGGAGAAGCGGGCTCGGGCCTTGCTGGCGTCCATCATGGCTTCCTCTCGCCGTGTGCCGTGGCATGGGTGGGAACATCAGCCGGGGCGGCCTGTCTGGCCTTGACACGGGCCGGGCCTTCGCGGAATCTGCTTGCGAGGTGGTGGCGATGGCTGATGGCGGTCGATACCGCTGGTTGCGTCGCATCGAGGCGCTCGACCCCGTAGGCGACCATCACGAGATCTACCGGATCTCGATCGGATACGAGTTTCCCTTCGACTACCAGCGGGCGCTGGAGCTCGCGCTGCTGCGCACCTACTGCGTGCCGAGCATCTCCGCCCTGCTCGACGCGACCGGCGAGTTCCGGCTGCGGGCGCAGCAGCGGTACGACGACACGGCCCTGCTGATGGCGGAGATGGCGGAGCACGGATACGACTCGCCGCGCGGCAGGCAGGCGCTGAAGGTCATCAACCGGGCGCACCACCGGTACGCGATCTCCAACGACGACATGCGCTACGTGTTGTCCACGTTCGTGTACGAGCCGATCGAGTGGCTGGACCGGTTCGGCTGGCGCCGGCTGCACGAGCACGAGCGGTTGGCGGCGTTCCACTACTACCGGGCGGTCGGTACGCGGATGGGCATCCGCGACGTGCCGAACGAGTTCGACGCGTTCTGGGACTTCAAGCGCGAGTACGAGCACGCCACCTTCCGCTACGCCCCGACCAACCAGCGGATCGCCGAACACACCCTGGACCTGTTCGGCTCGTGGTACCCGAGGCCGTTGCGCCGCGGGGCACGGCTCGGCGTGGTCGCACTGCTTCCCGCCGAGCTGCGCACCGCCTTCGGGTTGCCGGCCGCACCGCGCTGGCTGTCCACGGTGGTCACGGGCGGCTTGCGCACCCGGGCCGGGGTGGTGCGGTTGCTGCCCCCGCGCCGCACGAGCCGGTTGACCCACGCGCCACGCAACCGCACCTACCCCGGCTATCCACACGGATACCGGCCCACCGATCTGGGTGCGCCGCCGCCCGACCTCAACCGGCACTAACCCGTGGCGGACTCGACCGCCACACCCGCCGACCCGTAGAGGGCGTCGATGCTCTCGCCGTAACGATCGACGATGACGCGGCGTCGCAGCTTCAGGGTGGGGGTCAGCTCGCCCGACTCCGGCGTCCAGCTCGACGGCAGCACCTGGAAGGTCTTGACCTGCTCGGGCCGGGCGAGACTGGCGTTGGCGGCGTCGACGGCGGCCTGGATCTCGGCGAGCAGCAGCGG
The DNA here is from genome assembly GCF_040643815.1 of Micromonospora sp. NPDC047074. Classification (NCBI taxonomy): domain Bacteria; kingdom Bacillati; phylum Actinomycetota; class Actinomycetes; order Micromonosporales; family Micromonosporaceae; genus Micromonospora; species Micromonospora sp. NPDC047074. The sequence goes on from NZ_JBEYVB010000011.1 coordinate 149,787, forward strand.
GTCCGAGGCCAGGCCGGGCAGCTGCGCCTCGCTGATGCCGCGCGCCCGCGCCCACTGGGGCGCGACCTCGTCGTCCAGCACGATCAGCGCCGTGACGTAGGGGCGCCGGTCGCCGATCGCGACCGCCTGGCCGATGAGCGGATGCGCCCGAAGCAGCCCCTCGATGTGCGCCGGCGAGATGTTCTTGCCGCTCGAGGTGATGATGAGTTCCTTCTTGCGGTCGGTGACGGTGAGGAAGCCGTCGTCGTCGATCGTGCCGACGTCGCCGGTGGCCAGCCAGCCGTCCGCGTCGACGACCGGCTCGACGCTGCCGTCGCCGCGCAGATACCCGGAGCAGACCAGCGGCCCGCGCACGAGGATCTCGCCGTCGTCGGCCAGGCGTACCTCCATGCCGATGTGGGGCCGGCCGACGGTCCCGGTGCGGAAGCGGTCCGGGGTGTTGATGGTGGCGGTGCCGGTGGTCTCGGTCAGGCCCCACACCTCCAGCACGTCGACGCCGAGCCCGGCGAGGAACCGCAGTACCTCGACCGGGATCGGGGCGGCGCCGCTGCCGGCCCAGACCATGTTGTGCATGCCCAGTGTGGACTGGATCGGTCGCAACACCGCGGCTTCGACCTGCGCCAACCGGGCGGCCAACTCGTCGGGCACAGGCTGGCCCGCCGCGCGCAGCCCGTACGCCTCCAGGGCGGTGGCGCTCGCGGCGCTGAAGGCGGCCTGCACCGCCGGCTCCGCGCCGGCCAGATGGGCCTGGACGCCGGCGGCCATCTTCTCCCAGATCCTCGGCACGCCGAAGAACGAGGGCGGACCGACCGCGCGCAGGGCCGCGACGAGCTGGGTGGCGTCGGGACAGATGGTCACGTGACCGGCGCGGTAGATGGCGTTGTAGATGCCCAGGAACCGCTCGGCGATGTGGGCCAGCGGCAGGTAGGCCACCGACGGCGCGTGATCGGGGACGGACACGTTGGCCTCGAGGGACACGGCCTGATAGATCACGTTGTGGTGGCTGAGCACGACGCCCTTGGGCTCACCCGTCGTCCCCGACGTGTAGAGCAACGTCACCGGCTGCTCGGGTCGGACCTCACGCCAGCGCCGCTCGAAGGCGTCCGGGTCGGCCTGGTGCGCGGCCCGGCCGAGCGAACGCACCTGTGACAGCGGCACGGTCTCCGGGGTCGTGTCGCCGGGGTCGGCCTCGTCGACCAGCACGACCCGGCGCAGGTGGGGCAGGTCGGGCAGGATCGAACGCCAGCGGGCCAGCGCGGCGGGCCCCTCCAGCACCAGCACCTGGGCGCCGCTGTGCAGCGCCAGGTATCGCATCTGGTCGGTGCTCAGCGTCGGATAGATCGTGGAGGGCACCGCGCCCAGATGGACCGCCGCGAGGTCGACCAGCCAGTGTTCCGGCCGGCTCGACATCATGATCAGCATGTGGCGGCCCGGCTCCAGGCCGATCTCGGCCAGGCCGCCGGACAACTCGGCGACCTCGTCGCGCAGCTCGGCCCACGTGCGGGTGTCGTCGCGGTCGAACGTGGTCAGCGCCGGCAGATCGGCGAACTCGGTGGCGTTGCGGTGCAGGAGTGCGGGGACGGTCAGGTCGGCAGCCGTCTTGGCGCATCGTTCGGCAAGGGTCTCGGCAGGGTCCATGGGTTACTCCTTCAACCGTAAACCGGGCCTGGTGGTGGTTTGAGTTGAGGCCGGCGCACCCTCGTCGTGGTGCCGTCGAGGCCGCCGCAGCTTATGACAGCACTGTAAACGAGGGTTAACTTCCTGGGAAGGAGCGATTGGGAGTACGTGCTCACCTGAGTTACGTTTGTGGTCGGTGGACGAACGCAGACTAACCGGGTAGGCCGGCCCGGCAGGTGGCCGGCCGTGGCCCGGACGTCACTGTCGGAGACCGCGGATGCGACGGGAGACGGAATCCGCGACGTCGCCGGTGGTCACTGCGCGGTCCAGCCGCCGTCCACGTGCAGGACGCTGCCGGTGACGTAGCTGGCTGCGTCCGACGCCAGGAAGGCGACAGCGCCGACGACCTCACGCGGCTGGCCGAACCGGCCCATCGGGATCCGCTCGCGCAACCGTTTCGACCACTGGTCGTGGCTGCGCAGGCCCTCCGTCATCGGCGTCTCCAGGTAACCGGGCGCCACCGCGTTCACGCGTACGCCGGCCGCCGCCCACTCCAGCGCCAGCGTCCGGGTGAGCTGCTCCACCCCACCCTTGCTGGCGCTGTAGGCGGCCAGTCGCGGAAGGCCGACCTGGCCGTGGACCGAGGACATGTTGACGATGCTGCCCGTGCCCTGCTCGATCATGAACGCGCCGGCGGCGCGGGCGCAGACGAACACCCCGGACAGGTTGGTGTCGATCACCTGCTGCCAGTCCGCGACGCTCAGCCGCTCGCTGCGTTGCAGCGCCGGACTGATCCCGGCGTTGTTCACCAGGATGTCGAGGCGATCCCACCGCTGCCGGGCCAACGCCACGGCGGCATCGGCAGTGGCCTCGTCGGTGACGTCACCGGCGACGATGTCCGCCGTGCCGCCGTTGGCCACGATCTTGTCCCGCACCGCCTCCAGCGCCGCCAACCGGCGCGACTGGAGGATCACCGCCGCGCCGGCCTCCGCCAGTCCTTCGGCGATCGCCGCTCCCACGCCCTGGCCGGCGCCCGTCACCCAGGCGACCTTGCCCTGAAGCAGTCCCTTGACCATGGTCATTGTCGGAATCCTCTCTGTGGAGGTCTTCGTCACGAACCCAGCGCCGCGACGCCCTGCCCGTCCACGACCCGCAGGCCCATCTCCACGAGCGCCGCCGCTGCCCCCGCCATGTCTGCCGCGCCCGGTCCCAGCTGCTTGCCCTGAAGATGGCGGAAGTGGATCGACTCCATGATGACCGCGAGCTTGAGGCAGGTGAGTGCCAGGCACACGTCGAGGTGGTCGCGGTCGACCGGACGGATGGCGGTGTAGGCGCGCAGGACGGCCGCGCGATCACCGAAACCGGGCCGGTCCGTCACGCCGAGGGCCACCGGAACGTGCCGCCGCAGTGCGTCACCGGGCTCGGTCCAGTAGACGAGCAGGAGCGCGACGTCGCACACCGGATCACCGCGGGTGGCCATCTCCCAGTCCAGCACCGCGCGTACCCGCGCGGCGTCCGGCGCGAGGATGAGATTGTCCAGCCGGTAGTCGCCGTGCACGAGCGTCCAGGCCCGGTCGGCGAACGCGTCCGTGCGCGCGGCCAGCCAGCGCGCGAGCCGGTCGAACCCCGGCAGGTCACGCACCTTGGTCCGCTCCCACTGCGCGGTCCACAGCGCGGCCTGCCGGCTGAGGTAGCCGACCGGCTGGCCGAAGGTCTCCAGGCCGGTGCCGGTGAGGTCGGCGTCGTGCAGGGTCGCCAGCGTCCGGACGAGGACGTCGGTGGTCGCCGCCGCGCGTTCCGCGCAGAGACCGGCGCAGTCGGCCGCCGAGGACAGCACGACGCCGTCGACGTGCTCCATGACGAGGAAGGGGGCGCCGACGACGGACCGGTCCTCGCAGAGCAGGTACGGCCGGGCGGTCGGCACCGCCGTCCGTTCGAGGCCGCGCAGGACGCGGTACTCGCGCGCCATGTCGTGCGCTCTGGGCATCACGTGGCCGAGCGGCGGACGACGCAGCACCCAGGATCTGCCGCCCTGGCCGATGCGGTACGTGAGGTTGCTCCGGCCGCCGGTGAGAAGTTCGGCGTGCCACGGCGCGGCGGGATCGGCGTCAGGTAGACGCCCCCCGAGGTAGGCGGCCAGCCGGCCGAGCGACAGGCCCGGCGGATCCACACCCGCGCCTGCGGATGCCGACCCGATCAGGGTTCCGGCCTCCGTCCGGAGCGGGCCGGCGCCCTCGTCAGCCATGCGCTGCTCCGCCGGCACGGGCGGCCTCGTACCGCCGGACGGCGCGGCGGGCCACCGCCCAGCGATGCACCTCGGACGCACCGTCGTAGATACGGAACGGGCGCACCTCGGCAAGGAACCGCGCCAGCGGCAGGTCGTGGGAGACGCCCTGCCCGCCGCACAACTGCACCGAGCGGTCGACGATGCGCCCGACGGCCTCGGAGACGAACGTCTTGGCGATCGATGTCTCGTGGTTCGCGTGGCCACCCGCGTCAAGCATCGCGGCGGTGGTCCGGATCAGCGACCGGGACGCCGCGATGTCGATCTCGTTGTCGGCGATGAGGTGCTGTGCCAGGCCCAGATCGGCGAGCCGGCTACCGAACAGCTCGCGCTCGACGGCGTAGCCGAGCATGATCTCGTGAGCGCGGCGGGCGACACCGAGCCAGCGCATGCAGTGGGTGAGGCGGGCGGGCCCGAGCCGGACCTGGGCGTTGGCGAAGCCGCGGTCGACCTCGCCCAGCACGGCTGACGACGGCACCCGGCAACGCTCGAACACCACCTCGCAGTGTCCGCCGGTGAAACCGGCATCGATGGTCGGGATGTGCCGGCCGACCGACAGACCGGGAGTGCCGGCGTCGACGAGGAACATCGTCGCGGCGTCGGCACCCGTGCGTGCCATCACGATGAAGAAAGCGGCGCCGTCGGCGCCGGTGATGAACCACTTCCTGCCGTCGATCAGCCAGTCTCCGCCGTCACGTACGGCCGTCGTGGTGAGCGCCGCGGGATCGGATCCGGCGCCCGGGGCGGGCTCGGTCATCGCGAACGCCGAACGGGCGTCGCCGGCGACCAACGGCCGGAGGTACTGCTCGCGCTGCGAGGGCGTGGCGACGTGTTCCAGCAGCGTCATGTTGCCCTCGTCGGGCGCCGCGCAGTTCATGACGAGCGGGCCGTGCAGACTCCGGCCGGACTCTTCGAGAGCGTCGGCCTGTTCGAGCATCGACAATCCCAAACCGCCGTACTCGGTGGGTGCCGACGGGGCGAACACGCCGGCGGCGCGGGCGGCCGCGCGAAGCCCCGCGCGGAGTTCGGGGTCGGCCTCGATCTCGCGCTCGACGGGGATCACCTGACGGTCGATGAAGGCTCTCACCCGCCCCGTCAGGTCCTGCGCGTCCCCGCCGGGCGTCGTACCCACGTTCACCTCGGTGCCTCCTGGTCGCTCCGGTCGCCTCGCGACCGACGTCTCCACCGGGCTCCCGGCGGTCCGCAGTGGATCGGGTCGAGCCGGCGGCTTGGATTCACGCGCATCGGTCCGCGCCCGCCACAGCATAGATAGATCACCATCACATTCATCCTTGTGATCACCGACACAGTGTGCTCTCATCTGATACACGGGCGCAACATTCGTTTCATCGTATCAGCGGCCTCGACCACGAGGAGAAGTGAAGCGTGGAACCAGTCAGCAGGCGCAGGATGTTGAAGGCCGGTGGGGCGTTGGGCGCGCTCGGCGCGTTGAGCGCCGCCGCGCCGGCGCAGGCCAAGTCGGTGTGGACCTGGTCCCCCGCGGGCTCCGTGGCGGGTGCCGGGGCGGGCGTCGATCCGCGGTGGGTGTGGGATGAGGAGGCCGACCCGCTGGTCGCCTCGCTGCTCGACCGGGGCGACGTGCCCATGGTCAACAAACTGCTTCGAACCTGGACCAGGAACGGTCAACCCCTGCCGGACGGACTGCCGGCAGATCTCCGCCAGTTCATCGAGCGCGCCCGCATGCTGCCGTCGTGGGTCGACCAGGGCAAGCTCGCCACCGCGGTGCGGTTCAACCAGAAGCGGGGGCTCTACCTCGGCGTGCTCTACGGCCTCGCCAGCGGGATGATGAGCACGGTCATTCCGAAGGAGGCTCGCGCCGTCTACTACTCCAAGGGCGGCGCGGACATGAAGGACCGCATCTCCAAGACCGCCAAGCTCGGCTACGACATCGGGACGGCGAACGCCTACCAGCCCGACGGTTCGATGATCGTGACCGCCGTCAAGACCCGGCTGGCGCACGCCGGCGTGCGCCACCTCCTGCCGCAGTCGCCGGACTGGGCGGACGTCGCCCCCGAGGACATCCCGATCAGCCAGCGGGACCTGATGGTCACCTGGCACAGCCTGCCGACCACCGTCATGCGGAAGCTGGACGACTGGAACGTGCCGATCCCTGCCGGCGAGTCGGCTGCCTTCCTCCACCTGTGGCAGGTGGCCGCCCACATGCTGGGCATCAAGGACGAGTACATCCCCGCGTCGTGGAGCGAGGCCAACGCCCAGGCCAGCGAGGTCCTCGACCCGGTGCTGGCACCGACGCCCGAAGGCATCGCGCTGGCGGACATCCTGCTCGGCCTCGGCAAGGAGTTGGACGCCGGCCTCCTGAGCAAGCCCATCCTCGGCTCGTTCACCCGGTTCATGCTCGGCAACCAGATCGCCACCTGGCTCGAGGTTCCCCGGGAGCCGCTCTGGGACACGCTGTTGCGGACGTTCTGGGGGCCGTTCATCGCCGTCCGGGAGGCACTGCTTCCGCTCCCCCTCGCACCGGAGTGCTACTGGCTCTTCGACGAGTTCCTGCGCAAGCTGGCCCTGCTCTTCCTGTCCGAGGGGCAGTCGATCAACATCGAGATCCCGCTCGGCAACCGCGAGTTCTGATCGGGGAGCGTCACAGCCGAGGACGCGGGCCGGTCCCGCGTCCCGGCTCTCACGGGCGCTCCCCCGGCGCAAGGCCACTCAGCTTGCGGCACGGCACGCCGGCCACGTGATTCGGTAAGGAGTTGAGGGCATGACCGAGCTGAACAGGCACCGGGTCCTGCCCGGGGTCGGGGTACAGGAACGCGTCGGCGGTCCGGTCGCGGGCAGCGAGTGAGCCACCACGGTGGAACCCATCCCCCGGCGACGGTTCCTCGGGTACGTGCTGGCCGCCCCGATCCTCGTGACCGCGGCCGAGCTGGTGGCGACCTCCACCGCCGCCCAGCCACCGTCTTCGGACGTGACCAGGTTGCTCGGCCTCAACGACATCATGACCGCAGCGGCACTGCCGGCATCGAGGCTGCTCCCGGTCGAGGTCAGCCAGGACGGGATCGTGTCGTTCACGTTGCCCCGGGCCGCCGTGGAACAGGGCATCACCGCCCCGGCTGCCACGCTGGTCGCCGAGGAACTGTCCATCCCGCGAAGGCGGGTCCATGTCACGCTGACCGATGCCCGGCCGGGAACGATGTTCGACCAGGTCACCGGTGTGCCGAACACCAGCGCCCCGACGTACACCGCCATCCGGGTCGCCGCGGCCGTGGCCCGACTGCGGCTGCTGGAGGCCGCGGCGGCCGCGTTCGGCGTGCCCGTCGCCGACCTGCGGCTGAACGCCGGCCTCGTCACCGACCGCTCCGGCCGGAGCCTCGCCATCGGCGCCCTCGCCACGAGAGCCGCCAGCACGAGCACCGTCGCCGTGGCGGTGGAACTCGCCCCGCGGGAAGGCCGCACGTCGTCGGGCGTCCCACAACCGGGTCGACGCGCGGGAGGCGGTGACCGGGCGTGGGAGGTTCGCCGATGGGCCTCCATGTACACGCCACCCGGCGGGCTCACGATCGGGTAAGGGCAGGACCGCAACAGGGCGCAACCGCCTGGATCGAACGTCTACGCTCATCGAGTCCGTGGATGGGTGGTGCTCGATCTCCAAGGATGGCGGTAAGTCGCGGATCATGACAGTCGCGTTCGGTCTGCTGGGACCGGTCACCCTGCACCTCGACGGTGCCCGCGTCGCCCTGCCGACCGGAAGGCCTCAGCTCCTACTGGCCGCGCTGCTTCTCGGGCGCGGACAGCGGGTCTCCGTCGATCGTCTGCTGGCCGGCCTGTGGGCGGATCCGCCGCCGTCGGCCCAGGTCAACCTGCGAACCTACGCGACGCGTCTGCGGGCCGCACTGGGGCCGTACCGCGCCCGGCTGACCTGGGTGAACGCCGGCTACGCGTTGACCCTCGAACCGGGCGAGTTGGATCTCGACCGGTTCGAGACCGATGTCCGCAACGCGCATGACGCATGGCGCGAGGGGCGCCCTGAGCAGTCTGCCGACCTGCTCACCACCGGTCTCCGGCGGTGGCACGGTGAGGCCGCCGAGGGACTACCCCGGTACGGCATGCTCGGCCGCAGCCTCGACGCACTCGACGAGAGCCGGCGGGTGGCGGTCGAACGGTACGCCGCTGCCTGCGTCGAGGCCCGCCGGTGCGATGCCGCGGTCGCCGCCCTGCGCACGCTGCTGGGTGACCAGCCGGCGCGGGAGTCCGCCTGGGAGGGGCTGCTGCACGCCCTGGTCAGGTCGGATGACCGGGCCGAGGCTCTGGCGGCTCTGTCTGCGGCGGACGTTGCGCTACGCGCGGAGTCCGGCCGGGGAATCGGGCGGGTCCTTCGAGAGTTCGAGCGGGAGTTGCTCGGAGGACCATCGAGCCCGGACCGCCGCACGTCGTCCGCCCCCGGCACCACGCCCTCGACGAAGGCGCCGTCGACCCTCCCGCCTTCCGTCGCACTTGTCGGTCGGGAGAACACGCTGGCCCGGATCGAGGCTGCCCTCGGCTCGACCGGCATGATCGTGCTGCACGGCCCGGCCGGGGTCGGCAAGTCGGCACTCGCCGGAAACATCGCCACCCGGCTCGCTCCGTCGTTTCCAGGTGGCCAGCTGTACCTCGACTTCTACGGCAGCAGTCCCGGTCTGACTCCGATGACGGCCGAGGAGGCGGTGTGCAGCCTGCTCCGTACCCTTGGCGGCGCCATGACCGGCGGTACGCCGAGCGCGGAGGCGGCCGAGTTGCGGGTACGACTCAGTGACCGTCGGGTGCTGGTGGTCCTGGACAACGTGGTCGAGACCGGCCAGGTGCGACGGCTGCTGTCGGTGCTCAGCAACGCCACGGTGATCGTGACGAGCCGGACGCCACTGCCGACCCTGGACATCACGCACATCGCCGTCCGCGAACTCGGCCCCGACGACTCGGTCAGACTGCTCGCCCGGAGCGCGGGCCCGGAGCGCATTTCAAGGTCCCCGCAGGACGCCGAGGAACTCGCGGCGATGTGCGGTCATCTCCCCCTCGCCCTGCGGATCGTCGGTGCCCGTCTCTCGACCCACCCCGAGTGGACCCTCGCCGACATGGTCGCCCGGCTCTCCGACGAACAGCACCGTCTCGACGAGCTGTGCTGCGACGACCTGGCCGTGCGCGCGAGCCTCGCGGTGACCTGTGACGTGCTCACCGAACGGCCTGGTGGGCCCGAGGCGTTGGAGCTGTTCAGCCGCTGGGGCATGGTCTGCCTTCCGACGCTCGGGCGCGAACTGGCCCAGGTGCTGACGGGGGCCACCACCCGTCAGGCGCGTACCCTGCTGGACCGGCTCGCGGATGCCGGGCTCATCGAGGCGTGTGGCGTGGACCGTTACCGTCTGCACGATCTCGTACGGATCTACGCGATGGAGCGCGGCCGTTCCGACCTTGCGGGCCGGGCGGCTGCGACACACGCGACCCGCTGCTACTTTCTCGCCACCGCGCGCCGAGCCAGGGACCAGATCCGGCCCGTGCCCGACCGGCTGCCCGACAGGTTCGTCGAGGCCCACCCCACCGTGACCTTCACCGACCAACGGGGCGCCCTGCGATGGTTGGAGATGGAACGCGAGAACCTCGTCGCCGCAGCGCGGCTGGCGGCGCGTGACGACACGCCCGCAGGGAACGAGTTCGCGGTACGACTGTGCACGGAGCTCTACCCCTTCCTGCCGATGCGCGGCTACTACCGCGACCTGCGTGAGGTGGCAGAGTGCGCGCTGGAGTGCGCCCGGCGCCTGGGCAGCCGACCGGACGAGACGATCTCGTTGACCTACTTCGCGATGGCCCAGTCGCGGCTGGGTGAGACCGACCAGGCGGTGGACAACCTCCACGTCGCGCTCGCCCTGAACGAGGCCGACGGTGACACCCAGGCGGTGGCGGTGACTCTCGATCACCTTGGGCTCCTGCTGGGCGCCGCCGAACGCTTCGAAGAGGCCCACGCGGAATTCCTGCGGGCGCTCGACATGCACCGTCGATGCGACGACCGGCAGCGAATGGGCATCACGCTGAACAACCTGGCCGACATACTGTTGCACCTCGGTCAGCCCGACGCCGCACTCGTGCACCTGCGGGAGAGCCTGCGACTGCGAAAGGAGCTCGGCGACGAGCTCGGCCTCGGCATCACCATCCTGACCATCGGCCAGGCCTACGCGCGCAACAGCCAGCACCGGCAGGCTTACACCTGGCTCGGCAGGGCCCTCACCGCCGCCCGCGCCACCGGCAACCGCGAGGCGGAGTGGCGGGTCCTCACCGTACGGGCGGAGGTCCACCGCGCCACGGGACAACAGCTCGCCGCGCGCGAGGACCTTCACCTCGCGCTCGCCATCTCGGAACAGATCGGTGACGTCACCGGTGCCCACGAGCTACGCCGGGCACTGACCGAACTGGCCATACCGGAGACGCACGGCGGGATCCCCGGTACTGCCGACGATCCGTCCACCCCCCACGGCAGGAAGCCGCAGCGAATCCCACGAGCCGAGGGTCTTGGATAGCTGGGTGGCGTAGACCGCGGCACAGGGGCCCTCGTCTGCCGCCGACGACGCGCGGTCGTTGCTGTTACCGGAACCGAGGCGAAGCGGACGGCACGGGACCCAGTTCGTCGACCAGTGCCTGCAACCGGTCTCGGCAGCGCAGGATGAGGCTGGAGATCTCGTCGAAGGTCGCCGCGCCGACGAGGCCACTCTCGGACCACATCGCGCGTACGGCCGTCCTGCTCTGCACCAGGTACGCCGCGGCAGCCTCCACCAGCCCGACGAACTCGTCACGACGGTCCGGGGAGGTGAGCTGAGCAGAACGTCGTGCCGCACGCAACGGTTCACCGGGTGCGGTGAAGATCGCGGCAAGATCGCCGTCGGACTGATCGGCCCCGATGCCCGCGAGAAGGTATTCCAGCTCGGTCGCCGCCAACGTCAGCCTGCCGACGGCCAAGACCGTCTCGTCGGTGAGTTGCCGCATCGGCCAACCGTAGCGGACTCGGTCCCACTTCGAGCTCACGCACGCTGCGATCGGAGGATCGGACCGGCCGGTCGGCTGCGGGACCTGCTTTCACGGGTCAACTCCCGGGCCGCTGCTGCTGCGGGGCGTCGTGCGGTAGCCGTCGAAGCTAGGGCTAGCGGAAATAGGTTTGCTATGGAAACCTATTGGCATGACCACTTACTCGGTACCCGCCAGCGGTGATCCCCGCCGGCTACTGTCGGACGTGCGCACCCTCGCCCACCGGGTGCGGCTTGACCAGCGGGTGACCTGGGTCGCGCTGCTGGTGCTGGCCGCGGTGACGTTCGCGGCGATCCCGATCGACTGGTACTCCCTCCATGCCGACTGCGGGTCCGCGAGCGCGTGGATCAACAACGTGGACGGCAGCTCCACGTGCCACATCCGGCGGGAGGGCGCGATGTTCTACTGGCCGCCGGCGCTGATGCTGGCGTACACGGCGATCGCCGTGTACGCGGTGCGGGTGACCCGGGCACGGGGGCTGGGCGCCCGGGTGTTGCCGTACGCGCTCACCGGCGTCGCCCTGACCGTCCTGTTCACCGCCGCGTGGCTACTGGTGCGCCTGTACCTGGCCAACCACCCGGCTCCGACGGACCCGTTCCCGGACTGGGTGATGCTGCTGGACCGTCTGGTCGCACCGGCCGGCACGATCGGGGTCGCGCTGCTGGTGCTGGCCCGGCTGGAGCGCAACGTCGCACTGCTGGTGTTCACCCTCGGATACCTGGTGCTGGTGCTGGTGCCGATCAACTTCTTCTGGCGCCCCAATTGGGGATACGCGGGAATCCTGGGAGAGTTCCTGCCGCAGCAAATCGTCAACGGCGTCGTTCTGCTGCTGGGCGCGGTCGGCTTCGCGGTGGCCCGCCGGCGGCACCGGTGACCGCGGAGGCCGAGACCCCGGACCCGCACGAGCCATTCGCCCACCCGGTCACCGGGCTGGACGAGGTAGTGCACCAGCGGGTGCGGCTCGGGATTCTCACCATCGCGCACGAGGCGCGCCGGGTCGAGTTCGGCTACTTGCGCACCCACCTGGAGCTGACCGCCGGGAACCTCTCCAAGCATCTGAGCGTGCTCGAAGCGGCCGGCCTGATCGAGGTCGAGAAGGGCTACGCCGGCCGCCGCGGCCGTACCTGGATCATGCTCACCGCCGCCGGCAACACCGCGCTTGCCGACGAGATCGGGCGGCTGAAGCAGCTCATCGCGCGGGTCGAGACCACCGACCCCCAGGAGGATCGATGACCAGCACACTGACCCGCCGACACCTGCTCGCAGCCGCGCTCGCAACCGGGGTCGCCGTGCCGCTCGGCGACGCCGGCCGCGGCTGGGCGGCGGCCCCGGGTGGCCCGGCACGGCTCACGCTGCCCCCACCCACCGGGCCGCACCGTGTCGGCACCGTGTCCCTGCACCTCGTCGACAGGTCCCGCCCGGATCCGGTCGCCGGCCCCGGGCACTGTCGCGAACTGATGGCCAGCGTCTGGTACCCCGCCGCCCGGGACGCCCGGCGTCATCCGGTAGTGCCATGGATGCCCGCCGCGCCGCTACGTGCGCTGCTCGGGTCCGCCGGGTTCGACGCCGATGCCGCGGCGGCGCCCCTCACGGCCGGCCACGAGGGCGCTCCGGCACTCCGGACACCCGGACGGCTGCCCGTGATCGTGTTCTCCCACGGCAACGACGGTCACCGTGCCGAGGCCACCATCGTGGTCCAGGAACTGGCCAGCCACGGCTACGTCGTGGTCACGGTGGATCACACGTACGACGGGTTCAGCGAGTTCCCCGACGGCCGGCTCACGGTCCCCCTCGACCTGTCGTTCACACCATGGGACTCCACCCACGACATCCGGTTCGTCCTCGACCGCATCGAGGACCTTGCCGCCGGCCGCAACCCCGACGCCGAGCGGCGTCCGCTGCCGGCCGGCCTGGGCGCCGCGCTCGACCTGCGGCGCATCGGCATGTTCGGCTGGTCGAAGGGCGCGACCGCGACCGCTCTCGTCATGAACCAGGACCGGCGTGTGCGGGCCGGACTCGGCTTCGACGGCCCGATGCAGTCGCAGCCACCGGTCACCGACCTCGACCGGCCGTTCATGCTGATGACCGCGGAGTTCACCCGGGCCGCCGAGCCAAGCGTCGAGCGGTTCTGGTCGCACCTGCGCGGATGGCGACTCAACGTGCAGGCCGACGGCGCGGCGCACTCGTCGTACTGCGACCACCAGTGGCTGATCCCGCAACTGGCGAGGATCATCGGGATGAGCGACGAGGACCTCGCCGGCTGGATCGGCACCCTCGACCCGGCCCGGGCGGTGCGGATCCAGCAGGCGTACCCGCTCGCGTTCTTCGACCTGCACCTACGCCACCGAGGACACCTGCTCAACCGCCCGAACCCGGCCTTCCCGGAAGTGCAGTTCATCGTCTGACGCGCTTCAGACAGCTCGACTGACGCCCCCGCAGCAGCCCGGGCCGGTGGCGATCGCGGCCATGGGCTCCTGCGTGGTCTGCTACAACCCGGACATGAGGATGAACCGCCGCCTTGTCCGACCGCTGGTCGCAGGTGCCGCCGCGGTCGCGGTGGCCTCCGGCGGGTGGTGGGCCTACGACACGCTGCGCCCAGGTGAAACGCACTCGGTGCACCCGTCCTACGCGTTCGATGTCAAGGACCAGACGAAGGTGGCCGGGTTCGCCGACCACGTCGTCGTCGGGACGGTGGACCGGGTCGCCGGGGTGCAGCAGCGCGACGGTACGCCGTACACCGTCTACGACGTGACCGTGGACCAGACCCTCAAGGGCGAGCCCGTCAGGACGCTGCGGGTGGTCCAGCTGGGTGGAACCCTCGGCAGGGACACCTGGCGGGTGGAGGGCGCGTCCCTGCTGCGGCCCGGCACGACCTACGTGCTGGCGGCGAAGGCGGAGCAGGGGCGTGGGACGCACCAACTGGTGGGCGGGGCGGACTTCCCGGTCGTCGACCGGACCGGGGCCGGTGCCGGGGGGCCGGACCCGGTAACCGAGTGGCGGGAAAGCGTCGCCCGCCAGCGGTGGCCCGAGGAACTCCCGAAGCCCTCCTGATCATGCTCCTGAGTGAAGACAGTCGGCCGGCCGCCCCGGGACCCGTGCCGGCCGACAAGGGGAGGTGGGAGAGGTGGAAAGGCGCGGGCGTCAGGAGACGGGTGCCCGGATGCAGGCCGGTGGCAGGTCGACGGTTGCCCCCGGTGCCAGGGGCAGCGTGTCGCAGCCGGCCGCGTCGGTCAGCGCCGTGCCGCTGAGGACGGCGTGCCCGGCGCTCGGGTCGAACGCGATGTCCAGGCTGAACCCGCGTACGCCCAGTGCCTCGACGCCGCCGGATCGGTCACCGAGGGAGACCACCGCCGGGAGTCCCCGGTCGGAGCGGACGCCGTTGTTCATCCAGACGGCGTCGATCACGGCCGCCGCGCCGAAGATGCTCGGTCGTTGGCCGGCGGCATGGACGCCACCGGTTTCCGTCCACTCGTACCGTTCGGCGAACATGCCGGTGCTGACCGCGTCGCGCAGGATCGCGTTGCTGAACACCCTGGCCTGCTCGGCCCGACCGTGCGCCAGCAGGCCGTAGATCGTGTAGCTGGTGATGCCGTGCCGGACGTCGATGTTGCTCGCGGCCGGTGCGGTGACCCGGCCGAATCCGGCGAGCGGCAGTGCCGGGTCGTAGCGCTGTTCGAAGTACGCCAGCAACGAGGCCAGGTGCGCGCCGGAGAGGGTGGGCACGGCAAGGGCGCTGGTGGCCGTCACCACCACGCCGCTGACCCGTTTGGTGGTGCGGTTCGGGTAGTAGGCCTGCACCGGGGCGGAAGTGGGGGTGGCCCAGAACCAGGAGAGGAGGTTCGGGTACGTCATGTCGTAGCGACCCTGCCAGTAGGCCACGTCGGCGGCGTTGCCCAGCGCCTGGGCGATCCGCTTGGCGTAGGTGACGTCCACCAGGTATGAGCTGACGAAGCCGATGTCGTACGCCTTGTCGGGATGGTCGGCGGCCTGCGGGATCCACTGCGGGTTCTTCTCCTTGAAGTCGAGCAGCCGACGCAGGTTGGGGTAGACCGACCGCAGCCTGGCCAGGTCACCGGTGACCGCGTAGAGGTTCCACGCGGTCTGCGCCTCCCGGGCCGGCAGGTTCTCCCCGCCCAGCCGGCCGGTGGCGTCGACCAGGCTCAACATCCCGGTGAACGCGTTCCAGGCCGACGCCGGGTCGAGGTACGCCATCGCCTGCATGTTGATCACGCTGTCCCAGCTCGCTATCGCGCGGGCACCGACCGGGCCGTGCGGGTACATCGCGGCCTTGCCGACGGGGTACTGCACGTACGGGTAACCGGTATGCGGCTGAGGCGGCAGAGCGTTGGCGGCGAGGAAGACCCAGGCACGGTAGTACGCCCGGCGGACGGCCGCCGCGTCGACGCCGCCGGAAGGGACGGCCTGCACGTCGAAGCTCGTCGGGTGGGGCACCCGGGCGAGGAGAGCGTCCCACTCCGCCGCCCGCGTGGCCGGGTCCTGCTGCACCGCCGTGGCGGTGGCCGCGCTCAACGCCCGGCTCGCGGCAAGGGCCGGTCCCTCGGCCCGGCTGGCGAACCCGACTCCCAGATCGAGTTGGACCGACGTGCCGATCGGCGCGGAAGCCGGCGCCGACCAGTACCCACGGCTCCAGGTGGCGGCGTAGCCGATGCTGTTGACCGGGCCGTTGTCCAGCACCGCCTCCCGATCGCGGTAGAAGCCGGGTACGCCGACGGTGGCGGGCAGGGCCACCGCGTAGTGGTAGCCGGCGTTGTCGAAGGTCAGCACCCGACGGGTGGCGTCCCACGACGGTGTGCCCTGGAAGGCACCCGAGATCTGGACCGGCTGTCCGGTGGTGCCACCGCTGACCGTCATCGACCTGCCCACCGAGTTGACGTCGTGGAACACGTCCCGGCCCGTGACGTGCATGCCGTCGGCGTACCGGCCGTCGAAGGTCAACTGGTGTGGTGCCCAGGAGGTGGACGCGGTCGTCGCGGCACGCAGCCACGGCCGGGGCCCGCGCCCCGTGACCTTGACGTCGTCGAGCAGGATCCGGCTGTCGTACCCGACGACGAAGATCTTGATGTCGAAGCTCTTGACGCCGTGCCAGCCGGTGACCGCGGACAGGTCGTAGCCGAGTGTGCCGGAACGGGTGGTGGTGGGCTGGACGACGGTGTCCACGTCGGTGCCGCCGTTGACCATGAGCGCCCAGCCGCGACCGCCCATGGGCACGGCGAGCCACAGCATCGGATGCTGGTCGAGGTCCACGGTGATCCGGCGGGTGATGGCACCCCAGTGCGGAGCCCCCGAGCTGTCCGCGCGGGCGCGAATCAGATAGGTCCGACCGGCGACGCGGTCCACCGAGGCGGTGGCGTTGTAGACGACCCAGCCAGGGTCGAGGGTCGCGTCGCCCGGGCCACCGTGGAACCCGTCGGCGTGGGCGAGCGGCACGGTCGACGTGGAGTGCACCCGGACGTGGTCGACCTCGACGGGCTTCTGGAAGCCGCTGGCGAAGATCCGTATGGTCACCGACTTCGTTCCGCGCCAGCCCAGGGTGCGCAGATCGTAGCTGCGGACCCCGCGGACCGTGGTGCCCGGTTGCAGCACCTGGTCGACGCCGCCGCTGTCGGCGACCTTCAGGCCCCAGGTCCCGGCGACGCTCTGCACGCCGATGGTCAGCATCGGATACTGGTCGATGTCGATACTGACCGTCCGGCTGACGTACGCGTAGGCGGTGCCGGTGGCGCCCTTCACCTGGAGTCGCAGCTGGCCGGCGATGGACTGCGCCTGTGCCGGGGCGGACGGCGTCCAGGCGGTGCTCAGGGTGGCGAACGAGTCGTAGAACAACGAGCGCAGCGGCACGGGGGCCGGCCCGGCGGGGCGTTGGTCGACCATGAGCAGCTCGTTGAGCTCCACCGAGGTGGGTGCGGTCGGCGAGGCCGGTGGATGGTCGATGTAGTAGCCGGCGTGCAGTGGTAGCTGGGCCGGGTCGCTCTGCTCCAGCGGCGAGCTGGCGGAGAGCACCTCGTACGGGTTGAGCACGACAGGGCTCCGCGGCATCGTCAACCAGCGGGGTTGGCGCGGGGTGGTCTCCTTCAGGTCGTCCACCCGAGGCGTCGCGGCTGCCGGTCGCGGTCCGGCCGCCGCTGCGGGCGGCGGGTCCACGGCCGGGCCGGCGACCGGCGTCACCGTCGCGAGCAGCGCCGCGGACAGCAGCAGTGGGAAAACTCTGATCATCCAGTCCTCGCTTGCGGTCAGGAGCAGGGGGCGTAGAGCCGGCGGGTGCCGGTACCACCCGCGTAGGCGGCCGGGTCGCTGAACCGGCAGCCGAAGGTGGGGGCGGCCACGGTGTCCGGGGCCGTGACGTCGTCTCCGGCCGGCTTCACGCCGCCCTGGACCCAGTTGACGAGATCGGTGAAGGCGGCGCCCACCTCGGCGGGGCTGAACTCGCAGTGTGCCGAGGTGCGGATCGCCCGCTGGACGAGGACCTGGGCCCGCTTGTTGGCGACGGCCTTCCCGCGGTAGATCTGTTCCATCGAGAACGGCACCTGCAGATCGCCGATGCCGTGCAGGGTGAGCACCGGGACGCTCGGCCGGCCCGCGATCCGCGGCACCTCGGTCAGGCTCGTGTCGGTGCGCTCGGCAAGGTTCTCCGCGGGAACGCGCAAGACCGTGGCGTTGACGTCGACCGGGGCGTTCGGGGTGTACCAGGTGCCGACGTTGGTGGCGAGCTGGCCGGGACGGCGGGCGGGACTGTCGCCGCCGTTGATGGTGGCCAGGCCGAACAGGTGGTCCTTCCAGACCGCGAAGGCCTGGTCGGCGCCGGGGCGGGGGCCGCCGGTCAGGTTGATGGTCACGTCCCGCAACTGCTTGCCGAGGTCGTTGGTGGTGTCCGGACCGCCGGGGCGGAGCCCGGCCAGCCCGGTGGCGACCTGCATCCGGGGTACGGCGTTGGTGAGGTAGTCAGCCGGAATCGGGTACGCCGGTACGCCGGCCAGCGACTGCGCTACGAGGTTGAAGTCCAGATACCCGTCGAGCAGCGCGTGGTCACCGAGCACTCCGCACAGCGGCAGGGCGCCGTCATAGAGGTCGCGGTACTCCTCCAGGGAGCGACCGATGACGTACCCGCCCATCGACTCGCCGGCGATGTACGTCCTGCCGGGGGTGACGACGCTGGTCCGGAACAGTGTGGCCAGGTCCTTGGTGCTGACGACGCCGGCGCGGACGTCGAACCCGTTGGCGTAGTAGGACGAGGAGGCCCACCCCTGGCCCTGGTTCAGGATCTGCTCCCGCAGGCCGAACTTCGGTACCTCGGTGGTCAGGACGTGATCCTGGCCCCGGTACCCGTGCGCCCACATGACGAGGTCGCCGTTCCAGTCCGGTGGCAGCTCGACGATGAATCCGGCGTGCTGGTAGGTGCCCTGCATGACCAGAGTGGGCTCGCCATCGACGACGGCGGGCGTCAACGGAGGATTGGAGATGCTGTAGCCGGGCAGGGGCTGGTCACCGGGGACTTCCGCCGAGCTTCCGGCCCCGCCGATCGGTGCTGCCAGGGCGGCCGCCAGGCGCTTCACGGCCGACTCGGCAGATGTCTCGGCCGCGGCCTGTGCCGGGCCGACGCTGATGCCCACGGTCATGACCAGTGCCGCGCCAGCGGCGAGCAGTCTCGTGTACCGGTGCGTTCTGCGCGTCTTCACTGATGGGTTCCCTTGTCGGTTTCGCGTTGTCGATGCGGCTAAGAGTGGTGCGTCGAGGATGCAGACCGGCGCCGTGCCCGCACCGCGGATCAGGTGGGGCCACTGCTGAAAAAATCTGTGAGAACGCAGGGCACGGCCACGGCCACACCATTGACACGAACATCGCCCAGCATCGAAGGGATCGAATGTATATAGCCTTCAGCGGGCAGCGCAAGTGTGGCAGCCATCTTCAGAATTCGGAAGAGGCGGACCCACTTCGTCGCCCGAGAGGACGCATCCTTCGACCCCGCGAACGGGCGAACCCATCAGCGGGAAACAGCAAAATACCTGCCCAATGCGCCGGCAGAGCTGCAATCGTGCCGCCGTCGACGACACCGTGAACTCAATGGCCCGGGCATAAGCGATGCGAGCGCCCAGCACATTACGAGTACATTCCGCGCCCATCTTCGATAGCTGCCTTGACTCGTATAACACGCCCGCCGATAGTCCAAACGGTCACGCTCGTCGCCGCCAATCCCGCATCGTTCGAAGGACGTCACATGAAGGCACGCTCACTACGCCTGCTCGCGGTCGCGCTTCTCACCACACTCGGTGGGCTCGTCGCCCCGAGCACACCCGCACTCGCGGCACCCACATTCAAGGTGCCGTTCCCCTGCGGCCAGGCCTGGACCGGACAGACCCGCACCGGCCACAGCCCCGCCTACGCGGTCGACTTCAACCGCACCGACGACCTCGGCGACCCGGTCGTCGCCAGCGCACCCGGCACCGTCGACGTCGTCACCAACCTCGGCGACACCAGCTACGGCCGATACGTCCGCATCAACCACGGCGGCGGCTACACCACCTACTACGCCCACCTCAACGCGTTCAACGTCTCCGTCGGACAGACAGTCGGATACGGACAGGTCATCGGCAGCGTCGGCAACACGGGCAACTCCTCCGGCGCCCACCTGCACTACGAGCAGCGCCTCAACGGCAACGACATCCAGGTCCGCTTCAACGGCACCCTCGCCCTCTACTGGGGCACCCGCACCTACACCAGCGACAACGGCTGCTCCGCCGGCACCGCCACCGGCACCGTCAACACCGCCGGCTCACCGCTGACCGTCCGCTCCGGACCCGGCACCGGCCACACCGCGGTCGGCACCGTCGCCGACGGCACCACGGTCACCATTTCCTGCCAGACCACCGGCACCACCGTCACCGGCACGTACGGCACCAGCAGCATCTGGGACCGGATCGGCACCGGCCGATTCGTCTCCGACGCCTACGTCTACACCGGCCACGACGGCTTCATCCCCGGCGTACCACGCTGCTGACCACCCGCCACAACACCAGGTAGTGCGGTGTTTCCGCAGGCACGCACGACTTGCGGGGTGCTCTCGACCCGTGGGTGAGCGGCCTGTCTCACCTCCATGGTCGATCCCGCCACGTCAGCGATGAGGACAGCGCCCCCGATCCCGGGGAGCGCCCACGAAAGGAGCATTTCGAGGATGTTCACCACCCGACGGGCCCAGGCCCGCCGACGGCTGTCAGCGGCGGCCGTCGCCTTGCTGGCCGCCGTCACCGGCGCCGTGGTCAACGCCACCCCCGCCGCGGCGTCGGCGGTCAACAACAACGCCAACTTCCTCCAGGTCTACGTCAACAACGTGGAGAACCTGCTGACCGCGGGCGAGTCCTGTGCCGGCGACTGGCAGGATCTCATCTACTACATGAAGCGCCAGGACTACAGCCCCGACCTCTTCCTGGTCCAGCAGATCGATCCGCAGGGCGAGCTGCCCGCCCTGTTGAACAAGATGAACACCGAACTCGCTGGCGTGTACAAGGCGGTGGTGGCGCAGACCCACCCCGTCTTCGACGACACCCCGTGCGGGGCGGAGAAGGGCTACCAGAGCAACGCGATCATCTATCGCGAGGGCCGGTTCGACCTGGTCGGCGCCAAGTCGGCCTGGCAGTCCTACCAGCCTGGCTCCGCCAACTGCGCCGGCTGGGCGAAGCTGTCCCGTTCCATCAACGTGGCCCAGCGCCTGCGTGACCAGGTCTCCGGCAAGGAGATCGCGGTGGGCTCCATCCACTGGCCGTGGCACAACCTGGACGTCAGCCCCTCCTCGTGCCCGAACCAGAACGCGGCCCTGACCGCCAACAAGATGGCCGCGTTCACCGGTGCGCAGCTCTACATCGCCGGCGGCGACTTCAACCAGAAGGACCGCTCCGGCGGAGCGTGGCGCGGTTGGTACACCACGATGCACGGCACCTACGGCTACACCGACGCCGGTTTCGACGACTGCGAGGAGCCGGAGCAGCCGGGCAGCATCTTCGACTGCACCCTGAGCAAGCACTGGACCCATGGCGGCGGTGCGGCCCGGATCGACTACCTGTTCGCCAAGCGGCCCACCGGCCAGGCCAACATGGGCTACGAGCACACCGTCGAGTACAACGAGGGTGACGCCGCCGACGACCACTACACCGGCACCGACAACCCCGACCTGCACTACTCCTCCCACCGCGCGATTCGGGCCCGGATCTACTACTGACGTCCCGGTCGGTCACGCGCCACCGGACCACCGTCCCGGCCCGCCGCCCGGCGGGCCGGGACGCCCCACGTCAGGCGTGGCGGCGGGCGACACGGAAACGAGGGGCGGTTCGGCAGCACGGCCCGAGCCGTCGGAGCAAGGGGCCACGGAAGTGGCAAGCGCGGTGACGCGCGGAGGCTGAGCCGTCGACCCACGCAGGCCACTGCCAACGCGAGGGCGTGGAGATGCTGCGCGATTGTCGGATCGCCGTCTTTCGTCGACCACGGCGCCGGCGGAGCCTTCTTTCCCCTATTAGATTCGCTATCGTCGATCGAATCATGGTTGTCCCGCGACTGGCCGGCCCGGAGATCTGGATGGGGGCGAGAAGTCGATGCTGACCTGGTTCGAGGCCGCGGCCTGCGGGGCCGTCGGAGGTCTCGTCACGGAGGCGATCGTGACCTTCGGCCGGCTGCGGGCCTGGCAACAGGCGAGGCATGCAGCCCGGGTGGCAGGCTCGCCATTGCCGGGCATCACCACCTACGTGGATCCGCCCGCCGATGCGCTCGCGGCAGCGTTCCGTACCGCCTTGGGCGTGGCCGCCGGCTGGCTGCTCCACGACCAGATCACCGGCCTGTACGCCGCCGTCCTCGTCGGCGCCTCGGCACCGGCGCTCCTGGCGCAGGTGGGCCGGGCGAACACGGCGGAGGTGGTGCAGGCTGGCGGCGAGCCGGCCGTGGGTACGCGGGGCGAGGAGGGCGTGCCGTGACCGGCGTGGGCTCTGTCGTCCGCCGCTCGTGGCGGTCCTTCGTCAGCCAGCCGCCTCCCCGGCCGGCACCCGCTGGCCGGGGACGCGAGGGCTACCGCCTGTGGCAGCGCGTGTGGGCTTCGATCATCAACCGCCAGTTGCCCCGGTTGGCGGCGACCACGGTCGCGCCGCCGCGCGTCCCGCCCGCTGTCCGTCGTCCCGTCGCGGGCTGGTTCGGACTACCCGTCGTCCCCACGTCGGGCGCGCTGACCGCCGCCGGGGACGACAGGCTCGTACTGGAAGCCTCGTCACCGGACGGTGGGACGCTGTTCCTGGTCCGCGGCGCGGCGGCTGACTACCAGCTCGAGGTGACGCTACTCGGTGGCGGCGACCCGGGCCCGCTGGCGGCGAGCGTGCGCTACGCGGCCGTGGACGGCACGGAGTGGGAAATCGTCGTGCCGATGCCCAGTGGGAGGGTCGGGCCGCCGGCCGGTTACGTCACGCTCCCCGGGTTCGGTCCCGGCTCGACATGGGCGGCTCGTGGCCCCGAACCCGTCACCGCCGACCCCGGCTGGTCGGACGCGACCGTCACCCTGTCGGTACGGGCGGCGCTCAACGACGCGACCCGGCAGGCGTGGCGACGGATCGGAGCCACCCTCGGCGGGCGTCTCGGCGGCCTGATCGACGAGGCGCTCCGGTGAGCGGCGGCGACGCGGCAGCGACGCGCGCACAGGTCGAGGCACTGCTGGCCGGCTCGACAAGCCCGCAGGCCGCCGTCCGTGAGCTGCTCGGCGAGCGCCGGCTGTGGTGGCGAGCGTGCGGGGAGGCGGTGCGCGTCGATCCCGGGTGGCTCGCCGGCGAGCGGAGCGCGGAGCTGCGGGAATGGATCGAGGCTACCGTGCCGGACTCGACGGCCAGGCGGTCGGCGGTCGAGCTTCCGTTCCTGTTGGGCCAGGCGCTGTCGGCGCCCGAGGGGCTGGTCGGGGATCACCACGAAGTGCTGCGGACGCTCCGTGGCACATGGGAGCACAGCGGACTGTTGTCGGCGAGGTCCTCGCCGGGGGACGCACGTCCGTCCGGGCGCGACACCGGCCGCCTGACTCCGACCGCGGCATCGGGGCTGGCCGCGCTCGTCGAGTGGCTGCGGGTCACCCGGGGGGACGCCGAGCCGACGCCGGCCGACAACATGATGGTGATCGCAGCCCTGCTGCTCGTCGGCGCCGAGCCGCGGCGGCGGCCGGTCGTGACGATGCCAGTGGTGTTCGGCGGCTCCACCGGCACGGGAGACCAGGGCGAGGCGGGCGTCACCGGCATCCTCGAACTGAGCGAGTTCCCGGCCGGCCCGCCCGGGGTGTACCCGGATCCCCGGGCGATGGCCGACGTGCGCAGCCCGAACACGCAGTTCGCCTCGTCGGTCGGGCACGCGTGGAGCGTGGCCGGGCCCGGGCGGGAAGGCCGGTGCGTGCTGTGGCGCATCGTGCTGACCGACCGCGCTCCCGCGCTGCTGCGCATCGAGGGCCCGTCTCTCGGCGCAGCCTTCGCCCTGGGCCTGCGCGAGCTGCTGCGACACCCGCGGTCCCGCCGCCCCAGCGTCGCGGGCGTTCGGGCGCTGTTCTCCGGGCCCCGGCCCCGGACGGCCGTGACCGGCGCGCTGGACGGCGGCGAGCGACTGCTCAAGGTCAGTGACATGGAGGCCAAGCTCCGGTCCGCGCGGCGCAGTGGCCTTCGGCTCGTCGCCCCGGCCGCGAACCGGATCGATCTGGCCAACGCACCCGAGCCCGACGACGTACGCTTCGCGGCAACGCTCGGGCAGGCCCGCCGATACGTGCGCCGCTACCGGGCCGTCCGGCTGGCGACAGCGCTGTCCCTGCTGCTCGCGGCGACCACCTCGGGGCTGGTGGTCCAGCACCAGAACGCCACGGCCCGGCAGCGCCTGATAACCGCACACCGCCTCGCCGAGGTGGCGCAGAGCTTGCTGACCAGCGACGTCGGCCTCGCAGAGCTGTTTGCCGTCCAGGCACACCGGCAGCACGACGACGCGTTGACGCGCCGGGTGCTCTTCGAGGCCGTACGGGCGAGTCCGCACCTGGCCAGCCGGGTCGACGCGGGCGGGCCGGTGACCGCCGTGGGGAGTTCCGGATCAGCGAACCTGGTGCTGGCGGGCACCGGCGGGGGTGAGATCCGGCAGTGGGAGCTCGCCAGGCTGCGGCCCGGCCCGGGTCGTACCCTCGGCCGGCTGCCCGGCCCGGTGACGGCTGTCGCCTCCGACGCCTGGGGCCACACGGTCGCGGCGATCGACGACCGCTCGGCCATGGTGTGGCGGGAAGGCCTGCCCGCGGCCGCGCCGACCCTGCCCGCCGACTCCACGCCGACCGCCGTGGGGGTGTCACCGGACGGCCGTTTCGTGGCCGTGACGACGAGAGGTTCCGCGTTCGAGGCCCCGCCGACGCTGCGGGTGCTGGACCGGGACACCGGCGACACCCGGGGACTCGATCTACCGGACATGTTCTCACCACTCGACAGCGTGGCGTTCTCGTCCAGCACCGAGGTCGTACTCCTGAACGGCGGCTACAGCAACTGGGTCCGGGTCCGGCCCGAGTCGATGACCCGGGCGGCCGGAGGCGGAATCGGCCTACGCAACGACAACAAGGGCTGGGCCATCTCGCCGGACGGCAGCCACTACACGTACAGCGACAAGGGTTCGCCGCTGCCGGTGTGGCGTACCACGGGTGAGCCGGATCCGGACAAGCCGGCCCGGCAGGCGCAGGTCCCCGAGGGGTTGCCGGCGGCAGTGGCGCTCAGCAGCGATGCACGGGCGGCGGCCGTCGCGATCGGCAGTACCCTGCACGTGTCCCGGACCGCACAGACCACTCAGACGCTGGCCGAGCCCGTGTCGTTGCCAGGGGCGGGCAAGGTCTCGCCCGGAGGCCTGGCATTCCTCGGGCACGGCGAATACGACCTCGTCTCCGCCTCGGGCTCGGTGCTGACGATGTGGGACCTGCGGCAGTATTCCCGGGTCGCGACCGCGCGACTCGCGGCCATTCCCCGCTCGTGCAACGCGTGCCCAGAGCCCTCGGTCTCGGTCTCGCCCGACGGCCGGGCCGCAGCCGTGGTCAGCGGCAACGGTGACACGATCGTCGTCCAGGATTTGGCCGGCACCGCGCCCGGCCGGGTGGCCCGGCCGCAGGACGAGCGGCTCGGTGCCGCGATGTGGCGACCGGACAGCTCCGGGGTCGTGGTCGGCCTGCCCGACGGGAGCGCCCGGCTTTTCACCCCCGACGGCGAGGAGGACCTCAGGGCCACCGACTTCTGGGGTCCGCTACCAGATCCGTTGGAACTGCCCGACTCGGTGGAACTGCTGCAGCCCCTGCCGGATGGACGGCAGGTGGCCGAACTCGACAAATCCGGCACCGTCCTGATCAGGGATGCCACCACCGGCAACGTGTTCCGGACGGTGCCCGGACCGGAGGACAGAGCGCCGACAATCAGGGGATCGGGGTACCTGCCCGGTAGCTGGCGGGCGGTCGACCAACAGGCCGCGCATGCCGCCATCATCAACTACAACCTCGAAGACGACACCACGACGGTGGTGGTGACCACCGTGGCGACCGGCCGCACCCGCGTTCTCGCCGGAGATGACGCCGCCGGCATCGCCTACGCCGGTGACCGGCTCCTCATCCAGCGCGACGAAGGCGAACTGGAGATCTGGGCCGCCGACGGCAGCCGCCGGGTCGGCCAGCTCAAGGGCACGCCCGGCACGGCCGTCGGCCCCGCCGTCGGCGACGGCCTCCTGGCGCAGAGGCCGGGTGCCGACGACAGCGTACGGATCATCGAGTACCCGTCCGGCGATGTCCTCGCGACCCTGCCCCTGGCTGCCAACTCGAAAGCCTTTTCCACAGGGCTGGCCTTCTCCGCAGACGGCCGGACGCTTGTCACCGCCACCGAGGGCCACCAATCGGTCAACGGTTGGGGAGTCCTCGTCGCCTGGCAACTCGACCCGGCCGCCTGGGTCCGCGCCGCCTGCGCGTCGGCCGGCGCCGACCTCACGGCGCAGCAGTGGCGGCAGTACCTGGACACCGAGCCGCCCGCGGACCTCCGGTGCGCGATGTGACCGGCCGGTGGCGCACGGCCGTGCTGTGCGTCGCGCTCGTGGCCACCGCGTGCCAGCAGGCCCCGCGCCCGACGCCCGCACCAAGTGCCGCCGTCGACGTCGTCAAGCTTCCCGGCAACGCGGGCCCCACAGCCATGACCCTCACCGCGGACGGCACCCTGTGGGTCGCCGAACCCCGGATCGGCGCTCTCGCCGAGGTCGACCCCACCGGGCGGGTCACCCAGCACCGCGTGCCCGGCCGTACGGTTGAGCCCGATGCCGTCCTGGCGGCCCCGGACGGGCGGATCTGGTACACCGCCAACGGGCGGCTGGGCTGGATCGACCGGGCACGGGGCTTCGTGACGTGGGACGGCGGTGAGGGGCCTCGTCGCGGTCGGATCACCGGGCTTGCGGTCGGGCCGGACGGGGCGATCTGGTTCACCTCCCACAGCCCCACTCGCACCGTCCAACGCGCGCACCCGACCCAGGGGATCCGCGTCGTGACGTCGCTGTCCGGCACGGCGCACCGGTTCCCGGAGCACGGCCTGGCGACCGGCCCCGACCGCGCCGTGTGGTTCACCCTGCAGGGCGATCGGGACACCGACCCTGACGGTATCGGCCGGGTCGGGCATGACGGCCGACACGCATCGTGGCCGCTGCCTGCGAGGGCGAATCCGAACCGGATCGTCGCCGGCCCGGACGGCGCGCTGTGGTTCACCGAGCGGCACGGCATCGGCCGGATCACCGTCGGCGGTGTCGTCTCACACGTGCCGGTGCCGGTGCCGACCACGGAGCACATCCGCGACATCGTCTCCGGCCCGGACGACGCGCTGTGGTTCGTCACCGACACCCAGGTGGGGCGCCTCCGGCCGACCGGGACGCCCGAGTTGTGGCCGGTCCCCGGCGCGAAGAGGCTCAGCGCGGTCGTCGCGGCACCAGACGGCTCGCTGCGGCTCGCCGACGCCCGGACCAACCGGGTGCTGCGCTTCCCACCGCCCTCGTGACGACCCGACCGCGACCGTCACCAAACCGTCGATACGCGGTCCAGGTGTGGTGATCGTACGGAAACTACGTGTCCTGCACGCATGAACGTCGTACCCGGGGACGGCATCGTGGGCGCATGGACACAGAGCCCGCCCGCCGGACCGGAAGCGCCGCCGTTTCCGTCGTCCTCGACGACGGTTGGTGGGCGCCCGCCCTGGCACTGCACGAACGGGCCCGCGGCCTCGACCGGGTCGACCAGCCTGGCGACGCGACGTCCAGGGCCCGGCTCAACCGGTGGCGGGACCGCTTCGGACCGTACGGCGAGGAGACCTTCAAGCAACGACTGTCGGGCATCGGCCTCGACGAGGCGGGCCTGCTGCGGCTGCTCGCGGAGCCGCCCGCCGCACTCGCTGCCCGTACCACCCGGCCGCACTGGGCGCGGACGGTGGAGGAGGCTCTCCGGTCGGCGAGTCCCCCGCCGGCGGACACCGCGGTGCCGGCCCGCTGGCAGAAGGCGTTCGCCTGGCCGTTGCGGCCGCTGGTGGCGGCGATGGTCGAGCAGATCGGCGCCCGGCTCGCGCCGCTTCAGCCGGCCGCGTCGCTCGACCTGCCCTCGGTGGTCGCCGGCTTCGACACCGACCTGGGCCGGCGGCTGGTGGACCTGGCCGCCCCCACCTTCGTCGTCGAGTTGCACGCCTGGCGGGACGCCGGCCGGCTGCGCGGGGCCGACGGCCGAGAACGGTTCGCTGACTTCGTCCGCCAACTGAGCCGACCGGCCGGGCTGGGAGAGATCTTCGCCAAGTACCCGGTACTGGCCCGGCTCCTGGCCGAGACCAGCCAGTTCGAGGCCGAGGCCCTGAGCGAGACGCTGATCCGCTTCGCCCGGGACCGGGCGGACATCGTCCGCGTCGTACTCGGCGGCACCGAACCCGGAACGCTCTGCGCCGTCAGCGCCGCCCAGGGCGATCCCCACCAACAGAGCCGGACCGTCCGGATCCTCTCCTTCACCAGCGGCGCCCGGGTCGTCTACAAGCCTCGCGGCATCCCGACGCAGCTACGCCTCACCGAGCTGGTCGGATGGTTGAACGCGGCTGCCCCGGGGCTCGACGTACGCTCCCCGGCCGTCCTCGGCGTGGGCGGGCACGGCTGGATGGAATTCGTCGCCCGCGCTCCGCTGACCGACACCGCCGCCGCCGCGGCCTACTACCGGCGCCTCGGGGCACTGCTCGCCCTCCTGCACGTCGTGCACGCCACCGACATGCACTGCGAGAACGTCATCGCCGTCGGCGACCAGCCCCAGGTTGTCGACGCGGAGACGCTGTTCCATCCGAGCATGCCGACGGCCTACGGCGACGCGGATCCGGCCGTACGGGTGATGGCCGCCTCGGTGGCCCGCACCGCGCTGCTGCCCGCGGTCGAACACGGTGGGACGGACATGTCCGCGTTGGCCGGCTCGGTCGGCTCGACGGTCCTGCGGTGGGAATCGGCCGGCACCGACCAGATGCGACCCGCGGGGCGCACGGCGATCGTGGTCGAGGGACCCAGCCGACCCCACCTGGCGGGGCGGGCGGTGGAGCCCGCCGCGTACCGGGAGGAACTGCTGCGCGGGTTCCGGCTGGGCTACGACGCGGCGGTACGCGACCGGGACCGGCTGCTGGACATCGTGCGCCGCTGCGCCGATCTCGACGTCCGGGTGGTGGCCCGACCCACCCGCCGGTACCGGGTGCTGCTCGAGGAAGCGGGCCGTCCCGACATGCTGCGCGACGGGCTGGACCGGGACCAGGCGCTGGACCCGCTGTGGACCGAGGCGGACGACCGGCTGCACCGGACCCTCGCGGCGCACGAGGCGGTCGACCTGTGGGCCGGCGACATCCCACTGTTCCGGTCCCGGCCCGGCAGCCGCGATCTGTGGAACTCGGACGGGCGCCGGCTGCCAGGACTCCTGGACCGGCCCGAGTGCGATCGGGTCGAGGAGACCATCGCCGGCCTCGGCGAGGTGGACCGGCAGGACCAGGAATGGATCATCAAGGCGACGATGGCCGCGCAGCGGGTCGTTCCGGCCCACCGGACCACCGGTCGGTGGCTGGAGAATCTCGATGCGGTCGCCGCCCCGCCGTCGCGCCTGCTCACCGCCGCCTGCGAGGTGGCCGACCGGATCGTCGCGGCGGGCATCTCGGACGGCGTCCGGGTCAACTGGCTGGGGTTGGAGCCGGTCGACGAGGAGCGTTGGCTGCTCCTGCCGACCGGAGCGGGCCTGGCCCACGGGCGCCTCGGCGTGGCTCTCTTCCTGGCCCAGCTGGCCGGGTTGACGGGGGTCCCGAGGTACGCCGAGATCGCCCGCCTCGCCAGCCGCTCCTACCTCGAACTGTGCCGGCTGCTCGCCGCACAGCCGCACCTGGTGGCGGCGGTCGGGTGCGGCGGGATGTCCGGGCTGGGCGGCATGTCGTACGCGCTGGCCCGGCTGGCGATGCTCCTCGACGACCCGGAACTCGCGAAGCTCGCCGCGGACACCGTCGAGCTGGCTGCCCTCGCGACGGAGCAGGCCCCGCCCGACTGGACGGACGGCGTGGCCGGTTGTCTGGCCGCGATGCTCGCCGTGCACCGCGAACTCGGGCTGACTCCCGCCCGGCGGCTCGCCGAGCGCTGTGCCGAGCTGCTGGTTCCGGTCGTACGCGAGGCCGCGCCCGGCGACCTGCCGGACGACTTCAGCCGGGGGTGGGCCGGCGTCGGCTACGCCCTGCACCGGGTCGCGGGGTCGCTGCCCCGCTACCGGCCCGCCGCCGCCCGGGCGATGGAGCTGGTGGCGTGCGTCCCGGCGGTGGACGGCAACCGGGGCTGGTGTTCCGGTGACGCCGGACGGCTGCTGGCGACGGCGGTCGCGACCGACTCGTCCGAGGACGTCGAGCGGGGCGTACGGCTGTTGGCCGCCCGGCCGGTGTCCCGGGATCTGAGCCTCTGCCACGGCGAGCTGGGCCTGATCGAGGCGTTGACCGTGGCGGCCGGGTCCGGCCACCAGCCCCGGGCCGTGCAGGCGCGCCACCGCCGCGCGGGACTCATCCTGGACGCGATCCGCAGGTACGGGCCGGTCTGCGGAACCCCCGACGAGGTCGTCACGCCAGGACTGCTCACCGGCCTGGCCGGCATCGGCTACGGGCTGCTGCGCCTCGCCTTCCCCGCCCAGGTGCCATCCGTACTGCTGCTCGAACCAACGGAGCACCGCCGGTGAGCCAACGACTTCCCGAGAATCGCCCCTCGACCGCGTCCACTTCCAGTCCGACGGTTCAATCTCACGCCAGGAGGATCAGATGACCAGCAACGACCACACCCAGCCCGAGCGCGACACCGCTGGCGCGCCGACGCAGCGGCGGGGCACCCGCGGCGGCTCGTCCTTCGGGCTGCGTGCCGCGGTGCTCGCGGGGCTGGTGGCCGCCACCGCCGGCGGTGCCGTCGCCGCGCCGGGATTCATCGACGACCCGGTCCGCATGGTCTCCGGCGTGAGCACCACCTGCTGCCCCCCGGACGCACTCTGACCGGGGCCGCCGCCAATCCTGCCTCCACTGAGGACGAGACATCCTTGTGGTGACCCGTGGCACGGCATGCGAAACGGCGATAACGTCCAACAGCCATGGGGATACGTTCATCGATCATCGTCGGTAGGGACAACGAGCAACGTGTGATCGAAGAGGGGCTTGCCGCCGCGCGGGCGGGCGGCGGCGGGGCCGTCTTCCTCATCGGCGAGGGAGGCATCGGGAAGTCCCGCCTCGCCGCCGCCGCCGCGGATCTGGCCTACGGCTCCGGCATGCGGCTGATGCGCGGACGGAGCAGCACCACCGGGCCGCTGGTGCCGTACCGGTCGTTGACCGAGGCGGTCATGTCCCTGTTGCGGTCCGGCGAGGCGGTGGACATCGACGCGATCGGCCCGTACCGCCCGGTCCTGGGCCGGCTGGTGCCCGATCTGCGCCCGGTCACCGCCGATCACGGCGACGCCTCGCTGGTCGTCCTCGCCGAGGCCGTGCTCCGGCTCACGGCGTTGGCCGGGCGGGGGTCGGGCTGCCTGTTGACGCTGGAGGACCTGCACGACGCCGACCCGGAGACCCTCGGAGTGACCGAGTATCTCGTCGACAACCTGTCCCAGCAACCCACGCTGCTGCTGGGTACGCTGCGCCCCGAACCCTGCGCCGCGCTGGATCTGGTGCGCTCGGTGGTCCAGCGCGGCCACGGTACGCTCATCGAGCTGGACCGGCTGGACCGTCCGCAGGTGCTGCAGATGATCGCCTCCTATCTCGAGACGGATGCCCGGGACGTGCCGGCGGTGGCCACCGAACTCGTCTGGGCCGGTAGCACGGGGAACCCGTTCCTGGTCGAGGATCTGCTCACCGGCATGTGCGACAGCGACGTGCTGGTCGAAACGGCGACCGGCTGGCAGGTCCAGGAGGATGCCCTCGCCAACCGGCCGGACACGTTCGTCCGCAGCGTCCGGCGCCGGATCGAGCGACTGCCCGACCGCACCCGGGACCTGATCATGGCAGGTGCGCTGCTCGGCTCCCGCTTCCCGCTCGCCGTGGCACAGGCGGTGACCGGGATGCCCGACCGGGAACTGCTCACCCACCTGCAGGGGCCTCTCGCGGCGCAGCTCGTGGTGGCCGACGACCAGACCCCGGACTGGTACCGGTTCCAGCACCCGCTCGTGCAGGAGGCGCTGCTGAGCCTGCTGGAGCCCGCCGAGCGGACCCGGCTGGCGCGGCGGACCGCCGACGCGGTCGCCACCGTCCATCCCGGCCTGCCCGGGGAGTGGTGCCAGGTCACCGCCGCCCTGCGACTCGCCGGGGGCGAACGGGGCGCCGCGGGGCGGCTCTTCGCCGAGGCGGGACGCCGTTGCCTGGCCGAGGGGGCCGCCAACTCCGCCGTCACGCTGCTGGACCGGGCCTGGGAGCTGCTGGCCGACGAGGACGCGGCGGCCCGTGCCGACGCGCTGGAGCCGTTGATCTACGCGCTGGCCGAAGCGGGCCGGATCGAACGGGCGCTGGCCTCCGTGGAGACGGTCGAGCAGGTGGCCGGCGCGCTCGACGAGCGCCGGCTGGCCCGCCTGCACACCCGGCTGGCGTGGGCCGCGATGCTGGCGGGGAACCTGGCCGAGGGACTGCACCGGGTGCGGGCCGCCCGCGCCCTGCTCGGCCCCGACGCGCTGCCGGCCGACGTCGCCGCGGTCGACGTGGTGGCCGCCCACCTCGAACTCGACACACCCGGGCCGGACCGCCTCGACCGGGTGGAGGCGATGACCCGGCAGGCCGCGACCGTGGCCGAGACCGTGCCCCTGCCGGTGGTCGCCTGTCAGGCCTGGCAGTTGCTCGGCGCGCTGGTCCGCCAGCGCGACCCGGCGGAGGCCACCGCCTGCCTGGAACGCAGCCGCGTGCTCGCGGTGGAACACGACCTGCCGATCTGGGAGATCCACGCGCTGGTCCGGCTCGGCAACGACGACGCGCTGCGGGAGGCCGACACGGAACGGCTCGAACAGGCCCGGGCGCAGGCCACCCGGATCGGCGCGGTGACGGCGCGTTACCAGGCGGAGGCGAGCATCGCCCTGCAGGCGATCCTGCGGTGTGAGTTCGACCGGGCGGCGACGCTGATCGACGACGTGCGGTCGGCCACGAGCAGACTCAGGCTGCTGGAGACGACCGAGTACGTCGCGCTGCTGCGGGTCGTCCTGGCCGCCCACCGGGGCCGGCGCCGGAACATGGAGGACGCCCTCACCCAACTGGAGGACGCGCACGGCGACCAGACGCGCAACAGCCCGCGCATCCACGGACTGGCGCGCACGGTCTGCGCCCTCCTCGAGGAGAACCGGTCCCGGGCGGCTGACGAGATGTCCCAGGCGCTCGCCGCGGACGCCCGCCATCCGACGACCGTCCAGCTCATCGGGCGGTACGGGATGCACCTGCTGCTCGCCGCGCTGCGCGGTGGCACGGACGACGCCGACCCCGCCCTCACCACCGCGCTGAGCCCGTTCCGCTGGGACCGTCAGTTCGCCATCTTCGCCCGGGCCGTCCTCGCGGGGCGGGCCGGAGACGAGGAGCGCGCCAGCGCCGCCGTCGCCGAGGCGTTGCGGGTCGGGCAGCCGTACCCCATGGGCCGGCACCTGGGGCTCCGGCTGGTGGCGGAGGCCGCGCTGACCGACGGGTGGGGCACCCCGGTGGACTGGCTGCGCACGGCCGAGGAGCACTTCCACTCGGCCGACGTGAGCGCCGTCGCCGGGGCCTGCCGTACCCTGCTGCGGACCGCCGGTGTCCGGGTCTCGCAGCGGCGCACCGGTTTGCATCGGGTTCCCGGGCGGCTGCGCTCCGCGGGAGTCACCGTCCGCGAGTTCGAGGTGCTGCAACTTCTCATCGAACGGTTGAGCAACCGGGAGATCGCCGAGCGGCTCTACCTCTCCGCACGGACCGTGGAGCGGTACGTCTCCAACCTGATCGTCAAGACCGGCATGCCGAACCGGATCGCCCTGAGCGAGTTCGCCTCGCGCGGATACCGGAGCTGACCGTCACCGGGCGCGGCCGGCCCGGGCCGCGTGCGAGGCGTGCAGCGGGGCGGTCGGATCGAGGGCGGCCCGCAACCGGGGAACGAGCGCTCCGGGCCGGGCCACCCGGCACATCGCCTCCACCCGCTCGGGGGCGACCGCGCAGGTGAGCACAAACGCCCCGGCCCGCCGCACCACCTCACGCCACCGACCGTCCGACGGGTCGGCGCCGACGCCCGGCCCGGCCAGCGTCAACCGGAACAGCCTGTGCTCACAGCGCACCTGCCGGAACCCGATCGCGGGCTGGGCGGTGGCGAGAACGCCCGTGACCGTGGCGCACCGCGGCGACGACACGACGAAGACCAGATCGACGAGGCCGTCGGCGGCCGGCACCGCCGTCACCATCTCCACCGTGGTGCCGGTCCCGCCGATCACCCGCAGCACCTCGGCGGGGCGGTCGGCGGGATCCGGGAGCCCCGCGACGGTGACGACGGCGCTCGCCGCGTCGCACACCAGGCTGGCCACCGTGGCCGGCTGCACCGCCCGGCTCTGGTCGACCAGGGTCAGCACGCGGGGAGCGCCACCGGGCCCGGCGGCCCCGTCGAGCGCGGATCCGTCCGCGTACGCGCCGACCTGACCTGGCGCATGGAGCATCCGAGCCTCCTGACGTAGCGGCCTGGGCACCTCGGGCGACACCCGCACCGTTGTCGTAGGCGGCAGCCACCCGCCTGGACCGGCCCCGCCGCCGTACGGCTGTCCGTCAAGCCTGCTGCCCGCGCGCCGCCGGGGAAAGAGAAGGACCAGCAGAACGGCCACGCCGGCCGGTCTGCGTGTTTGTCTCTACGTCGCCACGCCCACCGGGCGGCACGCTGGCGGGCCAGGGAGCCAACCGACCGACCGGCAGGAGACCCGGCCATGACCGACGACAACGACGACGCCGTCTACCAGGTCGTCCACAACGGCGACGAGCAGTACTCGATCTGGTGGGTCGGCCGCGACCTGCCACCCGGCTGGCACGCCGAGGGCACCACCGGCACCCGCCGGGATTGCCTCGACCACATCGGCCGGGTCTGGACCGACATGCGCCCGGCCAGCCTCCGCCAGCGGATGGTCGCCGAGGCGGGAGCGACGGCGTGAGAGCACCCGCCGGCCGCGCCGACCGGCCGGAAGCGAGACGCTGATGGGCGGTTACCCCGAGCTGACGACCGGGGTGCTCGCCACCATCGGCGCGACGCCGCTGGTGCAGCTCACCCGGCTCTTCCCGGACGGCCGCATCCGTACCTACGCCAAGCTGGAGTCGGCCAACCCGGGAGGCAGCATCAAGGACCGCTCGGCGTATCTGATGCTGGCCGGCGCGATCCGCGCCGGCCAGGTCGTACCCGGCCGGTCCGTGGTGGTGGAATCCAGCTCCGGCAACCTCGGCATCGGGCTGGCGCAGGCGTGCCGGTACTTCGACCTGCGCTTCATCTGCGTCGTGGATCCCCGCACCAACGCCCAGAACATCGCGATCATGCGTGCCTTCGGGGCGGAGGTGGAGACCGTCACGACCCGCGACCCGGCGACCGGCGAGTACCTGCCGGTACGCATCCAGCGGGTGCAGGCGCTCCTCGCGACGCTCGCCGGGGCCTGGTGCCCGAACCAGTACGCCAACCCCCGCAACTCGCTGGCGCACCGCACCACCATGCGGGAGATCGTCGAGGCGCTCGACGGGCGGGTGGACTACCTGTTCTGCGCGACCAGTTCCTGCGGCACCCTACGCGGCTGCGCCGAGTTCGCCCAGGAACACCGGCTGTCCACCCGGATCGTCGCGGTCGACGCGGAGGGCAGCGCGATCTTCCACCCGCCGGCCGGGCAGCGGCTCATCCCGGGCCACGGCGCGGCCGTACGCCCCGGGCTCCACCGGCCGGGGCTCGCCGACGAGGTGATCCACGTCAGCGACCTGGAGTGCGTGGTGGGCTGCCGGCGGCTCGCCGCCCGCGAGGCGATCCTCGCCGGCGGCTCCTCCGGGGCGGTGGTCAGCGCGCTGGGCCGGGTCCGGCGCCGGTTGCCGGCCGGGTCGACGTGCGCGCTGATCCTGCCCGACCGGGGCGAGCGGTACCTGGACACCGTCTACGACGACTCCTGGGTGGCGCAGCACTTCGGCGACGTCACGCAGTTGTGGAAGGACGACCCGCGGGAGGTGGCCCTCGCCGATCACTGGTGACCCGGGTCACCGGTCAGATCAGGCCGGCGCGCACCGCGCGGGCCACCGCCTGGGCCCGGTTGCGCACCTGCAACCGGGCCATCAGCTCGTAGCTGACGTTCTTGACGGTGTGCTCGGAGCAGCGCAGCATCCGGGCGATCGCCGCGTTGCCGTGCCCCTCGGCCATCAACGCGAGTACCTCCGTCTGCCGCACGGTCAGTGGTGACGGGGGCGCGGACGCCGGCCGCGGCTCGGCCCCGAGCAGCCGGACCAGGACGGCGTACGGCAGCCGCCCGTCGCCGTGCCGGGCGGAGTGCAGTGCCGCGAGCAGGTTCGCCGGGGTCGCCTCCGCCCGCCACAGCATCGTCCGTACCCCTGCGGCGATGGCCCGTCGCATCGCGGCCGGGGCGAACACCCCGACCATGGCCAGCGCCGGTGTGGTGGCGCCGCCGGGCCGGCCACGGGAGTCGCACAACGCCAGCGCCTCGTCGAGCGTGTCGGCCGCGGCCAGCAGCACGTCGGCGGGGCCGTCCGCCTCGTCCACCACGGCGACCCCGCCGCCGGTCAGCATCGCCAGCAGGTCCTCCCGCCCGCGCGGGTCGGCCACCGCGACGCGTACCCGCAGCGGGTCGGCCCAGCCGCTCACAACAGCCCCGACCGCAGGGCGTACGCGATGGCGTGCGCCCGGTTGCGCAACTGGAACCGGTGGGTGATGTCGTGCACGACGCTGACCACGGTGCGCGGCGAGTAGCACAGTTCCCGCGCGATCTCGTCGGTCTCCCGGCCCTCGGCCACCAGGTTGAGCACGGCGCGTTCCCGCTCGCTCAGGCCGGCGCCGGCGTGGTGCCTGCCGATCGTGGCGGCTGCCCCGCTGCCCGAACTCTGCTCCAGCAACCAGGTCAGCATGTCGGGCGGCAGGGCGCAGTCGCCCCGGGCGGCGGCGAGGACGGTACGGGTGAGCCTGGCCGAGTCGGCCTCCCGGCGCCGCAGCAGGCCCCGGGCGCCGGCGGCGATCGCGTGCAGGGCGTCGGCTGCGGTCAGGTCGGTCGCCACGAGCACCACCTCCGGCCGGTGGGTCGCGTTACGCACGCCGCGGACCACGTCCAGTGCCTGCGGCCCCACCCCGTCGACGATCACCACCGACACGTCCGCCGCCTCCCGCGCCGACACCGGGACCAGGTCCGAGATGTCCCGCAGCGCGCTCAGCACGCCGGCCTCCAGCACCGGGTCCGAGGCGAGGACGTTGACGCGGACGGGATCACCCATCGGTTCCTCCATGCTGTGGGGACGGATGTTTCTCGGCCCGATGAGCGTCGCCGATTCCCGTGGCCGGCGACATCGGGAACGATCCCGCAGTTTCCTCGGATCGCCGGGACCTGCGTCGATACGCACGATCGCATTGTCGGGGGCCGATGGCAGCGGATGCGTGTCGCCGCCTTCCGAAGAATGTGCGGGTGGGGCACGCATAAAGGACGGTGGCACGACACGCCGGTATCCGGCGTGGTCACCCACGCCGGATACCGGTCGTTCCCGCCGCCTCGGTCAGCCCACCGGCGGTGCGCCCTCCCCCGTCGCCGCCAGGCGCTCGGTCTGCCGCATCAGGTCGGTCAGCGTGCTGGCGAGACCGGCCACGTGCGGAGGCTTGAGGACACCCAGGTGGTCGCCACCCACCCGCTGGATCCGCAGGCCGCCGGGGGTCAGCTCGGTCCACCGCTGCCGGTACTGCTCGTACGACTGCCCCCAGGCGACCTCGTGCAGGCCCTCGGCGAGTTCGTCGCCCACCAGCAGGTCCATCCGCCCCGGGTAGGGGCGCTCCCGGTAGCCGAGCATCGCTTGGGTCAGTTCCCGCCACACCCGCAGCCGTCCGCTCCAGAACGTGTCGCCCGGCTGCGGGACCACCTTGGCGCCCTCGTCGATCACCCGGTCGAGCACCGTCGCGAACTGGCGTTGCAGCTCGGCGATCCGGTCCGGTGCCGTCGTCCGGTTCAGCTCGGCGAGCAGTTCCTCGCCCTCGGCGAGCACCGCGGACTCCTCCCACAGGTTCCGCCGGGTGTGGCTGTCCAGTGCGGGGTCGAGCAGCACGTAGGTGACCTGCTCGCCCTCCCGCAGCAGCCGGGCGGCCATCTCGCCGGTGACCGGCCCCGCTCCGCACCAGCCCAGCAGGTGGTAGGGGCCGGTGGGGTGCACCGCCCGGAGCTGACCGACGAAGATGTCGGCCACGTGCCCGATGCTCTGCGGCGAGGGCACGGGCCCGTGCAGGCCCGGCCACTCCAGCGCGGCGACCGGGCGGCCCGGCTCCAGCTGCTCGGCCAGGTGCACGTACCACTGCCCGCCGCCGGGATAGACGCAGAACAGCGGGGGCAGGTCGCCGTCGCGGCGGAACCACAGCAGGGCGTCGGCCGCCCAGACAGCCGGGTCGTCCGGGTCCGCGGCGGCGGCGGGCCGCAGCCCGTCGCGCTGCCCCGGGTCGACCGCGCAGGCCAACTCCCGCACCGTACGGTGCCGGTAGAAGTCCCGGAACGCCACCGCGAGCCCGTGCCGCTCCCGCAGCTCCACGATCACCCGCATCACCGTCATCGAGTGCAGTCCCAACGCCGTGAACGGCTCGTCCACGCCGACCCGCGGCAGGCCCAGGACCGTGGCGATGGCCGCGGCCACGATGCTCTCCACCGCCGTGCGCGGGGCCCGGTAGGGCCGGCTGTCGCGGGCCGGCCCGGGAGCGGGCAGCCGCTTGGCGTCCACCTTGCCGCTCGGCGTCATGGGCAACTCGTCGAGCACCACGTACGACGAGGGGATCAGGTATTCCGGAACGGTGGCGGCCATCCGGTCGGCCAGGGCCACCGGGTCGAACGGGCCGGCGGGCACCACGTAGCCGACCAGCTCCCGGTCCCCGCCGGGGCCGGTGTGCGCGAGGACCGCCACGTCGCGCAGGTCGGCGTGGCGCCGCACGGCGGCCTCGACCTCGGCGAGTTCGATCCGGTAGCCGCGGATCTTCACCTGGTTGTCGGCGCGGCCGAGGAACTCGAGCATTCCGTCGGCACGCCAGCGGGCCCGGTCCCCGGTGCGGTACAGCCGCGCCCCGGGACGCGCCGCGTACGGGTCGGGCACGAAACGCTCGGCGGTCAGGTCCGGCCGCCCCACGTAGCCCCGGCCCACCTGCGCCCCGCCGATGTACAGTTCGCCGGGCACCCCGACCGGCACGGGACGCATGCCGGCGTCCAGCACCCGCAGCACCGTGTTGCTGATCGGCCGGCCGATCGGCAGCACGCCCGCCGCCAGTTCCCCGGCGGTGCTCTCCACGTAGCAGCAGGCGACGGTCGTCTCGGTGGGCCCGTACTCGTTGTCGATGACCGTGTCCGGCGCGTGCCGGGCCCATTCGTCCACCATCTCCCGGGTCAGCTCCTCACCGCCGGACACGATCCGCCCGGTCGCGTTCCGCAGCTGCGCGGGCGTCAGCGACCGGTTGAGGATCGCCAGGTGCGTCGGCGTGGCCTTCAGCAGCCCGAACCCCCCGGCACGCAGCGCCTCCACCAGCCCGTCGAGGCCGGGGGTGCCGTCGTCCGGGGTGAGCGTCAGCGCCTGGCCGGACAGCAACGCCGGGTACACGGCGGTCAGGGGCAGGTCGAAGGCCATCGACGAGTACAGGGGGGCGCCGACGCCGCCGCGCGGGGCGAACGCCTCGATCGCCCAGAAGACGTGGTTGACCAGGTTGCGGTGCTCGATCATCACCCCCTTCGGCGCGCCCGTGGAGCCGGAGGTGTAGATCAGGTAGGCCAGGGCGTCCGGGGTGGTGGTGCGGCCCAGCGGATCGGGCGAGCGCCCGGCGATGGCCGGGTCGGCGTCGACCACCACCGCCGGCACCGCCGCGGAGACCCGGTCGGCCAGCGCCGACTCGGTGACCACCAGGGCCAGCCCGGCCTCACCGAGCAGGGCCTGGATCCGACTGGTCGGGTGGTTCGGGTCGAAGGGCAGGTACGCGCCGCCCGCCTTGAGCACGGCCAGCAGCGCGACGACCAGTTCCGGGCCACGGCGCAGCAGCACGCCCACCCGCGTCTCCGCGCCCACGCCGTGGGCCCGCAGGTGGTGGGCGAGGCGGTTGGCGCGGCTGTCCAGCTCCGCGTAGCTGACCGTGCCGCCGTCCGCCGTCCGCAGCGCCACCGCGTCCGGGGTCCGGGCCACCTGCCGCTCGAACATCTCGTGCACGCACAGGTCCGGGTAGTCCACCTCGGGGCCGGTGGAGAACTCGGCGATCCGGTCCGTCTCCGCCGCGTCGAGGGCCGCGCCGCCGGCGTCCCCGGCCGGGTCGGCCGCCATCGCCTCCAGGACCCGCCGGTACATCCGGGCCAGCCGCTGGCCGTCGGCCCGGCTGATCCGTTCGGGTCGGGCGGAGAAGAACAGCACACCGGGGAAGGTCCAGGTGTTCAGGGCGAACTCGTTGGGGCTGTCGTCGACGACCTTCGCCGAATCGATGCCACCCCGGTCGAGCACGTGGAAGTCCAGGTAGGTGAAGGCGACCTCGACTACGGGCGTGCCGTCGCCCCACCGGCGCTGGATCTCCGGCAGGGGGAAACGCCGGTGCGGCCAGAGCGCCACCTCCTCGGCGAAGACCTGCCGCACGAGGTCGGTCCAGGTCGACCCGGTCAGCTCGACGCCGACCGGAAGCGTGTTCAGGTGCATGCCACGGACCGTCTCACCGCCCTCGGTCTCCAGCCGGCCGTTGCAGACCAGGCCACTGTGGAAGCGGTGCGTTCCCGAGACCGCCCGGAGCACCGCCAGGTGGGCGCTGAACAGCACGCTCTTCAGCGGCACCCCGGCGGCGACGGCCAGCCGCCGCAGGCCCGGCTCCAGGTCGGCGAACGACAACCCGATCTTGTACGGCCGCTCGTCAGCGCCGGGCTCGGCGGCCCAGCTCGCCGGCAGGGGGACCCGGTCGAACCGCGCCAGCCGGTCGGTCCAGAACTGCCGGTCCGCCGCCGATTCCAGGGACCGCCTCTCCGCGGCGATGAAGTCGGCGTACCGGACGGTGTGGGCGGGCCGGCTGTCGAGGTCGCGGCCGTCGCGGATGCTCCGGTAGTCGGCGAACAATTCGGCGATCAGGGAGTGGTGGCTCCAGCCGTCCAGGATGGCGTGGCACTCGATGAAGGAGAACGTCCACCGGTCCTCGGCGGTCTGGTGCACGTGGAAGCGCAGCATCGGGGCCTGGCTGGTGTCGAACGGTTCCCGCCGGACCCGCGCGGTGAACTCGCGCAGCGTACGCTCGGTCTCCTGTTCGGAGCGACCACGCAGGTCGTCGTAGCCCACCTGGACGCTGCCCGTCGCGTGGACCAGTTGCAGCGGTTCCCGGTGCTCATCGAGGCTGAAGCTGGTCCGCAGGATCTCGTGCCGGCCGGCCAGCAGCGCCGCCGCCCGGCGCAGCGCGGGCAGCGAGAACGGCGCGTCGTCCACAATCGGGAACAGGGTGATGTTGTGGTACGGGCTGTCGTCGTCGGCGAGCATCTGGTAGACCATGGCGGCCTGCACCATGGACAGCGGATACGCGTCCACCACGTGCGGCGGTAGTGCCGCCCGCTCCGCGTCGGCGAGCAGCGCGAAGGGGGCGACCCGCTGTTCCTCGGCGCCGGCCGGCAGGTCCGCCGCGCCCGCCGGCCCGCAGTCGGACGCCGACGCGACGAGTCGGCTCAGGCTGTCG
Organism: Micromonospora sp. NPDC047074; assembly: GCF_040643815.1. NCBI lineage: Bacteria > Bacillati > Actinomycetota > Actinomycetes > Micromonosporales > Micromonosporaceae > Micromonospora > Micromonospora sp. NPDC047074. The sequence goes on from NZ_JBEYVB010000011.1 coordinate 191,119, forward strand.
ACGCTCTGGTGCAGCATCAGGTCCCGCACCGTCACGTCGATGCCCTGCCGGCGCAACGCGCCGACGGCCCGGATGGCCCGGATCGAGTCGCCGCCGAGGGCGAAGAAGTTGTCGTGCACGCCGAGCGCCTCGACGCCGAGCGCCGCGCCCCACGCCTCGGCCATGAGCTGCTCCAGCGGGCTGCGCGGGGCCACCTGGCCGGTCTGGTCGAGCGTCCCGCCCGCGCCCGGGTCGGGCAACGCCCGCCGGTCGACCTTGCCGTTGCCGGTCATCGGGATCGCGTCCAGCGGCACGAAGATCGCCGGCACCATGTACGACGGCAGGCGCTCGCCGAGGTGCTCGCGCAGCCCCGGCACGTCGATCGCGCCGGCCGCGGCGGCGACGTAGGCGACGAGCCGGTCCTCCCGGTCCCCACTGCCGCGGTGGGCGACCACGACGGCGCCCTCGACGCCCGGGTGCGTGCGGATGGCCGCCTCGATCTCGCCCGGCTCGATCCGGTGTCCCCTGATCTTGATCTGGTCGTCGGCCCGCCCGAGGAACTCCAGGTCACCGTCGAGGACCCAGCGGGCCAGGTCGCCGCTGCGGTACATGCGCGCGCCCGGCGTCGGGCCGTACGGGTCGGGGACGAAGCGTTCGGCGGTCAGCGCCGGCCGGCCGAGGTAGCCGCGGGCCAGGGCGGGGCCGGCGACGAAGATCTGCCCGGGTACGCCGACCGGCACGGGCTCCAGGTCGTCGTCGAGCAGGTAGAGCCGCAGGTCGCGCAGGGGACGACCGATCGGGCTGCGGGGTCCGCCGGCTGTCTCCTCCGGCCGGATCGGCCGGTACGTCACGTGCACCGTCGTCTCGGTGATCCCGTACATGTTCACCAGCTCGGGGCCGTCCGCGCCGAACCGGGCGAACCACGGGGCCAGGTCGGCGACGTCGAGGGCCTCGCCCCCGAAGATCACCGTCCGCAGCGCCAGCGTCCCGGGTGCCACGTCCGTCTCGGTGACCGCCTCGACCAGGGTGCGGAAGGCCGACGGCGTCTGGTTGAGCACGGTGACCCGCTCGGCGACCAGCAGCTCCAGGAAGTCGTGCGGGGAACGGGACACGTCGAACGGCACGACGACGAGGCGTCCCCCGTGCAGCAGCGGACCCCACAGCTCCCAGACGGAGAAGTCGAACGCGTAGGAGTGGAACAGCGTCCACACGTCGTCGGGGCCGAAGCGGAAGTCCGCGCGGCAGGAGTCGAAGAGGCGTACGACGTTGGCGTGGCTGACCGGCACGCCCTTCGGTCGTCCCGTCGAGCCGGAGGTGTAGATGACGTAGGCGATGTCGTCGGGCGACCCGGCCGGCAGCGGCGGCGGCGCGGCGGGCCGCTGCGGCAGGTCCCGGTCGACAAGCGCCACCGGCACCCCACCGGCCGGGAGCCGCCCGGCCAGGTCGCTGTGGGTGACGACGACTGTGGCGCCGGCGTCGTCGAGGATGTACCGCAGCCGGTCGGCGGGCTGTCCCGGGTCCAGCGGCAGGTAGGCGGCACCGGCCCGTAGCGCGGCGAGCAGCGCCACGACCAGCTCCACCCGGCGGTCCAGGCAGACCCCCACCAGCGTCTGCGGGCCGGCGCCGAGGGTACGCAGGTGGTGGGCGAGCCGGTCGACCCGCTCGTCCAGTTCCGCGTACGTCAGCGCGCCGCCGGGGCCGGTGACCGCGATCGAGTCCGGGGTGCGCCGCGCCTGCTCGCGGAACAGCTCCGGCAGGGTCCGCCCCACGGCGAAGCTCTCCCCGGGGCCGCTGCGCTCGGCGAGCAGGTGACGGCGCTCGGCGTCGGTGAGCAGCGCCAGCCGGCCGACCGGCCGGTCCGGGTCGGCCGCCACGCTCTCCAGCAGCCGCAGGTAGTGGCCCACCATCCGGCGCACGGTGGTCGCGTCGAAGAGTGCGGTGGCGTACTCCAGCTTGCCGGCCATCGTCCCGTCGGGGCGGGGAGCGAGGCTGAGGCTCAGGTCGTACTTGGCCACCTCCCAGCCGACCGGCTCCCGTTCGGCGACCACCGTGGCGTCTCCCGCCGGCGTCGCCGCCGTCGGGGTGTCCTCGACCTGGAACACCACCTGGAACAGCGGGGTGCGCGACGGGTCCCGGACCGGCTCCAGGTCGTCGACCAGCCGCTCGAAGGGGACGTGCTGGTGCGCGTACGCCTCCAGGGCGGTCTCCCGGACCCGCGTCAGCAGCTCCCCGAAGGTGGACCGGCGGTCGACCTCGGTGCGCAGCGTCACCATGTTGACGAACAGGCCGATCAGGCCCTGGATGTCGGCCCGGTCCCGACCGGCGACGGGGCTGCCGACCACCACGTCGGACTGGCCGCAGTGGCGGGCCAGCAGCAGCTTGAAGGCGGCGAGCAGCACCATGAACGGGGTCGCCCTGTGGGCCCGTCCCAGCCGGACGAGGGCGGCGGCCAGGTCGGCCGGCACGGTGAACGACTCCGCCGCGCCCGCGTTGTCACGCGCGGCCGGGCGGGGGCGGTCGGTCGGCAGTTCCAACGGCGTCAGCCCGGCCAGGGCCGTACGCCAGTGGTCGAGCTGCGCGGACAGGCGCGCGCCGGAGAGCCGCTCGGCCTGCCACGCGGCGAAGTCGGCGTACTGGACGGGCAGCGGCGAAAGCGGTGCGGGCTGCCCGGCGGCGAACGCGGCGTACAGGGTGTCCAGCTCGGCGAGCAGGACCGACTCGGACCAGCCGTCGGCGGCGATGTGGTGCAGGGTCAGCAGCAGGACGTGCTCGTCGTCGGCGAGTCGCACCAGCGCCGCCCGCGCCGGCCACTCCGCCGCCAGGTCGAAGGGACGCCGGGCGCCCGTCTCGACCAGCTCGGCGAGCAGCCGATCGGCGGCGTCCCGGTCGGTCCCGGACAGGTCGGTGTGTTCCCAGGGCAGCGGCGCGGGCGGGTCGACGAGCTGGACCGGTTCCCCGTCGGTGGCGACGTAGCGGGTGCGCAGCACCTCGTGGCGGGCCACGATCTCGTCCAGGGCGCGGCGCAGTGCGGCCGCGTCCAGCACGCCCCGCAGCCGCAGCCGCACCGGTATCAGGTACTCGGTGCTGCCGGGCTGCATCTGGTCGAGCACCCAGAGCCGGCGCTGGGCGAACGACACCGGCAGGGCACCGTCGCGACGCACCCGGCCGATGCCGGCGTCCGGTCGGGTCGCCAATCCGCGCAACCGGCGTTGGAGCAGCTCCTCGCGGGAGATCGAGCTCGTGCTCATGGTTGGCCTTTCTGTGCTGGCAGTCGGTCGACTCCGGAAGCCGCACAGCCCTACGGTCCCGGTCGTGACCGCCGCCCGTACCGTTGCGGGCCACCGGTGCCGGCGACGGCCGGACCCAGCGTGACGGCGCCCGCGTGCCGGGGGTGAGGGTCAGGTCGGCAGATCCGCCCGCGCTCACGTCTGCCTCCGTTGCCGCCGCTCCTTCTCATCCGACCGCGCCCACGAGCACGCAGCATCGACCCATGTCGACACAGGTGCCGCCGCTCCGCCGCAACCGGGACTTCCTGCTGCTCTGGACGGGGACGGCGGCATCGAACCTCGGCTCCTACGCCTCCGCCGTCGCGTACCCGTTGCTGGTCCTCGCCCTCACCGGCTCGCCCGCGGACGCCGGGCTCACCGGGTTCGTGGCCCTGTTACCGCAGCTACTGCTCCAGCTTCCGGCCGGTGTGCTTGTCGACAGGTACGACCGCAGGAGGGTGATGATCTGGGCGGACGTGCTGCGCGCGCTGGCCCTGGGCAGCCTGGTGCTGGCGCTGCTGGCCGGCCGGCTGCACCTGCCACACATCCTCGCGGTCGGCTTCGTCGAGGGGTCGATGGCGGTGTGCTACCGGATCGCGGCCGCGGCGGCGATCCCCCACGTGGTGCACTCCTCGCAGTTGACCCTGGCGATGTCGCGCAACGAGATCCGGGTACGGGGCAGCGCGATGCTCGGCCAGCCGCTGGGCGGCCTGCTGTTCGGGCTCGGCCGCGCGGTGCCGTTCCTGTTCGACATGCTCACCTACGTCGCCTCGCTGTGCACGCTGCTGCTCATCCGCAGCGACCTGCAGGGCGACCGGGGCGGGGCGCGACGTCCGAATGGGATCGCCGAGGGCGTGGTCTGGCTCTGGCGTCAGCCGTTCCTGCGGACCACCACGCTGCTGATCGCCGGCAGCAACCTGCTGTTCGGGGCGCTCGTCCTGGTCATCATCGTGATCGCCGACGGGCACGGCGCGTCGTCGTCCGCCGTGGGGGTGATGCTGGGCCTCGGCGCGGTCGGCGGGGTGGTCGGGTCGCTGCTCTCCCCCGCCATCAAGAAGCGCCTGCCGATGAACGTCGTGGTGATCGGGGCGAACTGGGCGTGGGCCCTGCTGCTCCCGCTGCTCCTGCTGGCGTCCGGCCCGTACTGGCTCGGCGCGGTCTTCACGCTCATGTCGTTCATCGGGCCGATCTGGAACATCGCCATCTCCTCGTACCAGCTGGCCATCACCCCGGACCGGATCCAGGGCAGGGTGCTCGGGGCCAGCGGCATGATCGCCATGGGCGGTGTGCCGCTCGGCCCCCTGGTCGGCGGCTTCCTGCTCGAACACGTCGGGGCGACGGTCAGCCTCTGGGTGCTGGCCGCCTGGATGCTGACGCTGGCCACGGCGGCCACGGCGAGCCGGTCCGTACGCCACGCCCCGGCCCGGCCCGCGGAAGTGCCCGCCGGACCCGCTCCCACCCGGCGTCCACTGCCCGCTGAGACGCCCGGTGACCTCCCGCTTGACGTGCGGGGCCGGGCCGGCTCGGCCCCGCCTGCTGGCGACCTCCCGCCGGCATCGGCCGGGCCGGCCGCACCCTCGCGTGCGTGATTCAGCCGGGAGGGGTTACCGGAAAGTCATATTCGGCGTGGTACGGCTCCGTCCTGCCAGCGGTAGAGGTCGCGCAGCAGGGAAATCTCGGCGCCGTGATGAATCAGCTCCCTGTTGACGTGCAGGACGATGCCCTCCATGGGAAACCGCTCGGGACCCACGGTGGGCGGATTCTCCAGGTCAGCGTCCGAGAGCTCGCGGACCCCCGCGTTCCATCTCCCATACATCTCATCGAGCTGTTTCAGCGCCTCCTCAGCGGTCCCCGCGTAGGCGAATGTCTGGAAGTCGACGTCCTGGCCGCCGAAGTGCCATCCGACCCGATAGCCCAGGCAGGAGACGATGATGTGCGCCAAACGCCAGGCAATCGTGGTCACCGGCGCCGGCACTGGGTCAGGGGACGCGGAGTCCATCGTCCATCCCCCCGAACCTGCCGACATCGGTGCGGCCGACGTGCCACGTGGGCGGATGCTCCAGCAGCCGCGCACCGGCTCCCAGAAGTACTCCTCGTCGGCAAGACCGTGCAGCCGCGGCCGCAGGTTCTTGTGCCAGTGCCGGTCCAGTTGGTCCGCGAGTCGCTGGCTTCTTGTCATTTCCGCACGCTACATACAACGGAGACCTGGCTGCGACCCTCGCGGACGCCGGGCCATTGTCTGCCGCGTGCCCGGTCCGTGCCCGATGCAGGGGGGCAAGATGGGTCAACGGCGGCGCGGTCTGCAGCCGCGTGTGCACGCCTGACCCGGTCTTCACGGCAGTGCTCGACAGCTTGCTTGAGTGCCTGGCGTTCTTCGAGCTTCGCCGAAGATGCGCCGGAGGCATTCGGTCTCCTGGACGAGGACGACTAACCGAGCCCGTAATTCGAGTTGTCGACCTTGACAGTGACAGCAACCGGCCGGGACGAGGGCAGCCGCCAGGCGCCGAACGCGGACAATCGCCCGAGGTCCCGAACGCAGATGGATCCAGCCGGACGGTGCCCCACGCTGACCATCAGTGCCAGGCGTAACAGCAGTTCAGAAGCCAAGTCGTCCGCCTTGATCGACTACGCCCCCACCGTTGATCAATACGACGCCAAGTGATGTCTCGACACGGGGGGCGCGCGGCGTCACATTGCGTGGAGCGCGGGTGTACCGTCCGATGCGGCGGCCCGTCGGGGTAGAGGCCGGCGGGACCGCCGCCCCAGCCCTCTACCTGGGAGTACGTCGTGTCGCCCATTGCTGACCCGCGCTTCGGTGCGGAGCTTCGCCGGCTGCGTACCGAGGCCCGGATCTCGCTTCGCGCTCTCTCGCACGTGGTTTACCAGAGCAAGAGCCAGCTTCACGACCTGGAAGTTGGGCGACGGCAACCGAGCGATGACGTGGCGAGACGCTTGGATGACGCTCTCGGCACGGGTGGCCGACTGATGGCGTTGGCGCGTCCGCCCGAGTTGCCGGGCGACGGTGCCGACCGGATCGCCTTCGCCGCTCGTCATCCGACGCGGACTGACCCGGCTACGGTCGACGCGCTCGCGGATCTCCTGGCCAGTCAACGCCGTCTTGACGATGTTCTCGGTGCTGCCGCCGTCATGCCGGCGGTCCAGGCGAACCTGGATCTCGTCAGCCACCTGGCCCGCGAGGCGCACGACGACCTGCGGCGCCGGCTGGTCGACCAGGCCGCGCAGTGGGCGCAGTTCGCCGGTTGGCTGGGTATCGCCGCAGGTGATCACGGTTGGTCCCGGCACTGGCTGAATCAGGCGTTGGAGTGGGCCGTCGAGAGCGGTCATGACGCGCTGCTGGGTACGGTGCTGTCCTTCCGCGCCGATCTGGCCGGGCAGACGGGGGACGTCGGTGCCCTGCTTGGCGTGACCCGAGCGGCGCTGACCAGGCCGGGGATGTCGCCAGGGCAGCTGGCGTACGACCACTACCAGCTTGCCCGCGCATACGTCCTCGCTGACGACTGGCAGGCCGCGATCAGTACGGCGGCGGCGGCCGATGAACGGGCGGTAGCCGCGTTGGAGCACAAGGGCGAGATGCCGCCGTGGGACTACTACCGGGACCGGGCGTTCTTCGACCTGGAGGCGGGCACCACCCGGGCCGCGCTGGGGCAGCACGAACAGGCAGTGGAGTTGTTGACCGCCGGCCTCGACGGTTTGGACGTCGACTCGGCTTCGGCCGACTGGACCGGCACCTACGTGTGCCACCTTGCCGGGGCCCAACTGGCAATTGGCGAGCGGGACGGCGCAGCTCAGTCGGTGGAGCGGGCGCGGTCGATCGCTGCCCGGAACCGGTCCGGCCGGTTGTCCGCTCTTGTCCGTAACCTGTCCGCGTCCATGGACACCTGACCGGACGCGTGCCACCTGGAACGTGACCGCCTGATCACCCGATGCTGTGACCAGGGCGAGTACGCCACGGTCTTCGGTACCGGGAATGCGTGACCCGCTCGGAGTCGGGCGCGGCGGTGTCGGTCCTTTCAGAGCACGCCGCCGCGCCCCTACCAGCGGAGGTAGGGATGAGCGAGGACGCTCCAGCCACGAACCGAGGCGAGCAGATCCAGGCAGCGGAACGGGAGGCTGCCCGCGAACGGATTCTCGCGCGGGCCGAGGCGGATCGAATACCGGCCGAGGAGACGACCCGAGCGGTGCCGGATCGACGGTGGCGTCGTGGACAACAGTGAGTTGTTGCCGGTGGGTCGGCGGGTGGCGTACTGGCGGGGGCGGCGCAAGCTCTCGCAGCAGGTGCTCGCGGATCGGTTGGGGAAGTCGAAGAGTTGGGTGGACAAGGTCGAGCGGGGTGTCCGTTCCCTGGACAGGGTGTCGACGCTTCGGGACATCGCCGCCGTGCTGCGCATCGACACGGCGGTTCTGCTCGGCCGCGACGCCAAGCCGGCCGGAATGGCCGAGCGCGTCGAGAGTGTCGAGCGGGTTCGGACGGCTCTGTCTTCGTACGAGATCGCGCTGGAGCGCCCGACATCTGACCGGGTGCTGCCGTTGGACCGGTTGGTGCGGCAGGCCGGGCACGTGTGGACCACGTTCCAGCATGCCCGCTATCCACAGGTGGTCGACCTGGTGCCGGGGCTGCTGGCCGAGGCGCAGCGCGCCCATGCCCGCGATCCCGGCGCGGGGCGGGTGCCGCTGGTGGAGGCGTACCGGGTGACCGGTTCGGTGCTGGTGAAGCTCGGCGCCCCGGATGTGGCGTGGTTGGCGGTGGACCGGGCGATGCTCGCCGCCACCGGTGACCGGGTGCTGGTGGCTGCCGCTGCCGTGCAGTTGGGGCAGGTGTTGCATGCTGCGGGGCGGGCGCGGGTGGCGAAGTCGGTGATGCTGGCCGCCGCGTACCGCATCGCGCCGCCGACGAGCGGGTCCGGCGACCCGGCGGAGCTGTCGCTGTGCGGGACGCTGCTGGTACAGGCTGCACTGGCGTCCGCCCGCGACGGGAACGATCGGGCCGCCGTCGGCCTGCTGGTTGAGGCCGGCGAGATAGCGGCGCGGGTGGGAGACGGGCACGACCACCATCGCACCGGGTTCGGGCCGACGGCCGTGGAACTGGCCCGCGTCGCCGTAGCAGTGGAACGGGGCGACGCCGAGGAGGCCGTGGCCCGGCACGAGAGGGTGACCGGGCGGGACGGGTGGCGGTGGCTGAGCGCCGAGCACCGCGCCGCGTACCTCGTGGATGCCGCCCGCGCGTACCTGCACGCCGACGACCCGGTCGGTGCCGGCCGGGTGCTGGTGGAGGCGGACCGGATCGCACCGGCCGAGATCCGACACCGCCCCGCCGGCCGTGACATGCTCGCTCAGATCGCCAGGGAATCCACCGCCCCGACGACGCTTATCCAACTCGCCGCGACCATCGGGGTGGGCTGAACGGTGACCGCGCCGTTGCTGTCCCTGGCGCAGATCCGCAACCGGCTGATCCTCACCGCCCGCGCCATCCTCCGCCACCACCGACCCGGACCCGACGGACGCTGCCCGACCTGCCGAACCACAGGCTGCCCGGTAGCGACCACCCCGCAACGTCCTCCGTGGACGCGGAGATCGGTGATGGCGTAGACGGTCTCGGTGGTGAAGCGTTTCGGCTGGTCGAGGCGGCGTCTGCGGATCTGGATGGCTTGGGCGGCGCGCAGGAAGTCGATGCCGGCGGAGGGGCCGGTGACCGTGCGTAGACAAGTCAGCTCAAAGGCACGAAGCTAATCAGACCAAGGGTCACACGCACGGCCACCAGACCACAGCCCGGCAGAATCAGGCTGCGACAGCATTCCTCACAGTCAGCCCAGGATCGCTCGGATGACAGCGGTGTCCCCGTCCAGTTCCAGCAGGTGTACGACCCACCCGCCCGGTTCGGGTTCGGCTCCGGGTTGGTCGCATCCGACTCGCCCGCCGCCGTCGGCATGTATCGCCACAGTGCACCCGGGCCCTGCCATGAAGCCGCCACCGCCGCCCCTGCCATTGGCGTCGGTCAGTCGCACCCTGACACCGCCATCCTCCACGGAGGACGACACCGTCCACCTGCCGAGTGGGAATTTGACCGAACCGGAGAAGGACACTTTGCAGTCGCCGTCGGCGCACGCCGTGTACTTGGTGCCGCCCCCGCTCGGCGCCTCCGTCCTCTTTGCTGCTTTGGGCTCCTGTGCCGCTTCGGCCTCCCGTGACTCGTCCGCGGTGGGGGAGGAAGATGCGGAAGGTTCGGCGTCACGGGGACTTGAGGGGGAAGCAGCGCGGGAGGTGGTCGCGGTAGCGGCGGTGTCAGGGCTCGACCACGTGGCATCGGAGGACGATTCCGCCTTGGAGTCGCAGCCGGCCACAGCCAAGACCAGCAGTAACGCCCCGATCGCTGTGCGTTTGGTGGAGGAAAGTCGGCAATGCTGCATGCGCGGAGCTTAGTGGCCCGACTTTGCCGGAGCCCTGGCTGGCGAGGGCGGCGGTGAACCGGATTGGATCAGCTCGTTGGCCGCGATCGGGCCGATGGTGGTGGCTTTAGGAAGGTGCCTGCGTCTCACGTCCGGGGTTGGCGGATCGGTTGGGTAAGTCGAAGAGTTGGGTGGACAAGGTTGAGCGGGGGGTGCGTACGCTGGACATGGTATCGAGGTGACCGGGCGGGACGGCTGGCGGTGGCTGATCCCCGCGCCGCGTACATCGATGTCGCCCGCGCCCACCTGCACGCCGCCGACCCGGTCGGTGCCGGCCGCGTCCTAATGGAGGCCGACCGAATCGCACCGGCCGAGATCCGGCAGCGGCCAGCCGGCCGCGACATCCTCGCCCAGGTCGCCCGGGATTCCGCCGCGCCGACGACGCTCGCCCACCTCGCCGTGACCATCGGGGTGGGCTGAACCGGGCGCGCGCCTGTCACGAGCCGGTTCGTGACGCCCCTGGGGCAGCCCCGCCCGCCCGGGTCTGATGTGACGCACGTCACGAAGAGGCAGCCCTGGCGTCGGGCCCGACCGAGGTCCTTCTCTTGCTGAGAGCCTCCATTGAGGGCCCTGGCGCGGCTCTGGAGCGCGGCAGGGCACCCTCCCGTTCGTCGCCCAGGAGGCGTCCATCGCCTTGGCGGAATCGGCTTCTGGGCACTGTCGATGTCGCGTATCGGCCGCTGGCCTGACCGCCTGGGCCGGTAATACGGTCGACCGCATGCCCGACTGATCCGGCGTACACGGGGACGGCTTCGGTCTTGGACGGCCCGGGAGGTACGGACGTGTTGGATGTGCGGCCTTACCGGGACGCGCTCGCGCTGCCGGGGTTGCGGCCCCTGCTGCTGGTCGCGATCCTTGCCCGGCTGCCAGTGGCGGCAACCGCGGTGGTGATGACGCTGCACGTGCTCGATCTGGGCCACGGTTATCTCGCCGCCGGACTGGTCGGGGCCGCGATGACTGTCGGTTCGGCGCTCGGCGCACCACTGCTCGGACGGCTGGTCGATCGGCGCGGCCTGCGGCCGATGCTGCTGCTGACCACGGCGGTCACGGCGCTGTTCTGGGGGACGGCGCCGGTCCTGCCGTACCCGGTGCTGCTCGGCGGCGCGTTCGTCGGCGGGCTGCTCGCCCTCCCGGTCTTCTCCGTGATCCGGCAGTCGATCGCCGCGCTGGTGCCGCCGGTCCGGCGCCGGCAGGCGTACGCGTTGGACTCGATGTCGGTCGAACTCAGCTTCATGATCGGGCCGGCGGCGGCGGTGGCCCTGGCCACCCAGGTCTCGCCCAGCCGGACCATGTACGCCGTCGGCGCCGGCATCGTTCTGGCCGGACTCACCCTGCTGGTGCTCGACCCGCCGACCCGGGCACGGGACGAGGAGCCGGCTCCGGCGCAGCCGCTGCCCCGCCGGCAGTGGCTGACCCCACGGCTGATCGGGCTGCTCGCCGGGGGCGCGGCCAGCACGCTGGTGATCGCCGGCACCGAGGTGACGGTGGTGGCGGTGCTGCGCGACGCCGGTCACGTCGACTGGACCGGTGTGGTGCTGGCGCTGTGGGCCTCGTACTCGTTGGTCGGCGGCCTCACCTACGGTGCGCTGTCCCGCCCGGTATCGTCGCTGCGCCTCACCCTTGCCCTTGGCCTGGTCACCGTTCCGGTCGGTCTGGGCAGCGGCGAATGGTGGCTACTGGCCCTGGTGCTGCTGCCGTCCGGGGCGCTCACCGCGCCGACCGTAGCCGCCACCGCCGACGCGGTGAGCCGGCTGGTGCCGGCGGGCGTGCGGGGTGAGGCGATGGGCATGCACGGCTCGGCGATGACGCTGGGGCTGGCGCTCGGCGCCCCGCTGGCCGGGGCGGTGATCGATGCCTCCGCACCGGCCTGGGGCTTCGCCGCGACGGGCCTGCTCGGCGCGCTGATCGCGCTGGCGGTGCTGCCGACCGAGTTGCGTCACCGACGGTCCGACGCCGAACCCACCATCGCTCTCACGCGCGGGTCTGGTCCACCGCCACGAACCGCAACTCCGACGTGTACCGATTCCCCACGTCATCGCTCAACCACACCTGCTCCGGCGTCGGCAACATCTCCGTCACCGTCAACCGACCACCCCCATCACGACGCACCAACCGCCGCACCGCCTTCGCAAAAATGTTCACGTACACCGGCGAATCAAAATCCACAAAAAACGGCCTCGGCTCCCCCGGCACCGTCACGAACACCCACCGCGGCAACTCCAACCCCGCCCGCCACCGCCGCGCCCGCACAAACCGCCGCGACTCCACCCGCTCATCAACGAACCCCAACTCACCCGCCACAAACCGCCACGACTCCCGCGCCACCACCATCCGATCCACCGTGACCCGCGGCGAATGGTCGGCGTCGGGCAGGATCCGGAACAGGTCCATCACCAGCGTGGTGAGCACGTGCGAGAAGACGTCGAGGACGTCGAAGGCCGCCCCGTCGGGGAGTACGACCACGAGCTGGTCGCCGCGCGGCTCGACCACGGCGTCGGCGCTGTTGACGGTGCGCGGCAGCTCCGGGTCGGCGGTCTGGTCGACGAGCGCGACCTGGTAGTCCTCGGGCCGGACCAGGCACTGGCGTACCCGGATGGACAGCCGGGCCCGGTGCTCCTTGGGCAGCAGCGGCAGCAGCCTCGGGCCGGGGTGGTCGCGATCGGTTTGCGCGAACAGGTCCGCGGGCGCGGGGTGCTGCTGGACGAACAGGTTCGCCCCGAGGGTGTTCGTGGCCACGTGCAGCTCGCCGAGGACCAGGGTGAAGTCGCCGCGCTCGACCGCGTCGGCGTCGGTGGCGCCGATCAGCACGTCAGGGCTGAGATAGCGGGCCGCGGTCCAGCCCCGGCCCGGCCCGGCGAACGCGCGCCGGAGCCGGTCGGCGATGTCCCGTCCGTCGCGCTGTACGCGGCGGGCGCCGGCCGGGACGTCCAGCACGTCGGCCCAGCGCCGCTGGAACTCCTCCTGGAGTTCCCGCGCGTCGGCGACCGCGTCGCCGTGCAGGATCGGCATGCACGCGAACCAGAACGCGGCCAGGTCCACCGGGCCGTCGGTGCCGGCCCGGAGCCGGTCGTGGACGGCGCGGGCGCGGCGGCGTACCCGGTCGGCGAGGCTCGCGGTGAGCCAGCCGGCGGAGGTCAGCAGCCCGTCGAGGGGGGCGAGGGCGTCCAGCACCGGCCGGCCGAGCTGGACGCGGGCCGAGCGCCGCGAGTCGGCGTAGACGAGGGTGCGGCAGGGGGCGGTGCCGGAACTCTTCTCCCGGGCGGCGGCGGTGCCGGTCAGCGCCACGAAGTCGGCCTCCAACGCGGCCAGCGCGGCGGCGAGCGCGTCCGCGTCGGTGGCGGCCCGGACCCGGTCGCGGCCCCGTTCCAGGACGTCGAGCGCGGCCAGCCCGCGCTGGCGGAGGTCCGGGTCGCCGACCCGTTCCAGCCAGCGGCGCAGGTGGCGTTCCGGCCGTACGTCGGCGGGGATGTCCAGTCGCCAGGTGATCCAGCGGCGCCGGACGAGGTCGTCGAGCGCGGCGACGCAGTCCGGCTGCGACAGTGCGGCCGCCGTGGCGATCTGCGCGGCGGTGCGGCGCCCGTCGCACAGCTCCAGCACCCGGAGGCGTACGGCGTCGACGGGTCGGGCCGGTAGCCCCGGCACCACCACACCCCCACCCGTCACCCGCACAAAAGGCACCCGACGCGGCGCCAACCACTCCCGCAACCCCACACCCCCACCCACCACCCGCGCCACCGCATCCACCGCCCACGACGAAAAAAACAC